>NZ_JBDTEM010000096.1:0-15925 GCF_039922535.1 Rhodoferax sp. | reverse complement strand
AAGTTCACCAGGTTGATGGCGGCGCTGTCGTTGAAGAAGAGCAGGCCATCGGCCCCGTCGGCCGCAAAGTTCAGCGCCAGCTCCCCGGTGGACAAAACACTGAAGCTGGTGTGCACATTGTTGGTGGAATAGGTGTTGGCCTTGAAACCATCAGACACCAGGCCGTTGTTGAACACGGTGTAAGTGGGGGCTGGTTTGGGCGTGGGCAGGGCGGCGGTGGGTGGCACCAGGGTGTCGCAGGCCACCGCGTCGGCATCCTTGGCGGCACCCGGCACCCAGCGGATGTGGGCAAACGAAGCGGTAAAGGCTTTCTCGGTGTACACCAGGAACGGCGTGTTGATGGTGGCAAAGTCGGTGCCCTTGGCAGCAAAGCAGCTCAGCGGCAGCTTGACGGTGCGTTTGGTGTTGAGCGCCAGGGTGCTGAATAGCGTGGTGCCGTCCAGTTCGCCGATGCAGGGGTAGCTGCAATCGATGCGCACCTTGACCAGGCCCTCGGGCACCTGGTGCACGATGGTGTCAAACACCAGCGCCGAGTCCGAGTTGAGGTAGCTTTGCTGGTCACTGGTGCCGGGCTGCTGCGCATAGAACTGGCCGGTGCCCGTCCAGGTGATTTTTTTGCCGTCTTGCTGCACGTTCACCTGGGTGGTTTCGGCCTTGATGGTGGCCTGGGCGATCACGGCGTTCAGGTCCGAGCCCAGCGCGGTGCCAGCCCAATTCTCGGGCGAGCCGATGCCTAGCGCAAACGGGGCCTGGTCGGTGGAGTTGAAGATTTCCAGGTCTACCGCGGTAGTGCCGCCCCCGGCGGTTTGTCCGCATCCCAGGGTGGGCACGGTCTCGTCCAGCGGGGCCAGGTTTTTCTGGTCGGCGTAGCGCATGCCGTAGCCGTAGGCAAACAGCGGGTCGTAGGCGGCATCGCCGACGTTCAACGGGGTCTGGCAGCCTGATTTGGGCCAGGAGAACGACAGCTTGCCCACGGTATCAAAGTTGACCTTGCCGTTGTAGGTGCGGTAGAGCACATCGCCCACACCCTTGCCTTCGGTGCCGGGCAGCCAGGCCACCATGAACGCGTCCGAGCGGTTGATTTCCTTGTTTACCAGCACCGGGCGGCCAGTCACCAGTACGGTCACTACGGGCACGCCTTTGCCGCTGACGGCATTCAGCACGGCCAGGTCTTCGGGGTAGCGGCGCGCGTGCTCCAGGGTGCCGGTTTTGCCGATGTCGCCCACGCCCTCGGCATACGGTGTTTCGCCGATCACGGCAATCACGGCTTTGAAGTCGGCCACGTTGACGCCCGCACCGGTGGCGCTGTAAGTGACGTTGGCGGCACCCGTGGCGGCCTGGATACCGGCCAGAATACTGTCGGCATTGGGAAAGTCGGCGTTGGTATTGGAGGTGCCTTGCCAGGTGAGCGACCACCCGCCGGTCTGGTTGGACAGGTTGTCAGCAGATTTACCCACCACCAGCACTTTTTGGCCGCGCACCAGGGGCAGCAGGTTGTTGTTGTTCTTCAGCAATACCATTGATTTGCGCACCGCCTCGCGGGCCAGCACGCGGTGCTGCAGTTGGGCTGCATCCCCGGCGTTCAGGCGTTCCAGTGGGCGCTTGGCGGTGAAGATGCCTGCACGCATCTTCACCCGCAGGATGCGGGTCACGGCATCGTCGATGCGGGTCATGGGGATGGTGCCGTCTTGCACCTGGGCCATGGTGTTGGCAATAAAGCCCTGCCATTGGTCGGGCACCATGATCATGTCCACCCCGGCGTTGATGGCCTGGGCACAACTGGCATCGCTACAGCCGGGCACCTGGCCGTGGCCGTTCCAGTCGCCAATCACAAAGCCGTCAAAGCCGATCTTGGTTTTCAGCACATCGGTCAGCATTTCTTTGCTGCCATGCATCTTTCCAATGTTGATACCCAGGTCTTCGTTGGTCCAGCTGTTGAACGAGGCCATCACCGTCTGCGCACCTGCGCCCAGCGCGGTGTAGTAGCCCTGGCCGTGGATGTTGACCATGTCGTTTTTGCTCGACATGTTTACACCCTGGTCTTTGCCCTGGTCCGTGCCGCCATCGCCCATGAAGTGCTTGGCGGTGGCGATCACGGTGGACGGTCGGGCGAAGTCACCCTGCAGGCCCTTGATCATCTCGTAGCCGTATTTGCTGACGATCAGCGGGTCTTCCGAATAGCCTTCGTAGGTACGTCCCCAGCGGTCGTCGCGCACCACCGCCAGGGTGGGTGCGAAGCTCCAGTCGATGCCGGTGGAGGCCACTTGGGTGGCAACGGCCTGGCCAATGCGCCGCACCAGTGCCGGGTCGTTGGCGGCACCCAGGCCGATGTTGTGCGGGAACAGCGTTGCGCCATACACATTGCCGTGGCCGTGCACCGCATCGGTGCCCCAGATGACCGGGATCTTCACCTTGGAGTCGGTGGACATGGAGGCCATCCAGTAGTCGTCGGCCAGCTTGACCCAGTCGCTGGAGAGCGCGTGCTTGTTGTTTTGCGGCCAGGAGCCGCCGCCGTTGAGCACCGAGCCGATGTAGAACTGGCGCACCTGGGCGGGCGTGATGCTCTTGATTTCGGGTTGCGTCATCTGGCCCACTTTTTCGGCCAGGCTCATGCCGTCCACTATGGCTTTGATGCGGGCTTCCAGCTCCGGGCTGCTAGGCAGGTCACTGGTGATGTGCGGCCAGTCGGGGTACTGGGGCAGGGTGGTCGGTGGGGCGGCCTTGGCCTGCATGTCGGTCAGCGCCGCCGGATTGGAGCCGCCTCCACATCCTGCAAGCAAGGCGGCACTGCACAGCGCCGCCAGGCCTCTGCGTCGGTAGGTGGGTAAGTCGTAATGCATGGTGTCTCCAACGGGGTGTGAAGCCACAGGGATGGCCCGGCTGTTGTGCCGCCAAGTCCATCCCTGTGTGGGGTGTGCCAGTGTCGGGTTCTGTAGGTCTGGCCGGATTTTTGCCTACTTGCGTGGGATGTTTTTGTGCAATGTAAGCGGTTACATTTTCGTGTTGACCAGCATCTTTACATTGGTAAATGCCCTCGGTAATCGCATGTAACCGAGCTACATTTGTATCTTTATGTATCTTTATTTAACCCCTTAAGGGGCCGCAAACGCGTTCTAAAAGCCCTGGGCGAGCAGCCGGGTCAGCTCTGCCGCAGGCAGCGCCCGACAGCCGCTGGTGTTCTGCCCCGACCACAGCGGCGAGAAGTCTCCGCTGCCTTCACGTTCTGCAGCCGCCCGCAGCGGGGCCATGGCGGCGGTGGCCAAAGGGAAGGCCGGGGCGGCGGCGCTGATCGGCCCTTGCTCACGCATCACCCGGTTCAGGATGCCCCGCGCGGGCCGTCCGGTGAACACATTGGTCAAGGCCGTGTGCTGCGCGGCCTCGCTTTGCAGCGCGGCCCGGTGGATGGCGCTGGTGGTGGCCTCGGGGCACAGCAGGTAGGCCGTGCCGACTTGTACGCCCGCCGCGCCCAAGGCCATGGCCGCCGCCACACCTTGCGCATCGGCGATGCCCCCGGCGGCAATCACTGGAACACTGACTGCCCGCACGATCTGCGGCAGCAGGGCAAACGTGCCCATCTGCCGGGTCAGGTCATCCGATAAAAAATGTCCGCGGTGCCCGCCTGCTTCCAGGCCCTGGGCAATGATGGCATCCACCCCCTGCGCTTGCAGCCACAGTGCTTCTTCCACCGTGGTGGCCGATGCCAGCACCTTGGCGCCCCAACTGCGCACCACCTCCAGCAATGCGGGGCTGGGCAGGCCGAAGTGGAAGCTCAGCACCGGTGGCTTGAAGGCGCGCAGCAGGTGGGCCGCCTCGGCGCTGAAGGGCATGCGGCCCGGGCCGGGGGTGATGCTGGCCAGCTCCAGCCCCATCTCTTGGTAATACGGTGCCAACGCCGTGTGCCAGCGGATATCTTGTGCGGGGTCGGGCAGGGGTGGCACATGGCAGAAGAAGTTGACGTTGTAGGGCTGCGTGGTTTGCGCCTGGATGCGGGTCAGCTCGGCCTGCAAGGCCTCCAGCCCCAGCATGGCGGCGGGCAGGGAGCCCAGGCCGCCTGCATTGCTGACGGCTACCGCCAGCGCACTGCCTTGTACCCCGGCCATGGGGGCTTGGATGAGGGGCAACGGGGTACCCAAAAGTTCTGAAAGGCGCATACTGACTTTCCATAAAAATAAAAAAAATAATGGCCAGTGTAAGAAAGTTGGGTCCCTCCCGACTACTTCACAGCAAGGCAAAACACCTTGCCGTCCTTCAACCCTTGGTTCACTTTTTACTGGAGATTTTCATGACTGCTTCCAACAAATCCTTCGCTTCCACCGCTGTTCTGGCCCTGGCTCTCGGTGCCGCATTGGCCATGGCTGCCGCCCCTGCATCGGCTGCCGACGAAAAAGAAAAATGCTTCGGCGTGGCCATGGCCGGCAAGAACGACTGTGCCGCAGGCGCTGGCACCACCTGTGCAGGCACTTCCAAGATGGACTATCAGGCTAACTCCTGGAAGTTCGTGCCCGCCGGTACCTGCGAATCCATGAAGTCGTCTACTTCCCCCACCGGCATGGGGCAAAAGATGGCTTTCCCCGCCAAGATGTAAGCACACCCCCAGGCTACACACTGCGTGTTTTCGCCAACCCCCTTGCAGGGGGCGATACCAGTGGCCTGGCGAAGCCAGTTCCACGGTATCCCTGGGGCAGCAGGTTCTTCCTCTGCCATTGAAGCAGCCCAGCCCTTTCACAAGCGACTTGCCATGTCCCATTCTGCCCACCGCACGTCGCTGCCCACCCGGTCGGGTGTTGGCCTGAAATCTGCCCACCTCCGGGAGATTTTGGACACCGCACCCGACCTGGGGTTTTTTGAAGTCCATGCCGAAAACTACATGGTGGACGGTGGCCCGTCCCACCACTACCTGACCCGTATCCGCGAACGTTACCCCTTGTCCATCCACGGTGTGGGTTTGTCGATTGGTGCCGATGCGCCGCTGGACACCGCCCACCTGGACGCGCTGGCCGTCCTGCTCGACCGCTACGCCCCCCAATCTTTTTCCGAACACCTGGCCTGGTCCACCCACGGCGATGTGTTTCTGAACGACCTGCTGCCCTTGCCCTACACCGCCGCCACCTTGCAGCGCGTGTGTGACCACATCGACCAGGTGCAGACCCGCCTGCAGCGCCGCATGCTGCTGGAGAACCCCGCCACCTATGTGCAATTCGCTGCCTCCACGATGCCCGAGGCGGAATTCATTTCCGAGGTGGTACGCCGCACCGGTTGCGGCCTGCTGTTGGACATCAACAACGTGTATGTCAGCAGCGTGAACCACCACTTCGATGCACGCGCCTACATCCAGGCCCTGCCGTTGCATGCCGTGGGCGAGATCCATCTGGCGGGCTTTGCCACCGCGCAAGACAGCCTGGGCGATGCCCTGCTGATCGACAGCCATGGCAGTTCGGTGGCCCCGGCGGTGTGGGAACTGTACGCCG
Source organism: Rhodoferax sp. (assembly GCF_039922535.1). GTDB lineage: Bacteria > Pseudomonadota > Gammaproteobacteria > Burkholderiales > Burkholderiaceae_C > Rhodoferax_B. The sequence goes on along the minus strand of NZ_JBDTEM010000096.1, from coordinate 10,457 downwards.
ATACGCTGGACCTGACCGGCCCGGTAGCCACCCTGGTCGAGCGCGACAACGATGTGCCCGCATGGCCCGTGCTGTGGGCCGAGGCGCTGGCGGCCGAAGCCTATCTGCCCGCGGCGGAGACCATCGCATGAACCACAGCCAAACCCGTTTTGCCCAGGCCCTGCTGGACCCCGCGCAGGCCTGCCCCGGTGGACTCTATGCCTGGAATGGCTCCGACCCCGCCGAGCGCTTTGGCATCTACCGCAACAACGTGGTGGTGTCGCTGGTAGATGCACTGGCCCAAACCTTTCCGGTGGTGCAAGAGCTGGTGGGCGAGGCATTTTTTCGGGCCATGGCCCGGTTGTTCGTGCAGGCCCAGCCGCCGCGCACCCGAGTCATGGTCTGGTACGGCGCAGACTTTGCCGCTTTTGTCGAAAGCTTCGAGCCCGCCGCCAGCGTGCCCTACCTGGCCGACGTGGCGCGGCTGGAGATGTGCCGGGTGCGGGCTTACCACGCTGCCGATGCGGCCGCTGTAGCGCCCGAGGCCTTGCAGGCTGCGCTGGCCGACCCGCAGCAACTGGCCCAGCTACAGCTGCAGCTACACCCGTCGCTGCAGGTGGTGGCTTCGCAGTTCGCTATTGTGTCGCTCTGGGCGGCCCACCAGGGCCTGCTGCAGGTGGCTGACGTAGACCCTGCGCTGCCGCAAACCGCCTTGGTGTTTCGCCGGGGGCTGGAGGTGGATACTTTGGAGATTTCCGCTGCCGCCGGTGGGTTCATGGCCGCGCTGCAGCAAGGCAGCAGCCTGCTGGCCGCCGCCGGCGCGGACTCCACGCTAGACCTGCCTGCGATCCTGGCCCTGCTGATCCGCCAGCAACTCATTACCCGCATCCACACCGGAGAACTTCCCCATGGCTACCACCACCCTTGACACATCGCCTGCGCCCGCCTTGTTGCGCCGCTTCATCGCGCTGTGCACACGCATCCCCCATTCCTTGATCGCCTTCTTGGCCCGGTTCTCGATTGCCGCCGTGTTCTGGAAATCCGGCCAGACCAAGGTCGAGGGCTTTGCCATAGACCTCGTCGGTGGCGAGTTCCACCTGGGCAGGCCCCATCTGTCGGAGTCGGCCGTGGCGCTGTTCCAGCAAGAGTACAAGCTGCCCCTGCTACCGCCTGAGCTGGCTGCCACCATGGCCGCCTGCGCCGAGCATTTCTTCCCCATCCTGCTGTTGTTTGGCATTGCCACGCGGCTGTCGGCCCTGGGCCTGCTGGGCATGACGCTGACCATCCAGCTCTTCGTTTACCCCGATGCCTACCCCACCCACGGTACCTGGGCGGCGCTGCTGCTGTACCTGTTGGCGCAGGGCCCGGGCAAGATTTCGTTCGACCACTGGATTGCCAAGCGCTATTGATTTAAGAGCTGCTGGCGCAGGTTCCACCTGCACCAGCAGCCTTTTTTGTTTAAATTTCTGACACTGTCGCATAAACCGCTGGACAAGTCTGGGGCGGACGTTAGCATTTGTTGCCAGGCGTAACAGGACGAGTCTGACCCCGTGCGCGGGGAGGCTTTGCCCGCGCCTGTCCTCGCATTGCCGGGGCAATGCACCGGTCCCTCCCCTCTACAGCCAGGCGGTTTTATGTTGTCACTGTCCAGATCCTTGCGCGGGAAAATCGTCGCCCTCACCGGCATCCTGGTGTTGCTGGGCCTGCTGGCGCTGTCCATCACCAATGTGCAGATTGCACGCCGGTTTGCGCTGGATTCGCTGGACAGCCAGGCCAAAGCGCTGGCACTGTCGCATGCCGAAGGTGTGGCCGAGTGGGTGGCGCAGAACCAGCGGGTGGTGGCATCGCTGGTGACCGCCGTCGCCGAGGAAGATCCGCTGAAATCCCTGGTGCAGGCCAAGGTGGCGGGCGGGGTGGACTCGGCCTATATCGGCTACGCCGACAAGAAAGCCATCTTCTCTGAGGTGCGCACCCGTGCCGCAGACTACGACCCCACCGCGCGGCCCTGGTACAAAAAGGCCGCCGCGGCCGACGGCCCCGTCGTCACCGACCCCTACATAGGCGCGGCCACCAAGAAGCTGCTGATCACCTTCGCCAGCGCCGTGAAAGACGGCGGCGCGGTCAAAGCGGTCATTGGCACCGACGTGCTGATGGACACGGTGGCGCGCAATATCGCCTCGATCCGGCCCACGCCTGGCACCTACGGCTTCATCGTCGCCAAGGACGGCAAGATCGTGGTGCACGAAGACGAGAGCCTGCTGCGCAAGCCGGTAACCGACATCGCGCCCGGCCTGGACTCTGCCGGCATGGCCGCGCTGAAGGGCCTGACCGAGGTGCGTATCCGCGACGAAGCCCGGCTGGTCTACGCCGCGCCAATTGCCGGTACCGACTGGACCCTGCTGGTGGCGCTGCACCGCGACGAGGCGCTGGCCGGCATCCGCTCGATGGTCGGGTATTCGGTGGTGGTCTGCCTGCTGATTGCGCTGGTGGTGGTCGGCGTGGTCAGCGCCTTGCTGACCAAGGTGCTGGGCCGACTGACGGTGCTGCGCGATGCGATGCAGGATGTGGGCTCGGGCGACGGCGACCTGACCCTGCGCGTACCCACCACCGGCAATGACGAGTTGGCGGCTATCGCCTCCGGCTTCAACCAGTTCGTCGAGAAAATCCATGCGGTGATGCTGCAGGTGCGCACCAGCGCCGACGGCGTGGCGGTGGCCAGCGTGGAGATTTCGCAGGGCAATAACGACCTGAGTGCACGCACCGAAAGCCAGGCCAGCGCGCTGGAGCAAACCGCCGCCTCGATGGAGCAACTCGGCGCCACCGTGAAGCAAAACGCCGACAGCGCCCGCCAGGCGAACCAGCTGGCGAAGCAGGCCTCCACCGTGGCGGTGCAGGGCGGCGAAGTGGTCGGCCAGGTGGTGGAGACGATGAAGGGCATCAACGCCTCTTCGCACAAGATTTCCGACATCATCAGCGTCATCGACGGCATCGCTTTTCAGACCAATATCCTGGCCTTGAATGCGGCCGTGGAAGCGGCGCGGGCCGGCGAACAGGGCCGGGGTTTTGCGGTGGTGGCCAGCGAGGTACGTAGCCTGGCCGGGCGCTCCGCCGAAGCCGCCAAGGAAATCAAGACGCTGATTTCGGACAGCGTGCAGCGCGTCGCGCACGGCAGCAGCCTGGTGGACCAGGCCGGTACCACCATGACCGAGGTGGTTGGCGCGATCCGGCGGGTCACCCAGATCATGGGTGAGATCAGCGTCGCCAGCGCTGACCAGAGCGCTGGCGTGTCGCAGGTCGGCGAGGCCGTGGGCCAGATGGACCAGGCGACGCAGCAGAACGCCGCCCTGGTCGAGGAAATGGCCGCCGCTGCCAGCAGTCTGAAATCGCAAGCCCGTGATCTGGTACAGGTGGTGGCCGTGTTCAAGCTGGGCGGCAGCGAGGCCCGCTACGACCATATGGCCCATGCTAAGCCGATCGCCGCGCCTGCGGCCCGCGTGCCTAAGCCGACGGCGGCGGCCCGCCCCGCCCAGCCTTCGGCGGCATCTGCGCGGCCACGCCCGTTGCCGCTGGCGTCGCCAAAGCCCACTATTACGCCACCCAAAGCGGCGGGCAACGAGTCGGACTGGGAGACTTTTTAAGCTGCCGCCGCCGCGACCAATTCGGCCAGCTTTGCCTTTGCCGCACCCGACTCAATCGCCTGGCGCGCCAGTGCCAGGCCCTCGGCCATCGAACTCGCCACATTGGCAGCGTACAGCGTGGCCCCGGCGTTCAGGATCACGATGTCGCGCGGGGCACCGTGGTTGTTGTCCAGCACGCCCAGCAGCATGGCTTTGGACTGCTCGGGGGTTTCGACGCGCAGGTTGCGGTGGCTGGCCATGGTCATGCCGAAATCTTCGGGGTGGATTTCATATTCGCTGATTTCACCGTCTTTCAGCTCCCCCACCACGGTGGCGGCACCCAGACTGACTTCGTCCATGCCGTCTTTGCCGTAGACCACTAGTGCGTGCTCGGCGCCCAGGCGCTGCAGGGCGCGCACCTGGATGCCGACCAGGTCGGGGTGGAACACACCCATCAGGATGTTGGGCGCGTCGGCCGGGTTGGTCAGCGGCCCGAGGATGTTGAACAGGGTGCGCACACCTAGCTCCTTGCGCACCGGGGCCACGTTCTTCATGGCCGGGTGGTGGTTAGGGGCAAACATGAAGCCCACGCCCACGTCGGCAATGCACTGGGCAATACGGTCGGGTGGCAGGTTGATGTTGACCCCCAGGCTTTCCAGCACGTCAGCACTGCCGCTTTTGCTGCTGACGCTGCGCCCGCCGTGCTTGCTGACCTTGGCCCCGGCCGCGGCCGCTACAAACATGGAGCAGGTGGAGATGTTGAAGGTGTGCGAACCGTCACCCCCGGTGCCGACGATGTCCACCAGGTGGGTTTTATCGGCCACGTGGACCTTGGTGGAGTACTCGCGCATCACCTGCGCGGCGGCGGTGATTTCGCCAATGGTTTCCTTCTTCACGCGCAGGCCGGTGATCAGCGCGGCCATCATCACCGGCGACATGTCGCCGCGCATGATGAGCCGCATGATGTGCAGCATTTCGTCGTGGAAGATTTCGCGGTGTTCGATGGTGCGCTGCAGGGCTTCTTGGGGGGTGATCATGGGGAGTTCCGTTCTCAGGGTTTGGCCGACAGGGCCAGTTTGATGCCAAAGCCGACGAACAGTGCGCCCGCACCACGTTCCAGCCAGTGCATGCCACGCCGCACCGCGCCCATGCGCTGGGCAGCCCAGGCGGCCAGCAGGGCGTAGCCCAGGTTGATCGGCACCGCGTTCAGGTTGAACAGCAGGCCCAGCAGCACGAAGGCCAGCGTGGGTTGCGGCGCGCCGGGGGTGATGAACTGCGGCAAAAACGCCAGAAAAAACAGCGCTACCTTGGGGTTCAACGCGTTGGTCCAAAAGCCTTGCAGAAAAACTTTCTTTAAGCTTTTTAGGCCGCTGGCGCTGATTCCATCTGCGCAGGCAGCTATGGAATCCGTAGCGTTCACCGGTTTGGGTGAGCGCAGCATCTGGATGCCGACCCACACCAGATACGCCGCGCCCAGCCACTTGAGCACTGAGAAGGCCGTGGCCGACGCGGTGATCAGCGCGCTGACCCCCACGGCGGCGGCAAAGATGTGCACAAAGCAGCCCGCGGCGATGCCCAAGGCCGCCACCACGCCCGCGCGCCAGCCGCCGCGCAGGCCGTTGGTGAGGATGTAGAACACGTCCGGCCCGGGGGTCAGGTTCAGCAGCCAGCCGGAAATGACGAACAGCGGCAGGTGGACGATACCTAGCGCGTCGAGCGTCATCGCGCCCCCTGGTCCAGGAAGTTTTTCAGCATGGCGTGGCCATGCTCGGTAAGGATGGACTCGGGGTGGAACTGCACGCCCTCGATGGCCAGCGTCTTGTGGCGCACGCCCATGATTTCGCCGTCGTCCGTCCAGGCGGTGATTTCCAGCTCAGCGGGGCAACTGCTGCGTTCGATGGACAGCGAGTGGTAGCGGTTCACCGTGAACTGTTCCGGCAGCCCGGCAAACACGCCTTGCTGGGTGGTGGTGATGACGCTGGTCTTGCCGTGCATCAGCTGCTGCGCCCGGATGATGCTGCCGCCAAAGGCCGCGCCAATCGCCTGGTGGCCCAGGCACACGCCCAGGATGGGCAGCTTGCCCGCGAAGTGCTGGATGGCCGCCACCGAAATGCCCGCCTCCTTGGGTGAGCAGGGGCCGGGCGAGATCACCAGCCGGTCGGGGGCGCGGGCGGCAATCTCTTCGAGCGTGATTTCGTCGTTGCGCACCACTTCTACATCGGCCCCCAGTTCACCGAAGTACTGGACGATGTTGTAGGTAAAGCTGTCGTAGTTGTCGATCATCAGCAGTTTCATGGTCACTCCAAACCTTCTTCAACGAGTTCGCTGGCGCGCAGCAGGGCGCGGGCCTTGGCTTCGGTTTCTTTCCATTCCAGCTCGGGCACGGAATCGGCCACCACCCCCGCGGCGGCTTGCACGTACAGGGTCTGGTTCTTGATGATGCCGGTGCGGATGGTGATGGCCACGTCCATGTCGCCTGCATAGCTGATGTAGCCGCAGGCACCGCCGTACAGGCCGCGCTTGGTGGGCTCCAGCTGGTCGATCAGCTCCATGGCGTGGACCTTGGGTGCGCCGGTCAGCGTGCCAGCGGGGAAGGTGGCTTTGAGCACGTCGATGGCGCTCATGCCGTCCAGCAGCGTGCCTTCGACATTGCTGACGATGTGCATCACATGGCTGTAGCGCTCGACCGCAAAGGCCTCGGTGACCTTGACGGTGCCGATTTTGGCGATGCGGCCGATGTCGTTGCGCGCCAGGTCGATCAGCATCACGTGTTCGGCGCGCTCTTTAGGGTCGGCGATGAGTTCGGCCTCGACCAGTTTGTCCTGCTCGGGCGAGGACGCGCGGGGCCGCGTGCCGGCCATCGGGCGGATGGTGACCTTTTGTTCGCCATCCGCCATGGATTCCTGGCGCACCAGGATTTCGGGCGAGGCCGCCACTACATGGAAGTCGCCCATGTTGTAGAAGAACATGTAGGGCGAAGGGTTCAACGCCCGCAGCGCGCGGTACAGCGACAGGGGGGATTCGGTGTAGCGCTTTTTGATGCGCTGGCCCACCTGCACCTGCATGAAGTCACCGCCTGCAATCAGCTCCTTGGCGCGTTCCACGGCCGCGATGTAATCGGCCTTGGCGAATTCGCGTTCGGTGGGATGGCTTTGGCTGGGTTTGACGATGGGTGCGCTGACGGAGTATTTGAGCTGCTCTTTCAGCTCGCGCAGGCGCTTTTTGGCGTTGGGATAGGCCTCGGGCAGGGTCGGGTCGGCGTAGACGATGAGGTAGAGCTTGCCGGACAGGTTGTCGATCACCGCCAGCTCTTCGCACTGCAGCAGCATGATGTCGGGGCAGCCCAGGGTGTCGGGCGGGCAGCTGGCTTCGAGCTTTTTCTCGATGTAGCGGACCGCGTCGTAGCCAAAGTAGCCTGCCAGGCCACCGCAAAAACGCGGCAGGCCGGGGCGTAGCGCCACTTTGAAGCGTTTTTGGTAGGCCTCGATGAAGTCCAGCGGGTTGCCCTGGTGGGTTTCGACCACCACGCCATCACGCACCACTTCGGTCCTGGCTTCGGTGCCAAAACCACTGGCGCGCAAGAAGCTGCGGGCTGGCAGGCCAATGAAGCTGTAGCGGCCAAAGCGCTCGCCACCCACCACCGACTCCAGCAAAAAGCTGTACGCGCCGCCATTGCGGGTGTGCGCCAGCTTGAGGTAGAGCGAGAGCGGGGTTTCCAGGTCGGCAAACGCCTCCAGCATCAAGGGAATGCGGTTGTACCCGTCCTGGGACAGGCTTTTGAATTCAAGTTCGGTCATCACGGAAGTGCCTTTGTGAGAGAGTCCCGGCCGCTGGGGTCCGGGTGACAGCACGCTGTGCTGTATGTCAATTCAGCCTCAAGAGATGAGGCGTGGGGCGCACGGCAGCGCCGTGCAATCAGGTGCGCGCAGAATTTGGCTTGCGCCAAGACCAGGCTCCCTGGCCGAGGCAGCCTGCAATGATCGTGCGTGGAATGGACATGCGCAAAGTGTAGCAAACACGCGGCTGGGGTTTCTCCCATCTCATCCCAGTACGGTGTTGTTTTGTACACCGTTGCGTAGACACGTCAAAATAGGCGTTTCGGCGGCAGATGCCCCACTTCAAAAGGTTGGTTCGAATGAAGTCACTTTGCGTGTATGCGGCCGTCTGGCTGGGCATGCTGGCCGCCAGCGCATCGGTGTCGGCCGCGACCGTGGCCGGCATCGCCTATGCCGACAGCGTGGACCAGCGCGGTACGGCATTGCAACTGAACGGCGCGGGCATCCGCTACAAGGCGGTGTTCAAGGTCTACACCGCGGGCTTGTACCTCGCCAATAAGGCCAGCACGCCCGAAGACGTGATGGCCATGCCGGGACCGAAGCGCATCAGCATCACCATGCTGCGCGAGATCGATGCCAATGAACTAGGCAAGTTGTTCACCCGGGGCGTGGAGGACAACACCGGCCGGGGCGAACTGTCCAAGCTGGTGCCCAGCCTGTACCGCATGGGCCAGGTATTTGCCGAGCAAAAAAAGCTGCTGCCTGGCGACACCTTTGAACTGGACTGGATGCCCGGTGTGGGTACGGTGCTGCTGGTCAGAGGCAAGCCGCAGGGCGAAGCTTTCCCGGAGGCCGAGTTTTTCAATGCCTTGCTGCGCATTTGGCTGGGCCCCAGCCCGGCGGACTGGAAGCTGAAAGACGCTTTGCTAGGCAAGGGCGGGTGATCACTGGCCACACCGGCTGCGCGTGAAGCATGCTGTTACATTCTGGCACGAGGGTGATCACCGCTGGGCCTTGTGCAGGCTTATGGTGGGTGCAAGTGTGAAAACTTGTAAAAAATTGAAATCCAGTTCTAATGGTGTGCATCAAAGGGGAAATCCATGGCGACAGTCCAACAAGAAGTCGACGAACGTACCAACCTCACCAGCAGCAATAAGTTTGAACTTTTGCTGTTTCGGCTGGGCGAGGCTGCCCATTCGAGCCAGCGCGAGCTGTTCGGCATTAACGTCTTCAAGGTGCGCGAGATCATGGTGATGCCCACCATCACGGCGGTCGCCGGGTCCACCAAGCACATGCTGGGGATGACCAATATCCGGGGCCAAGTGATTCCGGTGATCGACCTGGCCGGTGCTGTGGGTTGCCTGCCCAAAAATGGACTGAATATCTTGATGGTCACCGAATACGCGCGCTCCACGCAAGCATTCGCCGTCGAAGAGGTGGATCAAATTGTGCGTCTGGACTGGAGCCAGGTGCTGTCGGCCGAGTCCAACACCCAAGGCGGCATGATCACCAGCATTGCCCGGCTGGATGGCGACATCGACAATACCCGGCTGGCCCAGGTGCTGGATGTGGAGCAGATTTTGCGCAATGTGATGCCACCGTCGGCACCCGATGTGGATGCGGCCAGCATTGGCCCTGCGGTCCAGCTGCGCCCGGGCGCGGTGGTGCTGGCAGCCGACGACTCGATGTTGGCCCGCACCCTGATCGAACAGGGTCTGGTCGCCATGGGCGTGCCATTTATCATGTGCAAGACCGGCAAAGAGGCCTGGGATCGCCTGCAAACCATGTCCGAAACGGCTACAGCCGAAGGCAAGTCCATCCAGGACAAAGTAGCTCTGGTGCTGACCGACCTAGAGATGCCTGAGATGGACGGCTTCACCTTGACCCGCAAAATCAAGCAGGACGGTCGCTTCAAAGGCGTGCCGGTCATCATCCACTCATCGCTGTCTGGCTCGGCTAACGAGGTGCACGTGAAGAGCGTGGGGGCGGATGCCTATGTGGGCAAGTTTGTCGCCGAAGAGCTTGCCGCCACCATCCGCAAGGTACTCAAAAGCTGAACGGTGCTTGTGTAGCGGCTTACTGCCCCGAGTAGGCCGCTAACGCTACCACTACGAGCACGGCATACGGAAACGCCACGGTAGGCCGCAGTGCATGGGCGGCGTACTCGCCCAACAAAGCCACGCTGCCTTTGCGGCTGGCCAGCCACTCGGTATGCAACTGGCATGCGCTGCTGGCTGGAGCGGCATTTTTCACCAAGGCCTCTACCCGCACAATGCGCTCGCCCAGGCGGGCCTGGGAGGTGCGGCACAGGCTTTCCTGCACCCACAACAGCAGCGCCGTGCCGCCGATCAGCTCATAGGGTACGCCCAGTGCATAGCCCCCCACACACAGCACGATAGCCGCCAGTTTGACCAGCAGCGCGTTGCGCTCGATTTGTTCATAGTTGTTTTGTAAGGTAGACCATTCGTGGCTCAGGGTGGCGGTGTTGTGGGGCATGTGCGTGTAAATGTTGAGGCGGTATCAGTTATGGACGGGAAGCGGGCGGGGCTCGCCTTGCTCGGTGATGGCGACGTAGGTGAGCGAGGCTTCGGTCACCTTGGTGTAGCGGCCCTGGATGTTCAGGCGCTCGGCATACGCCTCCACCTTGACCGTGACCGAGGTGCGTCCCAGCCGCGTCAGGGACGCGTAGAACGACAAGATATCGCCCAGCCGCACTGGCTGCTTAAAGATGAATTCCTTCACCGCCACCGTGGCGATGCGTCCCTGCGCGTAGCGCGCCGGAATCACCGACCCCGCCAGATCCACCTGCGCCATCACCCAGCCACCAAAAATATCGCCACTGGCGTTGCAGTCGGCGGGCATGGGGATCACCTTGAGTACCAGTTCCATATCGGAGGGCAAGGCAACGGGGGCGCTTGAATTGGTGGACATAAGGGACAATCTTGGGAAAATAACCACGAGATTGTCCCCCATGCGCCGCTATGGCGAAACCGCCCCCCTGGCTTCCATGCCCACGTCGGTCGCGTCCGCGCCGCCGCTTTCCGATTGGCGCACCCTGCGCCGCCTGTTTCCCTACCTGTGGGAG
>NZ_JBDTEM010000095.1:0-9878 GCF_039922535.1 Rhodoferax sp. | reverse complement strand
CAACCTGGCCCGCGCCGCCGAGAGCCAGACCTACTGCGACGAGGTCACCGGCCAACTGGCCGAGCACGGGCTGGTGATCACCGAGTTATCCACCCACCTGCAAGGCCAACTGGTGGCGGTGCACCCGGCCTACGATTTGCCGATGGACGGCTTTGCCCCCGAGGCGGTGCGCGGCAAACCGGCCGAGCGCACGGCCTGGGCCATCGCGCAGCTCAAGCTGGCGACCCAGGCCTCGCAGCGGCTGGGTTTGACATCGCATGCCACCTTCAGCGGTGCGCTGGCCTGGCCTTACCTGTACCCCTGGCCGCAGCGCCCGGCCGGTTTGGTAGAGGCCGCGTTTGACGAATTGGCCAAGCGCTGGCTGCCGATACTGGACGCGTTTGATGGTGCCGGGGTGGACGTGTGCTACGAGGTGCATCCTGGCGAAGACCTGTGCGACGGGGCCAGCTACGAGATGTTTTTGGACCGCGTGCACCAGCACCCGCGCGCCTGCCTGCTGTATGACCCCAGCCACTTTGTGCTGCAGCAGCTGGACTACCTGGCCTACATCGACCTCTACCATGACCGCATCAAGGCCTTCCACGTGAAGGACGCAGAGTTCCGCCCGAATGGCCGCACGGGCGTGTACGGCGGCTTCCAGAAATGGCAAGACCGGGCCGGGCGCTTCCGCTCGCTGGGCGACGGCCAGGTGGACTTTCGCGCCATCTTCAGCAAGCTCACCCAGTACGGCTACCGGGGCTGGGCGGTGCTGGAGTGGGAATGCTGCATCAAGCACCCCGAGCAAGGCGCGGCCGAGGGTGCGCCCTTCATCCAGGACCACCTGATCCGCGTGGCCGAGCGGGCCTTTGACGACTTCGCCGCCAGCGGCACCGATGCCGCCGCCAACCGCCGCATGCTGGGCCTGTAATCCAACAACCAAGAGACAGCATGCCACCGAACATCGAATCCCTGCTCGACCAGATGACGCTGGAGGAGCAAGTCGGCCTGCTCGCCGGGGCCGACTTCTGGACCACCGTACCCGTGCCGCGCCTGGGCATTCCGGCCATCAAGGTCAGCGACGGCCCCAATGGCGCGCGTGGCGGTGTCTTTAAAGACGGCCCCACGACAGCCTGCTTTCCGGTCGGCATCGCCCTGGCCTCTACCTGGAACCCGGCGCTGATCGAACAGACCGGTGCAGCCCTGGGGGCCGAGGCTAAGTTAAAGGGTGCCAGCGTGCTGTTGGCCCCCACCGTCAACCTGCACCGCACGGTGCTGAACGGCCGCAATTTTGAATGCCATTCCGAAGACCCCTGGCTCAGCTCCGAGCTGGGCGTGGCCTATGTGCGCGGCGTACAAAGCACCGGCGTGGCCGCCACCATCAAACACTTCGTGGGCAACGACAGCGAATACCAGCGCATGACCATGAGCTCGGACATCCCCGAGCGGGCCCTGCGCGAGCTGTACCTGCTGCCTTTTGAGCGCGCGGTCAAGGAAGCCGGCGTGATGGCCGTGATGACCGGCTACAACCGCCTGGACGGCATCTACGCCGCCGACCACCGGCGCCTGCTGCAACAGGTGCTGCGCGATGAATGGGGCTTTACCGGCCTGGTGATGTCCGACTGGATGGGCCTGCACAGCACGGTAGAAGGCGTGCTGGCCGGGTGCGACCTGGAGATGCCCGGCCCGGCGGTAGAGCGCGGTGCCAAGCTGGTGCAAGCCGTCAACGACGGTCTGTTGCCCCTTGATGCCGTACGTGCCTGCGCCCGCCGTGTGCTGCAACTCATAGCGCGCGTGGGGGCCTTTGCCAACCCTGGCATTAACGCCGAGCGGGCCGACGACCTGCCCGCCCACCGCGCGTTGATCCGCCGCCTGGGAGCTGAAGGCGCGGTGCTGCTGAAGAACGATGGTTTGTTGCCGTTGGCACCCCAAGCCGGGCAGACCGTGGCGCTGATCGGCATTGCCGCCGTCACGCCCCAGGCCATGGGCGGCGGCAGCGCCACCGTCAACGCGCACTACCGCATCGCCCCGCTGGCGGCCTTGCAGGCGCAATGCCCCGACACCACCTTCACCCACCACGCCGGGGCCGACATCCACCGCTACGTGCCGGTGCTGAACACGCCCATGCAGCTGGAATTCTTCAACAGCCTGGACTTCACCGGCCCGGTGGTCTGCCGCCAAACCGTGCACAACACCGAGCAGCTGTGGATCGACACCGTGGACGCAGCCGTGACCGGCGATGCCTTCTCGGCCCGCGCCACGCTGCGCTTTGTGGCCGAGTCGGCGGGTGAGCACCAGTTCTCGCTGGTCAGCGCGGGCCTGAGCCGGGCCTTCATTAACGGCCAGTTGGCGGTCGATGCCTGGAGCGGCTGGAGCCGGGGCGACACCTACTTCACCTTCGGCTGCAACGAGGTGCGCCACAGCCGCAGGCTGGCCCAGGGCGAGGTGTGTGAGGTGGTGGTCGAGTTCAGCACCGCCACACCCGTGTCCACCCCCATCCACGCGCTGCGTTTCGGGGCCTACCGCGTGCTGGGCGAGGCCGACATCGCCGCCGCCGTGGCAGCGGCCACCCAAGCCGACGTGGCCGTGGTGTTTGCCGGGCTCAATGCCGAGTGGGACAACGAAGGCCTGGACCGCAGCGGCATCACCCTGCCGCACAGCCAAAACGCCCTCATCGCCCGCGTGGTGGCCGCCAACCCGCGCACCGTGGTAGTGCTGCAAACCGGCTCGCCCGTCACCCTACCCTGGCTGGCCAATGTGCCCGCCGTGCTGCAAGCCTGGTACCCCGGCCAGGAATGCGGCAACGCCATCGCCGACGTGCTGCTGGGCACGGCAGAGCCCGGTGGCCGCCTGCCGCAAACCTGGCCGATGCAGCTGCAAGACACCGTGGGCTTTGGCAACGCCCGGCACTACCCCGGCGTGGACGGCCACGTGGTCTACGAAGAGGGCATCTTCATTGGCTACCGGCACTACCAGCAGAAAAACATCACCCCGCTGTTCCCCTTCGGCCACGGTTTGTCGTACACGCAATTTGCGTTTGGTGCGCTGCGTCTGGCCAGCACGGAGTTACAGCCCGGTGGCGAGCTGCTGGTGGAGATGGACGTGCAAAACGTCGGCCAACGCGCCGGGCAGGCCGTGGTGCAGCTCTATGTAAGCGACACCAGCGCCAGCCTGCCGCGCCCCGGGCAAGAGCTCAAAGGCTTTGCCAAGCTGACTCTGGCCGCAGGGGAAACGGGCACGGCGCAGTTCCGCCTGGGCATGCGGGCATTTGCGTTCTATGACGTGACCCGCGCGGCCTGGGTGGCGGAGGCGGGGGGCTACCAACTGCACGCGGGCACCTCGGTGGATGCGCGGCTGGCTTCGGCGGAAGTGACGTTGGGTGGGGAGTGGGTGTCGGCGGTGTAGGGATTGCGGAGGTGCCCGGTCCCCAACGCATCACGCCCCATCCGACAGCGGCAGCGCGCTGAGCAGCGTGCTGCCGGACGCGGTGATCTCGGCCACGCCAGCGGCCAGTGCTTCGGCCCGCAAAGTGCGGGCAGCCCAGGTACCGCAGAAGATGAAAACGGGGGTTTGCGGGCTGACCTGTTTGATCTTGCGGGTGAGGTCGATGCCCGCCTTTTCGCTCTCGGGCCGGCCCATGTCCGACACCACGATGTCGTAGTTCATCTTCTTGAATTGGGCCACGCCTTCGTCAGTGCTCAGCGCGGTATCGACCCGCACGCCGCGCTCTTCCAGCGAGGCAATCAAATAACTGTTGTTCTTGGGCTTGTCGTCCACCCACAGGATGCGCTTGCCGCTGGGGGCGGGCGGTGCCATCTGCAACACTTCTGGGACGGCACCCATGTTCAGCCGCTTTTCCAGCTCGGCCAGCTTGGCTTGCAGGTCGCTGACGATGGCGCGCTGCTGCTCGGAGGCTTCTTCCATGGTCAGCTCGTTGCCCGCCACCTTGATGGTGAACTTGCGCTTCAGCGCCGATTCGAGCAGGGTGCGGATCGGCACCTGGAGCTTGAACAACAGCAGGCCGAGCAGCACCGGCCAGGCCAGCGAAGCCAGCGCCGAAACCAGTTTGGCAATGTCGTCCATCATGGGCTCGCTATTTCGGGCACTTGCACAGCTTTTCCAGCGTGCCCATGCGCAGCAGCAGCGCGAACACTGCGGTCACCGGTACACCACCCAGGTAGAGCAGGTCGCCGCTGTAGGCCAGCAGCAGGGCCTTGATGGACGCGATATCCAGGGCGAAGGCGACCAGCTCATCGGCCTTGGTGGCCTTGGCCGCGCAATAGGCTTCGCAGAGGTAAGTGGCAATGTCTTTGCCTTCCTCGGCCATGGCCTTGAGCAGGCGTTCCAGCTCCTCGTGGATCTCCTGGGGCAGCTTGCCGCGGCCCGCGATCCACTCGCGCACGCTGGCGGCATCGGGTCGGAAGACATCGAAGCCATCCGGAATCTGGTACTTGGTTTCGGCGTGCTGGACCAAGGTGGTGTAGGCCAGGTAGGCGAACCAGCGCGCGGCGGGCTGGTCGGGCGGGGTGGCTGCCAGGACCTGGCCTACAGCGGCAATCTCTTCCGCCAACAACTCCAGTTCCAGGGTGTCCGCCATCGTGCTTCTCCTCGCTGCATACAGGCACTGTATTCCGCTGCGGATAGACAGGGAACCGGGTGGGCGGCAGTTTCATCCTCCAAATGGATGAAATGCAGAGTGCTCTATTTTGTATAGCTGCTCACGCTGCAGCCATCAGCACAGACGGCACTTTTTGTTCTCAATGCCCCTTGCGCCTCGCCGCCATCCACCCCTCCACGCTGTACACCCCCAGCGCCGCCCAAATCAGCACAAAGCCCGCCAGCCGCGCCATCTGGAACGGCTCGTGGAAGATCCACACGCCCAGGGCAAACTGCAGCGTGGGCGAGATGTATTGCAGGATGCCCAGGGTGGTCAGCGGAATGCGCCGCGCACCGGCGGCAAACAGCAGCAGCGGAATGGCGGTCAGCGGCCCGGCCAGCAGCAGCCAGGCGATGGACGAGGCATCGCCCTGCACCAGCACGCCCTGGCCCTGCGCGCTCCACCAGGCCAGCGCACCCAGGCCCAGCGGGGCCAGCAGCATGGTCTCCAGCGCCAGACCCTCCAGCGCGCCCAGGCTGGCCACCTTGCGCAGCAGGCCGTAAAAGCCAAAGCTCAGGGCCAGCACCAGCGAAATCCAGGGCAGGCGGCCGGTTTGCACGGTCAGCCAGAGTACGCCCGCCGCGGCCACGGCCACTGCCAGCCACTGGCCGGGGCGCGGGCGTTCGTGCAGAAACACAAAGCCCATCGCTACGTTAATCAGCGGCAGGATGAAGTAGCCCAGGCTGGCATCTACCACATGCTGGTTTTGCACCGCCCACACATAGGTCAGCCAGTTGCCCGATAACAGCAGGGCCGACAGCGCAAACGCCCCCAGCACCCGGGGCCGCAGTGCCCGCATCCAGCTCCAGTGCCTGCGCACCAGCAGCACGCCCAGCACAAACACCAGCGACCACACGGTGCGGTGCACCACCACCTCCAGCGCCGGAATACCCGCGAGCTGGTGGAAGTACAGGGGAAACAGGCCCCAGGCCACGTAGGCGAGGGTGGCGTAGACGATGCCGAGGTTCATAGGGGTTGGTTGCCTCCCCAGATTGCAGCGCTACGCATCCTGCGTTGGCGGTGGTGTGGGGTTGGGTTTTTAGATAAAAAGTGGCTGCAGTGCAGATGTTACCTGCGCAGGAAGCTATGGATTAAATAGCGTCCTGGTGGCTGTGGCATGCGGCGTGCTCTAGACTGGGTGCACCCCCATTCCAACCCTTGAAAGGACCCACCCCATGGCAGGCAGACTCGCAGGCAAGACGGCCATCATCTCCGGCGGTGCCACCGGCGCAGGCGGCGCGGCATCCAAACTGTTCGCCGCCGAGGGCGCGCGGGTGGCGATTTTCGACATCAACGTAGCCGCCGGTGAGGCGGTGGTGGCCGAGATCGTGCAGGCCGGTGGCGACGCGGCATTCTTCGCCGCCGATGTATCCGACCGGGTGCAGATCGACGCCGCGCTGGCAGGGGCCAATGCCCGCTTTGGGCCCGTGTCGGTGCTGTTCAACCACGCAGGCACCATCGTCGTGAAGCCGTTTCTGGAGACCACCGACGAGGACTTCGACCGGCTGATGGACATTAACGTGAAAAGCATGTTCATGGTGACCCGCGCCGTGCTGCCGCAGATGCTGGCCGCTGGCAAGGGCAGCATCGTCTGCACCGCGTCCATCTCGTCGGTAGCGGCCACGCCGCTGGAGGTGCTGTACTGCATGACCAAGGGTGCCTGCGCCATGCTGGCCCGCGCCGTGGCGGTGGAGTACCGCGACCGCGGCATACGCTGCAACGCGGTCTGCCCCGGATTCATCGACACCCCGCACGGCCAGCGCGAAATCGCCGCGCTGACCCAGCACGGCGTGGACGCCTCGGTCGCCGCCTTGTCGCTGCAGCAAGGCCGACTCTGCCAGCCCGAGGAAGTGGCCAAGGCGGCGCTGTTCCTGGCCAGCGACGAAGCCAGCTTCGTCAACGGCGCGCACCTGTTTGTGGACAACTGCTTTACGGCGGCTTGAAGCGGAAACAAAAAACGCGCCCGAGGGCGCGTTTTTCAAAATCAACTCCGCAGCTTGTTGCTACCCACCCAGCGGTGGGCATAACGGATCTCAGCCCAGGGAACCCGTGGAACCGGCTTTGCCGGGCCACTGGGTTCGCCCCCTGCAAGGGGGTTGGCGGAAACACGCAGTGTGGAGACTGGGGGTGTGCCTTATCCAGCAATCACGCGGGTCATTTCCAACACCTTGTTGGAGTAACCCCATTCGTTGTCGTACCAGCTGACCAGCTTGACGAAGGTGCCGTCCAGGGCGATGGAGGCATCTGCGTCGTAGATGGAGGTGCGGGCATCGCCACGGAAGTCGGTGGCGACCACCTTGTCTTCGGTGTAACCCAGCACGCCCTTCATGGCGCCTTCGGATTGCGCCTTCAGCTCGGCGTTGATTTCGGCGATGGTGGCCGAGGTGTTCAGCTCCACCGTCAAATCGACCACCGACACGTCGCTGGTGGGCACGCGGAATGCCATGCCGGTGAGCTTCTTGTTCAGCTCAGGAATCACCACACCCACAGCCTTGGCCGCGCCGGTGCTGGAAGGAATGATGTTTTCCAAGATGCCGCGGCCGCCGCGCCAGTCTTTATTGCTGGGGCCGTCCACGGTCTTTTGCGTGGCGGTGGCAGCGTGCACGGTGGTCATCAGGCCGCGCTTGATGCCGAACTTGTCGTTGATCACCTTGGCCAGCGGGGCCAGGCAGTTGGTGGTGCACGACGCGTTGGAGATGATGGCTTGGCCAGCGTAAGTCTTGTCGTTCACGCCATACACGAACATCGGGGTGTCGTCCTTGGAAGGTGCCGACAGAATGACCTTTTTGGCACCCGCGTCGATGTGCTTTTGTGCGGTTTCCTTGGTCAGGAACAGGCCGGTGGATTCGACCACGATGTCGGCACCCACGTCGGCCCATTTCAGGTTGGCCGGGTCGCGCTCTTGGGTCAGGCGGATCTTTTTGCCGTTGACGATCAGCACGCCGTTGTCTACCGACACCTCGCCCTTGAAGCGGCCGTGTACGCTGTCGTACTGCAGCATGTACGCCAGGTAGTCGGGCTCCAACAGGTCGTTGATGCCGACGATTTCGATGTCGTTGAAGTTCTGCACCGCAGCGCGGAACACCATGCGGCCGATACGGCCAAAGCCGTTGATACCAATTTTGATGGTCATGTCTCTATCTCCAGGAGTTAAATGCGGAAACTTGCACACAGGGCCCCGGTGCGATCCGGGGACCTTCGATTTACTTCTTCTTTTTCGCCAGTACTTTTTGCACCGTGGCGGCCACGTTCTCGGGCGTAAAGCCGAAGAGCTTGAACAGCACGGGAGCGGGCGCGGATTCGCCGTAGCGGTCTAGGCCGACCACCGCCGCGCAGCCGTATTTCCACCAGCCGTCGGTGACACCCATTTCGACCGCGATGCGTGGCACACCGGCGGGCAGCACGGCGGATTTGTAGGCTTCGGTTTGGCGGTCAAACACGCTGTTGCTGGGCATGGAGACTACGCGCACAGCGATCTTTTGCGCCGCCAGCAGGGCTTGCGCGGCGATGGCCAGTTGCACCTCGGAGCCGGTGGCGATGATGACGGCCTGGGCCTTCTTCTTCAGGCCGACGGCAGCGGGTTCGGACAGCACATAGGCACCGCGGCTGATCTCGCCCAGGTCGGACTTGGCAGCGTAGGCGATGTTCTGGCGGCTCAGCAGCAGGGCGCTGGGGCGGGTTGCGGTGTTCAGCGCTACGGCCCAGGCCACGGCGGTTTCAGCGGTATCGCCCGGGCGCCACACGTCCAGATTCGGGATCAGGCGCAGGCTGGCGGCGTGCTCGACCGACTGGTGGGTCGGGCCGTCTTCGCCCAGACCAATGGAGTCGTGGGTGAACACATGGACCACGCGCAGCTTCATCAGCGCGGCCATGCGGATGGCATTGCGGCTGTAGTCGCTGAAGGTCAGGAAGGTGCCGCCGTAGGGGATGAAACCACCGTGCAGCGCCACGCCGTTCATGATGGCGGCCATGCCAAATTCGCGCACGCCGTAGTTGATGTGGCGGCCACCGTTGCCCACGCCAGTCAGGCTGTCGAAGCGCAGGTTGGGTGTGGACTTGGTGTTGGTCAGGTTGGAGCCGGTCAAATCGGCCGAGCCACCCAGCATTTCAGGCAAAGCGGCAGTGAAGGCTTCCAGTGCCAGCTGCGATGCCTTGCGGGATGCCACGGTTTCCGCCTTGGTGTGGGCCGCAATCACGGTGTCCACGGCGGTCTGGGCAAAGCTCTTTGGCAGATCGCCCTTCATGCGGCGCAGCAGCTCTTTGGCTTCGGCTGGGAAGGCGGCTTTGTAGGCGGCGAACTGGGTGTTCCAGGCGGCTTCGCGGGCTGCGCCGGCGGCCTTTGCGTCCCAGGCGGCAGCGATGGGCTTAGGAATGGTGAACGGGGCGTAAGGCCAGTTCAGCACTTCGCGGGTCAGCTTGATTTCTTCTGCGCCCAATGGTTCGCCGTGCGCCTTGGAGGTGTTGGCGCGGTTGGGCGAGCCTTGGCCGATATGCGTCTTGCAGATGATCAGCGTGGGCTTGTCAGTGGACTTCTTGGCATCGGCAATGGCTTGGGAGACCACGGCGGCGTCATGGCCGTCGATCGGGCCGAGCACGTTCCAGCCGTAGGCCACAAAGCGCAGGGCGGTGTTGTCGATGAACCAGGGCGCGACCTGGCCGTCGATGGAGATGCCGTTGTCGTCGTACAGGGCGACCAGCTTGTTCAGCTTCCAGGCACCGGCCAAAGCGGCAGCTTCGTGGCTGATGCCTTCCATCATGCAACCGTCACCCAGGAAGGTGTAGGTGTGGTGGTCGACGATGGCATGGCCTTCGCGGTTGAATTCTTGCGCCAGCAGCTTTTCTGCCAGCGCAAAACCCACCGCGTTGGTCACGCCCTGGCCCCGCGGGCCGGTGGTGGTTTCCACGCCGGGGGTGTAGCCGTATTCTGGGTGGCCGGGGGTCTTGCTGTGCAGTTGGCGGAAGTTCTTCAGCTCGCTCATCGGCAGCTTGTAGCCTGTGAGGTGCAGCACCGCGTACAGCATCATCGATGCGTGGCCGTTGGACAGAATGAAGCGGTCGCGGTTCATCCAGTGCGGGTTCTTCGGGTTGTGCTGCAGATGCTGGTCCCACAAAGCCACTGCCATATCGGCCATGCCCATGGGCGCACCGGGGTGGCCCGAGTTGGCGGCTTGCACTGCGTCCATCGCCAGCGCGCGGATGGCGTTGGCCATGTCGGCCGACGGTTTGCCCGTGGCCTGCGCGGGTG
>NZ_JBDTEM010000094.1:0-34764 GCF_039922535.1 Rhodoferax sp. | reverse complement strand
GAAGGCCGCCGAAATCCTGGAGCTCATCGACACGCCGAAAGACCAAGTGGTGTTCACCGAGCTAGGCCGCCGGTTTGTGGCCGCCGACCCCGCGACCCGGCGCGGCATTTTTGCCGAGCAGGTGTTCAAGCTGCGGCTATTCCACATCATCATCGCGCTGCTGCACGAATACGAGGAGGTAGAAGCCGACCGGGTGATCAAGGACATCGGCAGCGCCCTGCCCTATGACAACCCCGAGCGCATCTTCCAAACCATGATCGCCTGGGGCCGCTACGCCGGCCTGATGGACTGCAACACCAAGACGCGGATGGTGTTTGTGCCGAAAAGCGAAACTGCCGATGAAACGGCCTAGGTTTGCTACAGAATAAATAGCTTCTTGCGTAGGCAGTACCTGCGCCAGAGCCCGATTAGGCTTAAATTTTCAGCGCGGCTTCCAGGGCATCGACAAACAGCGCAGCCACATCGCAACCCGTCTGGTCAAAAATTTCCTGGAAGCAAGTCGGGCTGGTGACGTTGATCTCGGTCACGCAGTCGCCAATCACATCCACGCCCACCAGCAGCAGGCCGCGCGCCGCCAGGATGGGGCCCAGGGTTTCGCCGATCTCGCGGTCGCGAGCCGACAGCGGCTGGGCCACACCTTTACCACCCACCGCCAGGTTGCCACGCACCTCGCCGCCCTGCGGAATCCGCGCCAGGCAAAACGGCACCGGCTTGCCGCCAATCACCAGCACGCGCTTGTCGCCCAGGGCGATTTCGGGCAGAAACTTTTGCACCATCACGCTCTGGGCACCGTCTTTGTTCAGCGTCTCGATGATGCCGCCCAGGTTCAGGCCGTCGTCCTTGACGCGGAAGATGCCCATGCCGCCCATGCCGTCCAGCGGCTTCAAGATGATGTCGCGGTGCGTGGCGTGGAAGGCCTTGATGGCTTCGGCGCTGCGCGTCACCAGCGTGGGGCCGCTGAACTGCGGAAACTCCATGATGGCCAGCTTTTCGGGGTGGTCCCGCAAGGCGCGCGGCTTGTTGAACACCTTGGCGCCTTCGCGCTCGGCCTGCTCCAGCAGGTGGGTGGCGTAGAAGAATTCGGAGTCAAACGGCGGGTCTTTGCGCATGATGATCGCACCAAAGTCCTTCAGCGCGCGCGGGCTGCCCGCAAATAGCGGCTGGGCGGCACTGAACCAAGCGGCTTTGTCACCCGTCAGGTGAATATCCCGCACCTGGGCCGTCACCACGCCGCCGGTCTGCCATTGCAGATCGTGGGGTTCGCAGGCCGAAATGGTGTGCCCGCGCCGCTGCGCCTCGCGCATCATCACAAAGGTGCTGTCTTTGTGGATTTTGAAAGACTCAAGCGGGTCGGCAACGAAGAGGATGTTCATGGGAACCTTCAAACAATGGAACGGCGGTACTGTTGCACAAACAGGGCGATGGCCCCGGCCACTACCCCCCAAAAGGCCGAGCCCACACCGGCTATCACCACGCCGCTGAGCGTGACCAGGAAAGTGATGGTAGCGGCCTCGCGGTGCTGCGGGTCGTGCAGCGCGGTAGACAACGCGCCGCCGATGGTGCCCAGCAGCGCCAGCCCGGCGATGGCCGCGATCAGCTCGCGCGGAAAGGCCGTCAGCACGCCAGTAATGGCCGCGCCAAACAGGCCGATCAGCACGTAAAAAATGCCGCAGGCCGCCGCAGCGGTATAGCGCTTGGCCTTGTCGGTATGCGCCTCGGGGCCCATGCAGATGGCGGCGGTGATGGAGCTCAGGCACAGCGCAAACGCACCGAACGGGGCCAGCACCAGGGTGGCCAGGCCGGTGATGGTGATGAGCTTAGAGATCGGCATCTGGTAGCCCGCCGCGCGGATGGCGGCCACACCGGGCAGGTTTTGCGAGGCCATGGTTACCACAAACAGCGGCAGCGCCATGCTGACCATGGCGGCCCAGGTGAAGCTGGGCACCACCAGCACCGGTTTTGCCAAAGAAAATACGATACCAGCGCCCGTGAATTCTCCACGAGCAGCTACGAAAGCAATAGCAACCAGCAAAGTCAACACCACCGCAAAACGCGGCAGCCAGCGCCGGGCCAGCAAGTAGGTCGCCAGCATCAGCAGCACCAGCGGCAGGGCCGACTGCGCGGCGGCAAAGCCGTTCAGCCCGAAGCGCGCCAGCACCCCGGCCAACAGGGCGGCGGCAATCGCCACCGGAATGCGGCCCATCACCCGCTCGAACAAGCCGGTGATGCCGCACAGCGCAATCAGCGCGCCGCTGGCCATGAACGCGCCAATCGCCTCGGGCATGCTGAAGCCGCCTGCCACCGCGGCCGTGGCCACCACCGCCGCACCGGGCGTGGACCAGGCAATCATCACCGGCTGGCGCAGCCACAGCGAGGGCAGCAGCGTGCACAAGCCCATGCCCAGGCCCAACGCCCACATCCACGAGGTGAGCTGCTCCGGCGTGGCGTGCAGGGCCTGCGCGGCCTGGAAAACGATGGCCACCGAACTGGTGAAGCCGACCAGTACCGCCACAAAACCGGCGGTGGTGGCAGAGAGATTTATGTCTTTAAAAAACGCCATGCGCCGATTGTCCATGACGTAGCCAAGCTATCGTGATCAAAAAAATAAGGAAAATAGCCGCCTAGCGCTTATTCCACCTTCACTGAAAGCTCTCATTTGTATAGCATCCACTCAATGCCGTCGGCCTAGCCAGCGCAACAGCTGCTGGATGCGCGGCGTGTACGGCGGATACACCAGACCCCCGCCCGACCAGCGCGACTGCAGGAACACCGGCTTTTCAAAACTGAACTGGCGAAAGCCCCATTCGCCGTGGTAATGCCCCTGGCCGGACGGCCCCACGCCGCCAAACGGCAGGCCGTCTTGCGCCAGGTGTACCAAGGTGTCGTTGATGGACACGCCGCCAGACTGGGTCTGGGCCAGCACCTGGTCACGGTGCGCGGTGTCGGTGCCGAACCAGTACAGAGCCAGCGGCTTGTCGCGGGCATTCACAAAGGCAGTCGCCTCGTCCAGCGTGTCGTAGGGGACGATGGGCAGCAAGGGGCCGAAGATTTCTTCTTGCAGCACGCGCATGCCGGCGTGCACGTTCAGCAGCAGCACGGGGGGCATCTGGCGACCCGTTCCGGTTGACTCCAGCTCCACCACCGTCGCACCCTGCTGTTGGGCATCGGCCACCAGGGCCTGCAGGCGCGCCAAGTGCCGGTCGCTGGCGATGCTGGTGTAGTCGGGGTTACCTTGGAAGGTGGGGTAGAGCCGCAGCATGCTGGCGCGCAGGGCATCGGCGAATGCGCCCACCATGGCGCGCGGCACCAGGGCGTAGTCGGGGGCGATGCAGGTCTGGCCCGCGTTGATGAGCTTGCCCCAGGCAAGGCGGTCCATCGTCTTGCCCAGGTCGCACGAGGCATCCACGATCACCGGCGACTTGCCGCCCAGTTCCAGCGTCACCGGGGTCAGGTTTTTAGCCGCCGCCTGCGCCACCAAACGCCCCACGGCGGTGGAGCCGGTGAACACCAAGTGGTCGAACGGCTGGGCGCAAAACGCCTGGCCCAGGGTGGCATCGCCGGTGAGCACCGCCACCTCGTCGGGCGCGAAGAATTCGGCCACCGCCAGCCGCAGTCCCTCGGCAAAGCACGGCGTGAGTTCCGACGGCTTCAGCAGCGCCCGGTTGCCCGCCGCCAGCACATCCACCAACGGCGACAAGGCCAGCAGCAGCGGGTAGTTCCAAGGGCTGACGATGCCCACCACACCCAGCGGCTGGCGCAGCAGCCGACTGTGGCCCGGCCAAAACAACCATCCCGTAGCAGCCCGCCGGGGCCGCATCCAAGCCCGCAGGTACTGGCGCGCGTGGCGGATGGCGCTGCGGATGGGCACTAGTTCGGTTACGGTGATCTCAGCCGCCGCGCGGGTGCCGAAGTCCTGGCTGATCTGGGCGGTGAAGCGTTCGGCATGCTGGTCCAGCAGCGCGCCCAGGCGCTGCAGGCGGTCCCGCCGGGTGGCCTCGCTGGGCGCGGGGTCGGCGGCATGGGCCTGGCGTTGCAGGGCTAGCAGGCGTGAAAGGTCGGATTCTGGGGTTTGCATAACCGCATAGTGCCAGTACACCCCGGCTGCGGGGAAAATAGCCCGCCACAGATGTGACACACTTCGATTCCCCGCCTGAGAGACCTGCCATGACGACCCCGTTTTTTGACTTTTCCCCCGCCAGCATCGCCACCCTGGCCGCTGCCGACGTGGCCCGCGCCCTGAATGAGGATGTCGGCCCCGGCGACCTGACCGCCGCGCTGATCGACCCCGCACGCCACACCCGCGCCCGCATCCTGGCCCGCGAAGCCGCCGTGCTGTGCGGCACGCCCTGGGTCGAAGCCACGCTGCGCCAAGTCGCCCCCACCGCCACCTGGCAATGGCAGGTGCAAGAAGGCGCAAGCTGCGCCGCCGACCAGGTGGTGCTGGAGTTGGAAGGTCCGGCCCAGGCCCTGCTGACCGCCGAGCGCACCGCCCTCAACTTCCTGCAGTTGCTGAGTGCCGTGGCCAGCCGCACCGCGCTGCACGTGCAGGCGGTCGCAGGCACCGGCACCCACATCGTGGACACCCGCAAAACCCTGCCCGGCCTGCGCCTGGCACAAAAGTACGCGGTGCGCGTGGGCGGTGGCACCAACCACCGCATCGGCCTGTATGACGCGGTGCTGATCAAAGAAAACCACATCGCCGCCGCCGGGGGCGTGACCGCCGTGCTGCAGCGCGCCGCCGCCCTGGCCCAGCAAGCGAGCTTCATCGAGATCGAAGTCGAAACCCTGGCCCAGCTCGACGAAGCCCTGGATGCCGGAGCCCGCATGGTGCTGTTGGATAACATGGACCTGCCCACGCTGCAGGAGGCGGTACGCCGCAACAGCGCCCGCGGTGACCACAAAGCGGTGCTGGAAATCTCCGGCGGCGTAACCTTGCAAGGCCTGCGCACCCTGGCCGAAACCGGCGTAGACCGGATCTCCATCGGCGGCCTGACCAAGGACGTGAAGGCCACCGATTACTCCATGCGTTTCCAGGACCTGTGAGGCAAACCCCATGACCACCACCATGATGGAAGTTGAATACGAGCAACCCGTAGCAGGTGCCGCCTGCGCTCCGCGCCACGCCTGGGCCCGGGTGCCGGTGGAGCCCAGCCCCAGCGAGCGGCTGGCCTTGAAAGACCGCATCCGCCGCCTGCTCAAAGAGCGCAACGCGGTGATGGTGTCGCACTACTACGTGCACCCCGATTTGCAGGATCTGGCGGAAGAAACCGGCGGCCTGGTCAGTGATTCGCTGGAGATGGCGCGTTTTGGCCGCGACCACGCAGCGCAGACCCTGGTGGTCTCCGGCGTGCGCTTCATGGGCGAAACCGCCAAGATCCTGTCGCCCGAAAAACGCATCCTCATGCCCGACCTGGAGGCCACTTGCTCACTCGACCTGGGCTGCCCCAGCGCCGAGTTCAACGCCTTTTGCGATGCCCACCCCGACCGCACCGTGGTGGTCTACGCCAACACCAGCGCCGAGGTGAAAGCCCGCGCCGACTGGCTGGTCACCTCGGGCTGCGCGCTTGACGTGGTGCGGGCCTTGAAAGACCAGGGCCACAAAATCCTGTGGGCCCCCGACAAGCACCTGGGGGCCTACATCCAGAAGGAAACGCAGGCCGACATGGTGTTCTGGAACGGGGCCTGCATCGTCCACGACGAGTTCAAGGCCTTTGAGCTGGAGGCATTGAAAGCCGAACACCCGGAAGCCAAGGTGCTGGTGCACCCCGAGTCGCCCGCCGATGTGATCGCCCTGGCCGATGCTGTGGGCTCTACCTCGGCCATCCTGAACGCCGCGCGGACGATGGATGCCACCACCTTCATCGTCGCCACCGACAACGGCATGCTGCACAAGCTGCGTATGCAAAACCCCGGCAAATTGTTCATCGAAGCCCCCACCGCGGGCAACAGCGCCACCTGCAAGAGCTGCGCGCACTGCCCCTGGATGGCCATGAACGGCCTGGCCGGGCTGGCCGACGTGCTGGAGCATGGGCGCAACGAGGTGCATATCGACCCCGCCCTGGGCCTGCGCGCCCGCCTGCCGATCGACCGCATGCTGGCCTTCACGGCAGCACTCAAAAACGGCCAACCTACGACCGGCCTGGTGCCGAATATCGGCGCGGCCTGATGGAAGGCAGGACGGAGCACATTACCGCGCTGATTGACTTTGCCGACCCGCGCGGGGGTGCCCGTGTGCGGCACGCGTTTGGCGCGCCGCAGCAGACACTGGTGGCCCACACGCTGGAGCAGGTCAAGCCCTTGCTGGATGCCGTACAGGCCGCGTCGGCGCAAGGTTTGTGGTGCGTAGGCTATGTGCGCTTTGAAGCGGCACCAGCGTTCGATTCCGCCCTGACCGTGCACCCTGCCGACGGCCCACTGGCCTGGTTCGCGGTGTTTGATACGCCCCTGCCCTGGCCCGAACCCCGCACCGCCAGCGCGCAAATCGACTGGCACAGCTTCATCCCCCGGCCCGATTTCGACGCCGCCATGGACGCGCTGCACCATGCCATCCAAGCTGGCGAGCTGTACCAGGTCAACCTGACGGCGCAGATGGCGGGGGCATTCAGCGGCGACCCGCAAGCCCTGTTTGCCGCCCTGCAGCGCGCCCAACCGGGCGGTTATGCGGCGCTGCTGGATACGGGCGACGCGCAGATCCTGTCCGTCTCGCCCGAGCTGTTTTTTGATTGGCGCGATGGTCACATCCTGGCCCGCCCGATGAAAGGCACGGCCCGCCGGGGCGCGGATGCGCAAGAGGATGCGGCCCTGGCGGCATCCCTGCGCACGTCGCCCAAGGAGCGCGCCGAAAACGTGATGGTGGTCGATTTGCTGCGCAACGACATTTCACGCATCGCCCAGCCCTTCAGCGTGCAGGTGCCGCGCCTGTTCCACACCGAGGCACTGCCCACGGTGTGGCAAATGACCTCCGACGTGAGCGCCCGCACCCGGCCCGGCTGCACGCTGGCCGAGGTGTTTACCGCGCTGTTCCCCTGCGGCTCGGTCACCGGCGCGCCCAAGGTGCAGGCCATGCGCATGGTCCACCGCCTGGAGCCCACGGCACGCGGCGTGTACTGCGGTGCCATCGGCGTGGTGCAGCCGGGCGGGGCCAGCACCTTCAACGTGCCCATCCGCACCGTGACGCTGCGTGGCACCGAGGCCCGCTGCGGCATCGGCAGCGGCATCACCGCCGATGCCCAGGCCGAAGGCGAATGGCAGGAATGGGCCGCCAAACAGGCCTTTGTGCAGCGCGCCAGCGCGCCGTTTGCGCTGCTGGAAACGCTGGCCATGGTGGACGGCAGCCTGCGCCACCGCGATGCCCACCTGGCCCGCATGCAAGCGGCGGCCGCGCATTTCGGCACGCCATGGAATCAGGAGCACGTCCACCAAGTGCTGCAAACCATCCTCCGCCCGCAAGGCGCATGGCGGGTACGCCTGCTGCTGGACGCGCAAGGCCAGGCCACCGCCGAGGCCTACCCGCTGGAAGCCAGCCCCGCCCTGGTGCACCTGCAATTGGCCGACCGCCCCTTGGCCGCGGCGCACAGCGAATTCGTCCGCTTCAAAACGACCCGCCGCGCCCACTACGATGCTTTCACCTCCACCCAGCCGGGCGTGTTCGACACCCTGCTGTGGAACGCAGCGGGCGAAATCACCGAGTGCACACGCGGCAACATCGCCCTGCGGCTGGACGGCCAGTGGGTGACCCCACCCCTGGCCTGCGGCCTGCTGAGGGGCATCGGACGTGACAACGCCCTGCAAACAGGGCGTGTGGTGGAGGCGGTGGTGCGGGTGGACGACCTGCCGCGGGTGGAGGCACTGGCTTTCGTCAACAGCCTGCGCGGGTGGATTGCGGCGGAGCTGACCTAAAACTATCGTTTTGATAGCTGCTTGCGCAGGTGCTATCTGCGCTAGAGGCCGATTTCTTATAAATTTTCCGGCACCAGCACAGTGGCTTCTGCGGTGGCCGCCAGCTCCGGGTAATCGCGGCTGAAATGCAAACCTCGGCTCTCCTGCCGGGCGCGGGCGCTGCGGACGATCAGGTCGGCCACCTGGACCAGATTGCGCAGCTCCAGCAGGTCGCGGGTGACGTGGTGGCGGGCGTAGAACTCGTCGATTTCGCTTTGCAGCAGGGCGATGCGGTGGGCGGCGCGCTCCAGGCGTTTGTTGGTGCGCACGATGCCCACGTAGTCCCACATGAAGCGGCGCAGCTCGTCCCAGTTGTGGGAGATGACCACCAGTTCGTCGCTGTCGATCACCTGGCTGTCGTCCCAGGCCGGGAGTTGGGGTGCGGGGGCGCGGTCTACGGCGGCCATGGCCTGCGCGGCGGCACGGGCAAACACCATGCATTCCAGCAGCGAATTGCTGGCCAGCCGGTTGGCGCCGTGCAGGCCGGTGCAGGCGGCTTCGCCCAGGGCGTACAGGCCGGGCACGTCGGTGCGGCCTTCCAAATCCGTCAGCACGCCGCCACAGGTGTAGTGGGCGGCGGGCACGACGGGGATGGGCTGGTGGGCGATGTCGATGCCCAGCTCCAGGCAGCGGGCGTAGATGTTGGGGAAATGCTCCAGCAAAAAAGCCTTGGGCTGGTGCGAGATGTCGAGGTAGACGCAGTCGAAGCCGCCTTTTTTCATCTCGAAGTCGATGGCGCGGGCCACCACGTCGCGCGGGGCCAGTTCGGCGCGCGCGTCGTGCTCGGGCATGAAGCGGCTGCCGTCGGGGCTCAGCAAGCGGCCGCCTTCGCCGCGCACGGCTTCCGAGATCAAAAACGACTTGGCGTGCGGGTGGTACAGGCAGGTGGGGTGGAACTGGATGAATTCCATGTTCGCCACCTGGCAGCCTGCGCGCCAGGCGGCGGCAATGCCGTCGCCGGTGGCGGTGTCGGGGTTGGTGGTGTACAGGTAGACCTTGCCCGCGCCGCCGGTGGCCAGGATGGTGTTGGGGGCGCTAAAGGTGAGCACCTGGTCGGTGTCGGCATCCAGCGCGTACAGGCCCACGCAGCCCTGCTGGGGCAGGCCCAGCTTGCTGCCGATGATGAGGTCCACCAGGGTGTGGTTTTCGAACAAAGTGATCTGCGGGTGGCTGCGCACCTGGGCCATCATGGTGGCCTGCACGGCCGCGCCGGTGGCATCGGTGGCATGGACGATGCGGCGGTGGCTGTGGCCGCCTTCGCGGGTCAGGTGCAGCGCGCCGTCTTCCTGCGAGAACGGCACCCCCAGGGACTGTAGCCAGGCAATGCATTCGGGCGCGTGTTCGACCACAAAACGGGTGGCATCTACATCGCACAGGCCGCCGCCTGCGATCAGGGTGTCGTCCACGTGCGATGCGAAGCTGTCGCCCTCGCCCAGCACCGCCGCAATGCCGCCCTGGGCCCAGGCGCTAGCCCCGTCGGCCATGCCGCGTTTGGTGAGCACGGCGACGCGGTGGGTGGGGGCCAGCAGCAGCGCGGCGCTGAGGCCTGCCAGACCGCTGCCCACGATCAAAACATCAAAATCCTGGGTGGCGGCTTTGGTGGTCAATGTATGTCTCTACTCGTTGTTGTCCATGGACCCATCATTTAGCACAACGGATCCCAGACCAGGAACCCGTGGAACCGGCTTTGCCGGGCCACCAGATTCGCTCCCTGCAAGGGGGTTGGCGGAAACACGCAGTGTGGAGACTAGGGGTGTGTCTAGATTTCGATTTTGGAACCCAGCTCGACGACCGCGTTATTCGGTAAGCGCAAAAAGTCGGCGGCGGCGCTGGCATTGTGGTGCATTTGCGCAAACAGCTTTTCGCGCCAGGGAGCCATGCCCCCGCCCAGGGTGGGGATGACGGTATCGCGCGACAGGAAATAGCTGGTGGTCATGACCTCCAGCTCGCAGCCTCGGCCCCGGATGTGCTCCAGTGCCTTGGGGATGTCGGGCGTGTTTTTGAAGCCGTAGTGGATGGTGACCTGCCAGCATTTGTGGCCCAGCGCCTCGACTTCAATGCGCTTGCCCATACCGATCCAAGGAATGGGGTGGTTGTTGACAGTGACAAACAGGTTGTGCTCGTGCAGCACCTTGTTGTGTTTGAGGTTGTGCAGCAAGGCATTGGGCACGGTAGAGACTTCGGCGGTCAAAAATACCGCCGTGCCCTCCACCCGCACCGGCGGGCTGATGAAGACCGAGTCCAGAAAGCCCTTCAGATCCATGGCGCTTTCACGCTGCTTTTCGGCCAACAGGCGGCGGCCATCCTTCCAAGTGGACATCACCACGTACAAAATCAGCGCCATCGCCAAGGGGAACCAGCCGCCTTGCAAAATTTTGAGCGAGTTGGAGGCTAGAAACACCAAGTCCACCACCAGGAAGAAGCCCGTGGCCGCAATGCACAGCGGCAGCGAATAGCCCCAGCCGTAACGCACCACGTAGAAAGTCAGCACCGTGGTGATGACCATCAGCAGGCTGACGGAAATCCCGTAGGCGGCGGCCAGTGCGTCCGACGAGCCGAACATCAGCACGGCGGCAATCACCCCGGCCAGCAGCAGCCAGTTGACAGCGGGCACGTAAATTTGCCCGGTGTCGCGCACAGAGGTGTGCAGAATCGTCAGCCGGGGCAGGTAGCCCATCTGGATGGTTTGCTTGGTGGCCGAGAAGGCCCCCGAAATCAGCGCCTGCGAGGCGATCACGGTGGCGGCGGTAGCTAGCATCACGGTGGGGATCAGCGCCCATTCAGGGAACATCAAAAAGAAGGGATTTTCGGCAGCAGCTGGGTTCAACAGCACCAGGGCACCCTGGCCAAAATAGTTCAACGCCAGGGCCGGCAAAACCACCCCAAACCAAGCCAGGCGGATGGGATTTTTCCCAAAGTGGCCCATGTCGGCGTACAGCGCCTCGGCTCCGGTCAGGCACAGAAACACTGCGCCCAAAGTAATGAAAGCGATGTGCAGGTGGGCAAAGCCAAACTGCAGGGCATAGTAGGGCGACAGCGCCCACAGCACCACCGGGTTGCGCACGATCTGGTGGACACCCGCAATCGCCAGCACCACAAACCACAGCAGGGTGATAGGGCCGAAGAATTTGCCGATATCGCCGGTACCGCGGCGTTGCACCATGAACAGCACCACCAGCACCACCATCGCGATAGGTTTGACATACGGTGTTGCGCCGGGGGTAATGATCTCCATACCTTCGATCGCCGAAAGTACCGAAATGGCGGGGGTAATGACCCCGTCGCCAAAAAACAGCGCCAGGCCAAACACGCCCAGCATCAACAAGCCACGCCGCAAGCGGGGGCTGTCCTTGACCGACTCGGCCGCCAGCGCCAGCAAAGCCATCAAGCCGCCCTCGCCCTCGTTGTCGGCGCGCATGATCAGCACCACGTACTTGAGCGACACCACCACCATCAACGCCCAGAAAAAGAGCGACAACACGCCCAGCACATTGGCCTCGATGACCTGCACATGGCCATGGGCGAAGACTTCTTTAAACGCGTAAAGGACGGAGGTGCCGATATCGCCGTAAACCACACCTAGCGCACCCAGGGTGAGTGCCGACAGCGAAGATTTTGAACTTTGCACTAATGAGGCCCCGTCGGAATGACCCCAGAGGGGTCGGCGGGGTTCCATAAACTTAGGGACGCGTATTTTGCGCCCCAGAATCCCCCGTACAAGCGGGGGGAGCCCCTAGAATCGATTTATGTTGCGGTGCAGCAACTTAATCAATCTGTGTTATTTAGTCGTAGATTTCGGCATCGGGATCGGTCGCTTCCAGCTCGTAACTGGCCGCCGCCATGGCCAGCCGGGCCACCACGCCGTACATATAAAAGCGGTTCGGCGCCATAGCACCGGGGCGCACGCCGACCTGCGGCAGGTGCGCGTTGTCGGCAAAAGCCAATGGCACGTAGCTGGAACCGGGGGCATTGAGGTTCTCATCCACCCCGCGCTCGGCGTGGATGCGGTAGAAGCCGCCAACCACGTAACGGTCCATCATGTAGACCACCGGCTCGGCCACGGCGTCGTTGATGCGCTCGTTGGTCAGTACGCCTTCCTGGATGATGGCATCCACCACCTGGGGTGCACCCTTGCCCCCAGTGGTCTTGGCCCGGTGGTGCAGCACCGCCAGGTCTTTCACGTCGCGCACCGTCATGATGCCCATACCGGGCGCGCCGCTGTCGGACTTGACGATCACAAACGGCTTCTCGTTGATGCCGTATTCCTTGTACTTGCGGCGGATTTTGCCCAGCAGCGCGTCCACATTGGTGGTCAGGCAGTCCATACCCTGGCCCTGCGCCATGTCCACCGCGCCGCATTGGTTGAACATCGGGTTGATCAGCCAGGGGTCGATGCCCAGCAGTTTGCCCAGGCGCTTGGCCAGTTCTTCGTAGCTACGGAAATGCTTGCTTTTGCGGCGCACCGAGCCCCCGGCGTGCAGCGGCGGCAGCAGGTACTGCTCGTGCAGCTCTTCCAGGATGCCGGGCGGGCCGGCGGTGAGGTCGTTGTTCAGCAAGATGGTGCAGGGGTCGAAGTCTTTCAGCCCCAGGCGGCGCTTGGTGCGTATCACCGGCTCCAGCGTCACCTGTTCGCCATTCGGCAGGTTGATGACCGTGGTTTCCTTGATGTCGGGGTTGATCGAGCCCACCCGCACGTTCAGCCCGGCCATGTGGAAGATGCGCTGCAATTGCGCCACGTTCGACAGGTAGAAGGTGCTGCGGGTGTCGTTCTCGGGGATCAGCAGCAGGTTTTTGGCTTCGGGGCAGATCTTTTCGATAGCCGCCATGGCCGATTGCACGGCCAGCGGCAGCATTTGCGGGGTCAGGTTGTTCCAGGCGTTGGGAAACAGGTTGGTGTCCACCGGGGCCAGCTTGAAACCCGCGTTGCGGATGTCCACCGCGCTGTAAAACGGCGGCGTGTGCTCCATCCATTCCAGCCGAAACCAGCGTTCGATGGCCGGCATGGAGTCGAGGATGCGCTGCTCAAGTTCGTTGATCGGGCCGGTGAGCGCAGTGATGAGATGGGGAACCATGGAGGCCCTGTAGAAACGGTAGGAGTTACGGGATGTAAGGGCGATCTGCCTAATCTCAAGGTGCCCATCAAGAGCGATGGCCTTAAATGCGCACTTCGCCCTGGCCTAAAACGACGTATTTCAACGATGTCAGCCCCGCCAGACCGACCGGGCCACGGGCGTGGAACTTGTCGGTACTGATGCCGATTTCGGCCCCCAGGCCGTACTCGAAGCCATCGGCAAACCGGGTGCTGGTGTTGACCATCACGCTGGCTGAATCCACCTCGCGCAGAAACTGCTGGGCGTGCATGTGGTCGCGGGTCAGGATGGCATCGGTGTGGTGGCTGCTGTATTGGTTGATGTGCGCAATCGCCTCGTCCACGCCTTCCACCACCTTGATGCTGATGATGGGGGCCAGATACTCCTCGTACCAGTCTTGCTCGGTGGCCGCTATGATTTTTGCATTTAATTTAATAGCAGCCTGCGCAAGCAGTATCTGCGCCGCAGCCGGATCACAGCGCATTTCTACGCCCTTTTTTGCATAAATTTCGCCGATCAACGGCAAGAACTCGGCCGCCACGCCGCGCGCCACCAGCAGGCCCTCAGTAGCGTTGCAAGGGCTGTATTTGCTGGTCTTGGCGTTGTCGGCCACTTGCACGGCCATGGCGATGTCGCAGGGATCGTCCACGTACACATGGCAGTTGCCGTCCAGGTGCTTGATCACCGGCACCTTGGCATCGCGGCTGATGCGCTCGATCAGGCTCTTGCCGCCGCGCGGAATGATCACGTCCACATACTGCGGCATGGTGATCAGCTGGCCGACGACTTCGCGGTCGGTGGTCTGCACCAGTTGCACCGCGTCGGCCGGCAGACCGGCCTCGGTCAGCGCTTTTTGAACCAGCAGCGCCAGCGCCTTGTTGGAGTCGATCGCCTCGGAGCCGCCGCGCAGGATGCAGGCATTGCCGCTCTTGATCGACAGGCTGGCGGCCTCGATGGTCACATTCGGCCGGCTCTCGAAAATCATACCGAACACGCCGATCGGCACCCGCATCTGGCCCACGCGGATGCCGCTGGGCTGCTGCTGCAGGCCGATGATCTCGCCAATCGAGTCGGCCATGGCCGCCAGCTGCTCGCAGCCCTGGGCGCAGGTTTCCAGCGTCTGCGGGCTGAGCTTGAGGCGGTCCACCAGGGGCGCGGTCAGGCCGGCAGCGCGGGCGCGGTCCAAATCTTTGGCATTGTCGATTTGCAGCGCAGCGGTGTTCTCGCGCAGCAACCGCGCCAGAGCCCGCAAAGCTACATTTTTAATAGCTGCTGGCGCACGTGCCATCTGCGCAGATGCCACTTTTGCTTGTAAACCTAGCGATTGGGTGTATTCGGCGATATTGAGGGCGTTCATGGCGGTATTTTGTCACGGCACCCAAGCCCCGCGGGCTAACGCCCCGTCGGCACAGCACACGCGGCGCACAGCATGCCCGCCAGCCGGTGCAGCGCCTGCCAGGGGTCGGCGGGCCAGTCGGGCTGTTTCAAACCCTTGACGATGCCGTCCACCTGGTGGGCCGACTGCAGCAGCTGGGCGATCAGCGGGCTGGGCATGCGCGGCAACACACGCTCGAACAGGCGTTCCTTGGCCCCCCAGACGCGGTTTTCGCGCAGGGCCATGGGCAGGGGTTTGCCCGCATCCATGGCGGTTTTGACGCGTTGCAGGGCGCGGATGTCCTCGGCCAAGGCCCAATGCACCAGCACCTCGGCCTCGCCTTCGGCCTGCAGGCCGTCAAGCATGCGCTGCACCCGCAGCCGCTGGCCCGCCAGCACGGCCTCGGACAGCTTGAACACGTCGTAACGGGCCACGTTCAGCACGGCAGATTCCACCTGCGCCCATTGCAGCTCGCCCGCCGGGTACAGCAGGGCCAGTTTCTGGATCTCTTGGTGGGCGGCCAGCAGGTTGCCTTCGACCCGGTCGGCAAAAAACTGCAGGGTTTGCTGGCCTTCGACCCCGGCCTGCACGCGCTGGCCCTGGGCTTGCAGGCGCTGGGCGATCCACTGCGGCAGTGCGCCCCGTTCTACCGGCTCGACCTGGATAGTGATGCCAAACTTTTCCAGCGCCACAAACCAGGCCGCAGATTTGGCCACTTTGTCGAGTCGGGGCACCACCACCAGGGTCAGGGTATCGGTATTGTCCTCGGCCTGCTGGGCCAGGTGTTGCAGGGCGGTACTGCCGTCTTTGCCGGGCTTGCCGGACGGAATGCGCACTTCCAGAATTTGCTTGTCGGCAAACAGGCTGAGCGAGCCCCCCGCCGCCAGTACCTCGCTCCAGTCAAAATGCGCCCCGGCCACCACGTGCACCGTGCGCTCGGTAAAGCCCTGGGCGCGCGCAGTCGCGCGGATGGCGTCCAGCGCCTCCTGCACCAGCAGCGGCTCGTCGCCGTGCAGGGTGTAGAGCGAGCGCAGGCCTTTGGCCAGCTGCGCAGCGAGTTGGCCGGGGGCGAGTTGCATTTAGTGTCGTGTCACGTGTGGTGTGTCGGATTTGCGCAAGGCTATCGGCGTGCAGTGCTAGGCGTGGCCCGCAGCCCAGGCTGAAGCCTGGGCAAGGACCACAACGACGCAATGCGCGTCGATAGCGAGTGCAAACCGGCAGACCATGCGTGGCGCGGCACTACAGTGCTTGCACCGCAGCGATGCGCCGCATGATCTGCTGCACGATGTCGGTCTGCATGGCGCGGTACAGCAGTTGCTCTTCGGCTTCTTTGGACAGGGCCTGGGTTTCGGTGTAGCTGATGTCGCGCTGCTGCAGAATTTCGGCATCGGTAATCAGCTCTTTGCCCTGCGGCGTGCGCAGACGGAACTTGACGCGTGTGCGCAGCTGGAATTCCCGCACCTGGCCCGCCGAGGTGAGCGAGGCCACGCTTTTTTCGCGCTGGTCCAGGGTGATTTCCAACACCACGTCCACACTGTCCAGGCGTTTCGGGTCGGTCACCACCTCCAGCTTGCCGCCACTGGCCAGGTTGCGCTTGAGCTCGTTGCCCAGCGACGAAGCCTCGGCCACGCGCACAAAGATGGTGGAGAACGGATAGTTGGGAGCCTGGCGCAGGGCAAAACCGCAGGCACTTAAACCCATGGCAGATACGGCGGGCACGGAGAGGAGAAAGGAGCGGCGCAGCATCACAGCACCAGGTTCACCAGGCGCCCAGGCACCACGATGATCTTTTTGGGTGCCGCCCCGGCTGCCGTCTTGGTAAAGGCCTCACAGGCCAGCGCGGCGGCTTCAATCTCGGCCTTGCTGGCGGTGGCGGGTACCAGGATGGAGCCACGCAATTTGCCGTTGACCTGCAGCATCAGTTCAATTTCGTCCTGCACCAGGGCCAGCGGGTCCACCACCGGCCAGGGCGCGTCCAGCAGGTCGCCAAAGCGGTCCACATAGCCCAGCTCGGTCCACAGCGCGTGGGTGATGTGCGGGGTGGCCGGGTACAGGCAGCGCAGCAGGATGCCAAAGCTTTCGATCAGCGCGACTTGCGCGCCCGCCGAGTCCAACGCCTTGAAGTCTTCCAGGGCGTTCAGCAGCTTCATGCCGCCGGACACCACGGTGTTGTACTGCATGCGCTGGTAGTCGTAGTCCACCTGCTTGAGCACGGTGTGGACCTCGTGGCGCAAGGCTTTGGCCTCTTTGCCAAAATTCACATCTTTTAGGCTGCTGGCGCTGATAGCACTTGCGTGGGCAGCTGCGAAATCTGTAGCAGCCAGCTTGACGCCGAAGTTCCACACCCGGCGCAGGAAGCGGTAGCTGCCTTCGACCGACGCGTCGTTCCACTCCAGCGTGGCCTCGGGCGGTGCGGTAAACATGGTGTACAGGCGGGCGGTATCGGCACCGTATTTTTCGATCAGGTCTTGCGGATCGACACCGTTGCTCTTGCTCTTGCTCATGGTGGTGAGCTCGTAGTTCAGCACCGTGCCGTCGGCTTTGAGCGTGCCGCCGACGATCTGGTCGCGCTCGTTGCGCTGCACCTCGACTTCGCTTTCCCAGTGGTATTGGATGCCGCCGCCCGCAGGCTTGTGCGAGAAAGCGCCGTTGAGCACCATGCCTTGGGTCAGCAGCTTGCTGAAGGGTTCGTCGCACTTCACCAGGTCCAGGTCGCGCATCACCTTGGTCCAGAAGCGCGCGTACAGCAGGTGCAGGATGGCGTGTTCGATGCCGCCGATGTACTGGTCCATGGGCATCCAGTAGTCCGCGCCCTCGCCCACCATGCCGTCCGTCTTGTGCGGGTCGCAATAGCGCATGAAGTACCAGCTGGAATCGACAAAGGTGTCCATGGTGTCGGTTTCGCGCCGGGCGGGCTTGCCGCACACCGGGCAAACGACACCGGCGTGGAAGCCTTCGTGTTTGTTCAGCGGATTGCCCGAGCCATCGGGGATGCAGTCTTGCGGCAGCACCACGGGTAGGTCTTTTTCGGGCACCGGCACCGCGCCGTGTTCGTCGCAGTGGATGATGGGGATGGGCGTGCCCCAGTAGCGCTGGCGGCTCACACCCCAGTCGCGCAGGCGCCAGGTGGTCTTTTTCTCACCCAGGCCCTTGACCTGCAGCGCGTGGGCCACGGCGTTCACCGCATCCTGAAAGCACAGGCCGCTGAAGCTGTCGGAGTTGATGGTCACGCCGCGTTGCTTGTCGCCGTACCAGTCGTTCCAGTGGTGGTAGTCGTAGTGCTGGTGGTCTACATGCACCACCTGGACGATGGGCAGCGCGTATTTCAGCGCAAAGGCGAAGTCGCGCTCGTCGTGGGCCGGTACGCCCATTACCGCGCCGTCGCCATAGCCCATCAGCACGTAGTTGCCGACCCACACGTCGATCTTGTGGCCGTTCAGCGGGTGGATGACCTGCAAGCCGGTGGGCATGCCTTCTTTTTCGCGCACCGCCAGCTCGGCCTCGGTGGTGCCACCTTGCTTGCAGCTCTCAATAAAAGCCGCCAGCTTAGGATTGGTCTGCGCAGCATGCGTGGCCAGCGGGTGCTCGGGGGCCACGGCGCAGAAGGTCACGCCCATGATGGTGTCGGCACGGGTGGTGAAGACATACATCTTGCCACCGTCGATCAGTTGGCCTTTGGCATTCTTGATGGTGTGCGGAAACGCAAAGCGCACGCCTTCGCTCTTGCCGATCCAGTTTTCCTGCATCAGCTTGACGCGCTCGGGCCAGCCAGGCAAGGCATCTTTGACCTGGCCCAGCAGCTCGTCGGCGTAGTCGGTGATTTTCAGGTAGTAGCCGGGGATCTCGCGTTTTTCGACCACGGCACCGGTGCGCCAACCCTTGCCGTCAATCACCTGCTCGTTGGCCAGCACCGTCATGTCTACCGGGTCCCAGTTGACCACCTGGGTTTTGCGGTAGGCGATGCCCTTGTCCAGCATTTTCAAAAACAGCCACTGGTTCCATTTGTAGTACTCGGGCGTGCAGGTGGCGACCTCGCGGCTCCAGTCGATGGCCAGGCCCATGGCCTGCATCTGGGTCTTCATGTAGGCGATGTTGTCCATCGTCCACTGGCCGGGCGGTACGCCGTTTTTTAGCGCGGCGTTTTCTGCGGGCAGGCCAAACGCGTCCCAGCCCATGGGCATGAGCACGTTGTAGCCCTGCATGCGCAGCTGGCGCGCCAGCATGTCGTTGATGGTGTAGTTGCGCACGTGGCCCATGTGCAGCTTGCCGCTGGGGTAGGGCAGCATGGAGCAGGCGTAGAACTTCTTTTTGGACCGGTCTTCGGTGACGCGGTAGGCATCGGCAGCGGTCCATTGGGTTTGGGCGGCGGCTTCGACTTCGAGATGGTTGTATTTTTCGAGCATGGCAGACGGGGGGAAGCAAAGACACGGGCGGCGCAAAAGGCCGCAACAGACTGATTTTAGGGTGTGACTGGCGTGGTCGTGGCGGCAGCGGTGGGCGGCTGGGCCACAAAGCCGATCTTGTTCAGCCCGGCCTTCTGCGCCACGCCCATCACCTCGACCACGCGACCATAGGGCACGGTGGTGTCGGCGCGCAATTGCACCTCGGTGTCGGGGTTTTGGTCGGCGGCCAGGCTGAGCTGAGTGGCCAGTTCGGCCGCCGTCACCGGCTGGTCGTTCAGGAAGGTATGTCCGGCTTTGTCCACCACCAGGGTAACGAACTGGGGCGCGCTTGGGGACTTGGCGGCATCGGTCTTGGGCAAGTCCAGCTGGATGGAGCTGGACAGCAGGGGCGCGGTGAGGATGAAGATTACCACCAGCACCAGCATCACATCGACCAACGGGGTCATGTTGATGTCGCTCATGGGCTGGGAAGCCTTGGTGCGTTCAAGGCGACCGAAGGCCATGCTATTGCACCGACAAAAGTTCGCGCAAATCGCGGGCAAAGCCTTCCAGGTCGGCTTCAATGCTGCCGATCAGGCGGCCATAGACGTTGTAGGCCAGCACGGCCGGAATGGCGACAGCCAGGCCTGCGGCAGTCATCACTAGCGACTCGCCGACCGGGCCAGCCACTTTGTCGATACTCATCTGGCCCGATGCCGCAATTGCGCCCAGCGCGTGGTAAATGCCCCAAACCGTACCCAACAAGCCCACAAACGGCGCAGTGGAGCCCACCGTGGCCAGCATCACCTGGCCGAACTGCAGCTTGTGCAGCACGGCATGCAGGGCGTTGCGCAACACACGGGTGAGCTGCTGGGAGCGGTCGCCCGCGGCAGCCAAAGTACCAGGCGCTTCTATTTTTGTAGCTAGAACCAAAGGCAGAACCAGCGCCAACGGGTCAAAAGATGTCAAACGCTGCTGGGCTTCTGCCACGCTAGGGGCTTGCCAAAACGCCGCAGTACTGCGGGCCACGTCGGTGCGGGCGCGGCGCAGCATCCAGCCCTTCCACACAATCACCACCCAGCTGGCCACCGACATGGCCAACAGCAGTAGCGCGACCGCACGGCTGACGAAGTCGCCCTGGGTCAGCACCTGCTGGAGGTCCATAGATTTACTTCAGTCCCAACACGTCGAACATGTCGAACAGGCCTGTGCGCTTGTTGGCCAGAAAGCGCACGGCACGCAGGCTGCCCTGGGCGTAGGTGGCGCGACTGGACGACTTGTGGCTGATCTCGATGCGCTCGCCGGTACCCGCAAAGAGCACGGTGTGGTCGCCCACGATGTCGCCACCGCGGATGGTGGCAAAGCCGATGCTGGACGGGTCGCGTTCACCGGTGATGCCGTAGCGCTCGTAGACGGCACATTCCTTCAGGTCGCGGCCCATGGCTTCGGCGATGACTTCGCCCATTTTCAGCGCGGTACCCGAGGGCGCGTCGATCTTGTGGCGGTGGTGGGCTTCGACGATTTCAATGTCGTAGCCGGTGGACATCGCTTTGGCGGCCATCTCCAGCAGCTTGAGGGTGACGTTGACGCCCACGCTCATATTGGGGGCCATCATGATGGCGATGTGCTGGGCGATCTCGGCGATCTCGGTCTTTTCTGCGTCGTTGAAGCCGGTGGTGCCGACCACGGCATTCACACCCAGGCTGCGGCACATGCGCAGATGCGCCATCGTGCCTTCGGGACGGGTGAAGTCGATCAGCACCTTGGCATTTTTCAGGCCGTCACGCAGGTCGGCGGTGATAGCGACCCCGGTGCTGTGGCCCAGGAAGGCCGCGGCATCGGCACCGATCTGGGGGCTGCTGGCCAGGTCCAGCGCACCGGCCAGCACGCAGTCGTCGGCATCGCGGATGGCTTCAATCAGCATGTGGCCCATACGGCCGGATGCACCGGCCACGGCCACGGCATGCACCACAGGCGTGGCTGCGCCCAAGGGAGAAGATGTGTCTGTCATGGCCAGAACCTATTGGGCAGAAGGGGCTTCAAGCGGCGGGTAGGCCGTGACGGGCACCGCCGCAGCGGCCGCCGCCGTGGCAGGCGGAGCCACCGGAGCCGCGAAGGACTTCAGGCGGTCTTCGCTGGCTTCCAGCAGCGGTACGGACTTGACGGGGTGCGACTTGGCCAGCAGGCCGACGAATTCGCTCTCGCTGGGCATGGTGTCGCCCTCAACGTGGTCCATCACGTCACCCTTGAAAAACACGGTGAACTTGCGCGCCTGCGGCTCGGTGCCTTGGCGGCGCATGGTGAACACGTAGTCCCAGCGGTCGGCATGGAACACGTCTTGCAGCAGCGAGGTGCCCAAAATATCCTTCACCTGTTCGCGCGCCATACCGGGCTTGAGCGCATCCACCTGCTCTTTGGAAACGAAGTTGCCTTGCACCACTTCCATCTTGTACGGGGCCAGCGAACCCACGAAGTTGCGGGTGCTGTTGTCAATGCTGCTGCAGGCCCCAAGAGCCGCGCATGCCGCAAGGGCCAGGGCGGTCAGAGTGCCGCGCAAAGAGGGTTCAAACATAGGGTGAGACTCAGGCGATATGATCCCTGGATTGTACTGGCAGCCCTAGAACGTTCTTCCGCTCCCACCGACTCCAGAAAGACCTGCCACCATGGCCAATATCGACGAACTCAAGAACACCGGACTGAAAGCCACCCTGCCCCGCCTGAAAATTTTGGAGATTTTCCAAACCGGTGAACTGCGCCATATGACGGCCGAAGACGTGTTCCGGGTGCTGCTGCTGGAGCACTCCGACATCGGCCTGGCCACGGTGTACCGGGTGCTGACGCAGTTTGAGCAGGCCGGGATTTTGTCGCGCAGCCATTTTGAATCGGGCAAGTCGGTGTACGAGCTGAACGAAGGCCGCCACCACGACCACTTTGTCTGCACGTCCTGCGGCAAGGTAGAAGAGTTTTTTGATGCCGAAATCGAACAGCGCCAGCAAATTGTGGCCAAGACGATGGGCTGGACGGTGCACGACCACGCCATGTCTTTGTACGGCCTGTGTGCCGACTGTTCGGCGAAGTAAACCCCAGGCGCTTATAGTCTTTTAGGCTGCTAGCGCTTATTGCACCTGCGCAAGGCGCTATCAAATCAGAAGCTGACTTACTCCGTGGCTTCCATCGCTTTGCGGTGGCGCTCGACAAACTCTTGGTACGTATCGATGCCACGCAGCTGCAGGATGGTGTTGCGCACGGCGGCTTCTACCAGTACGGCGATGTTGCGGCCGGCCACCACCTGGATGATGACCTTGCGCACCGGCACGCCCAGCACATCCTGGGTCAGCGGTTCGTAGGGCAGGCGCTCGTACTCGCGCTCCATGGTTTCCTTGCGCACCAGATGTACGATCAGCTTGAGGCGCATCTTGCGGCGCACCGCGGTCTCGCCAAAAATGCCGCGGATGTCCAGCAAGCCAATACCGCGCACTTCCAGCAGGTTTTGCAATAGCTCGGGGCAGCGGCCTTCGATGGTGGTCTGGTTGATGCGGTACAGGTCCACCGCGTCGTCGGCCACCAAGCCGTTGCCGCGGGAAATCAATTCCAGGCCCAGCTCGCTTTTGCCCAGGCCGGATTCACCGGTGATCATCACGCCCAGGCCCAGAATGTCCATGAACACGCCGTGCATCGAGGTACGGTCGGCAAAATGCTTGGACAAATAGGCGCGCAGCACGTCGATCACAAAGGCCGACGAATCCTGCGTGGCAAACATCGGAATCTGCGCCCGTTCGCACATTGACAGCAGCGCGTCGGGAGCGGTTTGGCCGTCGGCCATGATCAGTGCGGGCGGCTCCAGCGTCACGATGCGGGCGATGCGGCGGGCGCAGTCTTCTGGGGTGGCGCTGGTCAGGTAGGCGATTTCGCGCTCGCCCATGATCTGCACACGGTAGGGATGGATATAGTTGAGATACCCGACCAGATCGGCACCCGAGCGCGCGGCCCGCACCGCCACCTCGTCAAAACGCCGCTCGGAAGCACCTAGGCCCGCCACCCATTCCCAGCGCAGCAGGGAGCGGAAGGCCTCGAACAGAACGTCGGCACTGACGACGGTGGGCTTCAAAGCGGTCTAGGCCCTGGAAACTAGGCCGACTGGGCGGACTGCCAGCCGCAGATCAAGCCGTGCAAGACCTCGGCATCGGCTGCAGTTTTGATTTTTTCACGCAGCGGCGCATCGCTGAGCAGCTCGGCGATTTCCGACAGGATTTCCAAGTGTTTTTGGGTCGCCGCTTCGGGCACCAGCAAAAAGATTAGCAAGCCCACCGGCAGCTCGTCCGGCGCATCGAATCCGATCGACTGCGCCAACTGCACCACAGCAGCCATGGGCGCTTTCAGTCCCTTGATACGGCCATGCGGAATCGCCACCCCGTGCCCCAAACCGGTAGAGCCCAAGCGTTCGCGGGCGAACAGGCTGTCGGTAATGAGGGCCCGGCTCAGGCCATGC
Source organism: Rhodoferax sp. (assembly GCF_039922535.1). GTDB lineage: Bacteria > Pseudomonadota > Gammaproteobacteria > Burkholderiales > Burkholderiaceae_C > Rhodoferax_B. The sequence goes on along the minus strand of NZ_JBDTEM010000094.1, from coordinate 11,490 downwards.
AGGTTTTCAAACAGCAAACCGGCTTCTTCAAAAGCACGTTTTTTGCTGGACGCATCGACGCTCACGAGCACTTGAGCGGAGGGCAGGATGGAGGCGAGGCGGTTCATAGAGAGGCGAATTATGCACGTGCGCTAGGCTGTAGGTTTACCCCAACAAAAAAGCCGCCGAGTAGAGCGGCGGCTTTTGCTGTGGGCGCGCAAGCGCGGGGCTTACATCAGGCGCTTGGGCGCTTCGTGGTGGTGGTCTTGAACGCGGTCTTTGTGGCGGACCACCTGGCGGTCCAGCTTGTCGACCAATTCGTCTACTGCGGCGTACAAATCCGAGTGGGAGCTTTCGGCGAACATGTCATTGCCTTTGACATGGATGTTGCATTCGGCCCGTTGTCGGCCTTGCTTTTCCTTTTGCTTTTCAATCGTCAACAGTACCTTCACATCTACCAACTGGTCGAAATGGCGGGTTATTCGGTCCAGCTTGGTGGTCACATAGGTACGCAAGGCGGGGGTCACATCCAGATGGTGTCCGCTGATCGTCAAGTTCATGTAGTTCCTCCTAAGGCATTACTTTCACCGTTGAAAGTAAATTAACTATGCGCCCGTTACGCCTTGAGCGCAACCCTTTGGCGGGCATTTGGACTGGGTGTTACCCCGTGTAACCAACCGTCAAAAGCCTGAGCCCCACCTGTATAGAGCGCGGGCGGCAGTGCCATAATTCGCACCTCTGTTACATCCGAGAAACCGCCATGGAAAGCGCCCCTAGTCGCTAGCTTTCACCTCCCTGCGCCGCACGGGGGCTGAAAGCCAAGCCCCACATTCCCCCGTCCAAGCCCATCCATTCCAGGGAGCCCCCATGCTGAATATTTTTTCGCTCGCCAACGGCCGATTGTTTCAAGAAGAGATCGAGTCGCTAGAGGAGCTGTCCCGCTTCCAGCCGATCTGGGTGGACCTGGAATCGCCCACGCCAGAAGAGAAACGCTGGATCAAACAGTATTACGGCCTGTCCATCCCCGAAGACGCGATGGACGAAGATATTGAAGAATCCGCCCGTTTTTACGAAGAAGACAACGGCGAACTGCACATCCGCAGTGACTTCTTGGTGGCCGACGAGTCCGACCCGCGCACCGTGCGCGTCGCCTTTATCCTGAACCAGCACAACGCCGAGCTGAAAAGCCGGGGCGTACTGTTCTCCATCCACGACGAAGACGTGCCGGTGTTCCGCCTGCTGCGCATGCGCGCGCGCCGGGCACCCGGACTGATTGAAGATGCGAAAGAAGTTTTACTCAAACTTTTCGATGCCGATGCCGAATATTCGGCCGACACGCTGGAAGACATCTACGTGGATCTGGAAAAGGTCAGCCGCCGGGTACTCGCGGGCAATATGACCGACGCGCTGGCCGGTGAAGTGCTGGGCTCCATCGCTCGCCACGAGGATTTGAACGGCCGCATCCGCCGCAACATGATGGACACCCGCCGCGCCCTGAGCTTCATGATGCGCAGCAAGATGCTCAACGCCGAGCAGTTCGAAGAGGCCCGCCAGATCCACCGCGACATCGATTCGCTGGACTCGCACACCGCCTTCCTGTTCGACAAGATCAACTTCTTGATGGACGCCACGGTCGGTTTCATCAACATCAACCAGAACAAGATTATCAAGATCTTCTCGGTGGCCAGCGTGGCGCTGCTGCCACCCACCCTGGTGGCCAGCGTCTACGGCATGAACCTGAAATTCCCCGAATTGGAGTTTCTGGGCGCCTGGAGCTACCCCTATACCGTGGCACTGATGGTCGCCAGTGCACTGGTGCCGATGTGGTACTTCTACAAGCGTGGCTGGTTATCTTAGACACCCCCTCATGCCTCAGCTTCGCTGCGGCTCCCCCTTGCAGGGGGGCAACACCAGCGGTCCAGCAAAGCCGGTCCCACGGTGTCCCTGGAAAGATCCTTTCTGACCTTGACACCCGGGGTGGTCACAACCGCTGGACGAACTCCGTAAGAATGGCCTGCGCATAGCGGCTGGCCACGGTGCGAACGAACTCGGGAAAGTCCACGTGTGCACTGTCGTCGGCGCGATCGGAGATGGTGCGCATGGCGGCGAAAGGCACGCCGTAGTCGTGGCAGACCTGTGCCACAGCGGCGCCCTCCATTTCCACCGCCAGGGCTTCGTGGCCGCTGGCGTTCAGCGCCGCCAACAAGGCCTGCGACTGGGCCGCGGAGGACACAAACAGGTCACCGCTAGCGACCAAGCCCTGGTGCACCTGCGGTGCAGGATTTAAAGGAAAAAGGCCTCCAGCGGAGGTGACACCTGCACGAGCAGCTTCCAAAAGAATAGCAGTCAGCGCGTTGTCGCAAGCAAACCGTGCGCGGCCATACAGCGGCACCTCGAAAGCAGGAAACAGTGGCTCGGCATGCATATCGTGCTGCAAATACTCGCTGGCCACAACCACATCACCCACCTGCACACCCGCGCCCACACCGCCAGCGACACCGGTAAAGACGATGCGCTGCACGCCAAATCTCTCAATCAGGGTCGTGGCCGTGGTGGCCGCCGCCACCTTACCGATGCGCGACAGCGCCAGCACCACCGGCTGGCCGTGCCACCGCCCCAGACCGAAGCTTCGCCCAGCGTGCTGCACGCGTTGGGGCTGATCCAACTGCTCAAAGATGCCCTGCTGTTCCTCGGCCAGAGCGCTGAGGATGGCCAGGGTCATGCCTTGGTACGCAGTTCGCGGCGCAGGATTTTGCCGACCGGGGTTTTCGGCAGCTCCGCGCGGAACTCGACCACGCGGGGCTGCTTGTAGCCGGTGAGGTTGGCCTTGCAGTAGGCGCGCACCTCGGCTTCGGTCAAGGCCGGGTCCTTCTTGACGATGACCACTTTGACGGCTTCACCGGTCTTCTCGTCCGGCACACCCACGCAGGCGCATTCCAGCACGCCGGGCATTGCGGCCACCACGTCTTCCACCTCGTTGGGGTACACATTGAAGCCGCTGACCAGCACCATGTCTTTCTTGCGGTCCACAATTTTGAAATAGCCCAGCGCGTCCATGGTGCCTATGTCGCCGGTTTTGAAGTAACCATCGGCAGTCATGGCCTGGGCGGTCTCGTCGGGGCGCTGCCAGTATCCGGCCATCACCTGCGGGCCCTTGATGGCGATTTCGCCGGGCTGGCCCATGGGCACCTCGGCACCCGCGTCGTCCAGCAGTTTGAAATAGGTGCTGGACAGCGGCACGCCGATGGTGCCGGTGTAGTCGCTGCGCGTGGGCGGGTTGCAACTGGCGGTGGGCGAGGTTTCGCTCAGACCGTAGCCCTCGCAAATCGGGCAGCCGGTTTTTTCCAGCCAAAGCTTGGCCACGGCAGCCTGCACCGCCATACCGCCGCCGATGGACACCTTCAGGTGGCTCCAGTCCACGGTTTTGAAATCGGGGTGGTTGGCCAGGCCGTTGAACAAGGTGTTGACCGCGGGCAGGCTGTGGATGCGGTGCTGGGACAGCTCTTTGAGCACCGCCTTCAGGTCGCGTGGATTGGGGATCATGATCAGCTTGCCGCCGGTGCGCATCGACAGCATCATGCCCACGGTAAACGCGAAGATGTGGTACAGCGGCAGCGCGCAGACGCTGGTGGGCTGCTCACCCTGAGGCACCTTGTCCATCACCGGCTGGTTCCAGGCCTCGGACTGCAGCACGTTGGCAATCACGTTGCGGTGTAACAGCACGGCCCCTTTGGACACGCCGGTGGTGCCGCCGGTGTACTGCAACACGGCGATATCGTCCGGCTGCACCGGCACGGGGGTGAACACGCTGCGTCGGCCCTGCGCCAGCGCCGTGTTGAAGCGCACGGCGCCCGGCAACTGGAAAGGCGGCACCAGCTTTTTGACCTTGCGCACCACGTAGTTGACCAGCGCGCCCTTGAGCAACCCGAGCTGGTCGCCCATGGCGCACAGAACGATGTGCTTGACGGGGGTGCTGCCCAGGCATTGCTGCAGCGTGGCGGCAAAGTTTTCCAGGATCACGATGGCCTTGGCCCCGGAGTCTTTCAACTGGTGCTCCAGCTCGCGCGGGGTGTACAGCGGGTTCACGTTGACCAGCACCAGCCCGGCCCGTAGCAAGGCGGCCACGGCCACCGGGTACTGCGGCACATTGGGCATCATCACCGCCACGCGGTCGCCCTTGGCCAGGCCCAGGCTTTGCAAATAAGCGGCAAACTGGCGGCTCAGGATGTCGGTTTCGCCATAGCTGAGGTTCTTGCCCATGAAGCTGTAGGCGGTGCGGTCGGCGTACTTCTGAAAACTTTCCTCCAGCAGGGCCTGCAGCGATGCGTAGCGCGACGGGTCGATGTCGGCGGGTACGCCGGGGGGGTAGCTGGTGAGCCAAATGCGGTCTGTCATGCTTGCCTATTCCAACGGTAAAGAGCTGCGGATATTCTGCCCGCGAATGCCTGGGGGCGGCACTCGCGATCTGACGGGTGTTTTTCCCTAGATGGGCTGCGCCATCAAGCTCTCAGCGCGGTCAACACCTCATCCAACATTTTCTTGGCGTCGCCAAACAGCATGCGGTTGTTGTCTTTGTAGAACAGGGGGTTGTCCACGCCCGCGTAGCCCGAAGCCATGCTGCGCTTCATGACGATGGAGGTCTTGGCCTTCCAGACTTCCAGCACCGGCATGCCGGCAATGGGGCTGCCCGGATCGTCCTGCGCGGCGGGGTTGACGATGTCGTTGGCACCAATCACCATGGCCACGTCGGTGGTGGGGAAATCGTCGTTCAACTCATCCATTTCAAACACGATGTCGTACGGCACCTTGGCCTCGGCCAGTAGCACATTCATGTGGCCCGGCATGCGGCCCGCAACCGGATGGATGCCGAACCGCACATTCACGCCCTTTTCACGCAAGAACTTGGTGATCTCAAACACCGTGTGCTGGGCCTGCGCCACCGCCATGCCGTAGCCCGGAACAATGACCACGTTCTTGGCTTCGCGCAATAGCTCTGCCGTCTCGACAGCATTGACAGGCGTGACTTCGCCAGCCGGTTCTGCCGCGCCACCGGTCGCCTTCGGCTTGGCACTGGTGGTGCCGAAGCCGCCGGCAATCACGCTGATAAAACTGCGGTTCATCGCGTTGCACATGATGTACGAGAGGATGGCACCACTGGAGCCCACCAAGGCACCAATCACAATCAGCAAGTCGTTGGACAGCATAAAGCCGGTGGCCGCCGCCGCCTACCTGAATAGCTGTTCAGCATAGACACCACCACCGGCATGTCCGCACCGCCAATGGCCATGACCATGTGCATGCCAAACAGCAGCGCGATCACCGTCATCACGATCAGCGGCGTCATGGCATCGTGGATGGAATGGGCGTTGAGAAACTCGCGGCCAAAATAAATCACCAGCAGCAGCCCGGTCAGATTCATCCAGTGCCGCCCTGGCAGCAACAAGGGATTGCCCCCTATGCGGCCCGACAATTTCCCGAACGCGATGATGGAGCCGGAGAAGGTGATGGCACCGATGAAGATGCCGATGTAGATCTCCATCTCGTGGATGGACTTGGCCGCGCCGACAAAGCTCTTGGAAGCCTCCGGGTCAATGAAGGTGGCAACCCCCACCAGAATGGCGGCCAGGCCAACCATGCTGTGCATCAGCGCCACCAACTCGGGCATCTGCGTCATTTGCACGGTGCGGGCCGCGTACAGGCCAATGGCACCGCCCACCAGCATGGCCCCGACGATCCAGGCGTAGCTGGTGGCCCCATTGACTTGGGGGCCGAACACCGTCGCCAGCACCGCAATCGCCATGCCGAGCATGCCGTAGAAGTTGCCGCGCCGGGAGGTTTCCTGGTTGGACAAACCGCCCAAGCTCAAGATGAAAAGAATCGTGGCCCCGATATAGGAGACCGTAGCCAAACTGGTAGACATGGATGTTCTTCTCTTTTCTTATTTGCGGAACATGGCCAGCATGCGCTGGGTGACGGCAAAGCCGCCGAACATGTTGATGGCCGTGAGCACAATGCCCGCCGTGGCCACCCAGCGTATCCAGTCGTCCGGCCGGTCGACCGCACCCGCAATCGGAGAAATCTGCACCAGCGCGCCGATGGCAATGATGCTGCTGATGGCGTTGGTCACGCTCATCAGGGGCGTGTGCAGCGCCGGCTTGACGTTCCACACCACCATGTAGCCCACAAAGCAGGCCAGCACGAAGACCGTGAAATGCGACAAGAACTCTTTAGGCGCGCTGGCCCCTATCAGCCAGAACAGCGCGGCCGCCACGCCGAACACGATGGCCAGCTTGTTGCCGGCCATGGGTTCAGACGGAGCCCCATGGCCGTGCGCCTTCTTGGCAGCGGGTGCCGTAGTGGGTTTGGCCACCGCCGGTGCGGCTGGCAACTTGGGTGCCGGTGCCGGCCAGGTGATGCTGCCGTCCTTGACAACCGTCAGGCCGCGGATGGCATCGTCTTCCATGTTGACGTTGATGATGCCGTCCTTGGTCTTGCACAGCTCTTCGGTCAATCGAAACAGATTGGTTGCGTAGAGCGTGGACGACTGCTTGGACAGGCGCGAGGCCAGATCGGTGTAGCCCACGATGGTCACGCCGTGCTTGACGACGGACTGGCCGGGTTCGGTCAACTCGCAGTTGCCGCCCTGCTCGGCCGCCATGTCCACGATGACGCTACCGGGCTTCATAGAGCGCACCATCTCGGCGGTGATCAGCTTGGGCGCCGGTTTGCCGGGGATCAGCGCGGTGGTGATGATGATGTCCACCTCCCGCGCCTGCTTGGCGTACATCTCGCGCTGGGCTTGCTGGAAGCCCTCGCTCATCACTTTGGCGTAGCCGCCACCACCGCCACCGCCGCCTTCCTCCTCGTACTCGACTTTCACAAATTCGCCACCCAGTGACGTGACCTGGTCAGCCACTTCCGCACGGGTGTCGTTGGCGCGCACGATGGCGCCCAGACCCGCCGCAGTACCGATCGCAGCCAGTCCGGCCACGCCAGCACCGGCGATGAAGACCTTGGCCGGCGGCACCTTGCCTGCCGCCGTGATCTGGCCGTTGAAGAAGCGGCCGAAAGCGTTGGCGGCCTCGATGACGGCGCGGTAGCCGGTGACACCGGCCTGCGATGTCAATGCGTCCATCTTCTGGGCGCGGCTCAGCATGCGGGGCAGGGCGTCGATGGCCAGAACCGTGACCTGTTTGGCCGCGAGCTGTTGCATCAGTTCGGGATTTTGTGCAGGCCAGATGAAGCTGATCAGCGTGCTGCCCGGGCGCATCAGGCCAACTTCGTCGGCACTGGGTCCACGCACCTTGAACACGATGTCGGAGGCCAGCCACAACGCGGCGGCACCGTCCACGATCTGTGCGCCGACTGCGCGGTAGCTGTCATCGCTGAAGTTGGCCTGCTCACCCGCGCCCGACTCGACCGATACGGCAAAGCCCAGCTTGATGAGTTTCTCCACCACCTCGGGCACGGTGGCCACGCGCTTTTCGCCGGGGAAAGTCTCGCGCGGTACGCCAATGCGTTGCGCCGTTCCAGTAGTAACACCCGTTTGCATGCAGCAACTCCTCAGCTAAATATTTGCAATAGTCCAACACCCACACGCAACAAAAATTGCCCGGCGAACGGTCGGCGCTGGACAGCTTAACTGAATTTCCGCAGCCAACCGCCCTATCAAACCGGGTTTGCCGCAAATGGGCGCAGCGAGCCTCTTTCCCCGCCGTCCCGCTTTATTTCCCTTGGATAATGCGACATGGATACCCGCTGGAAACCCCATGCCACTGTCGCCGCCGTGATAGAACGGGACGGTCGTTTTCTCTTGGTGGAAGAGGAAACGGCTGACGGACTGCGCCTGAACAACCCCGCCGGGCACCTGGATCGCGGCGAAACTCTGGCCGAGGCCTGCGTCCGCGAAACGCTAGAGGAAACCGCCCACACCTTTACCCCCACCGCGCTGGTGGGCGTGTACCAGGCCGCCCTGGGCGGCACCACCTACCTGCGCTTTGCCTTTTGCGGCACGCTGGGCGACTTCCACCCCGAGCGCAAGTTAGACCACGGCATCCAACGCACCCTGTGGATGAGCCCCGCCGAAATCCGCGCCAGCAGCCACCGGCACCGCAGCCCGATGCTGCTGCGCTGCGTGGAGGACTATCTGGCCGGGCGGCGGTTTCCCATGGATCTGGTCTACACCGCCCCCGGTTAATACAAGCCGCGCACCCGGGCCTGCAGCCGCGCCAAGCCCAGCAGCGCGTCGGTAAAGGGTGTGGCCACCCCGGTCAGCACGCCCAGTTCCTGCACCACTGTCACCAGCGCATCTAGCTCGACCGGCTTGCCCGCTTCCACGTCCTGCAGCATGGAGGTTTTGAACGCCCCCAGTTTGCGCGTCACCGCATGGCGGTCTTGCGGCTGCTGGTCAATCGGGAGGCCGATGCGCGCACCGATCTCCTTGGCCTCCAGCATCACGCGCGAGATGAAGTCGCGCACCAGCGGGTCTTCCAAAATCAGGTCGGTGGTGGCCCCGGTCAGGGCGCTGACCGGGTTCACCGTCATATTGCCCCAGAGCTTGAACCAGGTGTCTTGCTGGATCTGCGCCGACACCACCACCTCCAGGCCCGCACGGGTCAGCAAGGCGGCCAGATCCTCCAGCCGTTCGCTAGAGCCCCCGGCGGGTTCGCCCAGGATCAGCTTATTGCCGAAATGGTGTTGCACCTCGCCCGGGGCGCACAGTGCGCAGCTGGCGTGCACCACGCAGCCGATGACGTGGCGGGCCGGGATGGCCGCCGCAATCTCGCCGGTGGCATCTACCGCCTTCAGCGGCGTGCCCTGGTAGGCCCCGCCAAAACCCTGGAAGAACCACCACGGCACGCCGTTCATCGCCGTCAGCACCATGGTGTGCGGCCCCAGCAAGGGGGCGATGCCGCGCGCTACTGCAGCCATGGCCGGGGCCTTGACCGCCACTACCACCAGGTCCTGCACGCCCAGCGCGGCGGCGTTCTCGGCCGCCTGCACCGGCACCTGCAGCACCCCCTCGGCGTGGTGCAGCCGCAAGCCATGGGTTTGCAAGGCGGCCAGCGTGGCACCGCGCGCCACTACGCTCACGGGCTCTCCCAGAGCCGCCAACCGCGCCCCGATCCAGCCGCCGATGGCGCCCGCTCCGTAGATACAAATTTTCATCAAAAAGCCCTCCCAAGCAATCAGCACCTGCACAAGGCGCTATCGTATTTAAGTCAATGGCCTTGGCCAGTCTAGCCTTCTGTCGGGGTGCAAGGCAGGGCCAGACCCATGTTTTTACAATCGGGGGATGGGAACACACAGCAAACAACGGGTCGTGGTCGGGTTGAGCGGCGGAGTGGATTCGGCCGTCAGCGCCTATCTGCTGAAAAAACAGGGCTATGAGGTCATCGGCATCTTCATGAAAAACTGGGAGGATGACGACGACAGCGAATACTGCTCCAGCAACATCGACTTCGTGGACGCCGCCGCCGTGGCCGATGTGATCGGCATCGAGATCGAGCACGTCAACTTTGCCGCCGAGTACAAAGACCGGGTGTTTGCCGAATTCCTGCGCGAATACCAAGCCGGCCGCACGCCTAATCCGGACATCTTGTGCAACGCCGAGATCAAGTTCAAGGCCTTTTTGGACCACGCCATCCGCCTGGGTGCCGAGAAGATCGCCACCGGCCACTACGCTCGCGTGCGCCAAGTCGCTGGCCAGTTCCAGCTGTTGAAGGGCCTGGACCCGAGCAAGGACCAAAGCTACTTCTTGCACCGCCTGAACCAGGCACAGCTGAGCAAAACCCTGTTCCCGGTGGGCGAACTGCACAAAACCGAGGTGCGCCGCATCGCCGCCGAAATGGCCCTGCCGAATGCGGCCAAAAAGGACTCCACCGGTATCTGCTTTATCGGCGAGCGGCCGTTCCGCGACTTCCTGAACCGCTACATCGCCAAAGAGCCCGGCCCCATCAAGGACGAAAAAGGCCGGGTGCTGGGCCAGCACGTGGGCCTGAGCTTCTACACCCTGGGCCAGCGCCAAGGCCTGGGCATCGGCGGCATCAAAGAAAAAGGCGCGCAGCGCGGCGGCGGCGAACACGCGCCCTGGTTTGTGGCCCGCAAGGACATGGAGCGCAACACCCTGTGGGTGGTGCAAGGCCACGATCACCCCTGGCTGCAGTCGCACACCCTGGTGGCCGACGACGTAAGCTGGGTCGCGGGCCACGCGCCCACGCCAGGGGCCTACGCCGCCAAGAGCCGGTATCGGCAGGCGGATGCGGCCTGCACGCTGGCAGATGCCGCAAGCGGGTTTCGCCTGGACTTCCCCGATGCGCAATGGGCCGTGACACCTGGGCAATCGGCCGTGGTGTACGACGGCGACGTGTGTTTGGGGGGCGGGGTGATTTGCGCCGGGCCTTGATGTGCTATTTTTTTATGTAGCTGCTAGCGCGCTAATTTTCTGCGCCACAGGCCTTTTTCATCTACAGCTAGACGGTAGCCAGAGCATCGAACTTCACGGCCAGAAAATCGACTAGCGCACGCACCCGCGTGGGTATAAAGCGCCCGCTGGGCAGCAAGGCGTGCAGAGGGTACGGCTCTGTATCCCAGTCGGTCAACATAGGCACCAGGGCGCCGCTGGCCAGCTCGTGGCGCTGGTCTATGGCCGACTTGAACAAGACGCCAGCGCCGGCTACCGCCCATTCGCGCACCAGCGAAGCATCGTCCACGCTGCGGTCGCCGTTGACGCGCACCTCGGTCCATTGGCCCTTTTGCGCAAAGCGCCACAGGCGGTGCCGCCTGCCGCTGCGGTCAAAGGTCAGGCAGTTGTGCTGCAACAAGTCCTGCGGCGTCTGCGGTGCAGGGTGGCGGCGTAGATAGTCGGGCGAGGCGCTCAACACCGGCTTGGCCTGGGCCAAGGTACGCGCTACCAGACGTGAATCGGGCAGCGGGCCGTAGCGTATGGCCAGGTCCACCTCGTCGCGCAGTACGTCTAGCGGCCGGTCGCTGACGCTTAGCGTCAGATGCACACCTGGGTTGTGCTGCAAAAACTCGCTGAACCACGGCAGCAGCGTTGTGCGCGCCAGGTCTGAGGGCGCGGCTACACGCAGTGTGCCGACGAGCGCGGCCCGGTCTGCCGAGGCCTGCGACTCGCCTTCGGCCAACAGCTCGAAGGCGCGGTTGGCGTAGTCCAGCAGGATTTGACCCTGCGGCGTGATGCGCATAGCGCGGGTGGAGCGCTCAAACAGGCGCGTGCCCAGCTGCGCCTCCAGCCGTTTCAGCGTGGCGCTGGCCGCTGCGGGCGTCATGCCCAGCACGGCGGCGGCACCGGTCAACGAACCACTGCGGGCGGTGTGCACCAGCACCTGCAGGTCGGTCAAATTTTCAATTTTCATTTGAAAGTGATTGTTTTTATTTGATCTTATCAAATTTAGGTTGGCATTTTACAGTCGCCCACCATCCATTAAAAGGCATTTCAATGAAAGCAATTGGCTACCACCACAACCTTCCAATCGACCACCCCGACGC
>NZ_JBDTEM010000093.1:0-3497 GCF_039922535.1 Rhodoferax sp. | reverse complement strand
GCTATATTGGCCTGCTATAAAAAAGAGACTGGATTTGCATGCCAGAAAATGCCTCTGCCGCAGGTAATCTCTGCGGTGGATGCTATCAAAATAATTCGATTTATCCCCAACTTTGGCGTAGCGCCAGCCCGTGCCGGTCACCTTCGACAAGATGGCGTGGCCGGTCTGGGTCGTGGCTTTGAACGGATGCGGGTGGCCACGGACTTGCCTACTGGATGTAGTGCGTCTCCCACCAGCTGAACAGCACGTCGCGCAGGGCGGCACCATCGTCGTCGCCGTAATAGACGCTGAGGCCCGCCGCCTGCAGCGAGGCATATTCGGCAGCGTCCAGCGTGATGTCCAGCGCCGAGATGCGCAGCGGCACATTGGTGAACTGCGGCTGGTAGGTCGGGTCTTTGCGCAGCGCGCGCTCGGTGCGGATGTTGGGAATCTTGAAGTCTGCGGGTGTGCGCTGGTTGCTGTACTGCTGGACGGGCGGCACGCTGGCCAGGTCGCGTGCGCTGGCCTGGTAGATCTGCAGCTTCAGCGGCTTGAGCGAGAAGTTGCTGGTGCGCATCACGTCGGCACCGCACACATTGGGCACGGCCAGCAGGTCCATCAGCGCCAGCATGTCTACGTGGTCGCCAGCCACGGTGGTCTGGCGGCTGATGTGCCCGCGCCCGCCGTGCACTTCGGTGGCCATGAAGAGGTTGAACGAGTCGTGCACATCGTCGGGCGTCAGGCCGTATTCGCGCTGCGCCTCGGACTGGATGTCGTGGCAGTTGGTGTGCACCGGCATGCCATAGCTGCTTTCGTACAAATAAGCGCTGCAGCGCGGAAACAGCACGTCGTTGCAGCGGGCGCTGTCTTCCAGGATGTACACCATGGCGCGCTCACGCGGCGGTGCCGACCACAAAAAGTGCCCCGCCGTGGGCAGCAGGCCGTGCACCGTGCGCGTGCGGCCGGTGTGCATGAATTCCTTGTAGTCGTGCAGGTTGAAGCAGTTGAAGTCGGCGCACTGCCCGCCTTCTACCTGCTCGATGCGCAGCAGCTGGCCCTTGAGCAGTTCCAGCGCCTTGCCGGTGCCGGGCTCTATGACGTATTCAGCCAGTAACTCGCGGTGGGTATCCAGGCCGTCCAAGGCGGGCGCGGGCGGCACTGCGCGCGGCGGCGCAGGCAGCTCGCGCTCTTGCAACGCGCGGCGCACGATGCCGACGCGATCCGCTGCCGCGCCGGTAGCGATGGTGCGGTCGATCAGTTCGAGTTGCTGCTGGTTCAACAGCAGGGTGATGCGGTGTTGGCTCATGGGGACTCCTGGGTTGGTAAATCATGTATACGTGATTGACCGACCATGTGAGCAAGTTGCGCGCCAGCATCGGCGGCAAGGAATGCGCCGAAATGTGGCGCTGCAACAAGAATATTGCGCAAATATGGTGCAAATTTCCCGTTCAAAGGTACCCGAAGGCTAGCATGTCTTTTGCGTAGGTTTTCTTAATCTTGTATACGTCATTAAAAACGCAGGAATACGAAAAAATGGCTTCCAGAGCGACCCCCGCATCTACCAAAACCACGGCCCACACGCCTTCTCAAAAGGCCGAAGTGGCCTACCAGGCCGTGCGCCGCGCCATCATCGAGCAGGCCTTGGCGCCCGCCACCAAGCTACCGGAAGACCAGCTGTGCACCCAGTTCGGCGTGAGCCGCACGCTGATCCGCGGCATCCTCAGCCGCCTGGCGGCCGAAGGGCTGGTGGACATTGGCAACAAGCGCACGGCCACGGTGGCGCAGCCCACGCGGGAAGAAGCCCGTGCCGTGTTCGAGGTGCGGCGCTGCCTGGAAGCCGAGGCGGTGAATCTGGTGGTGGCGCGCTGGCAGCCCGCCATGGGCGCGGCCCTGGAGGGCCATGTGCGGGAAGAAGAGCAGGCGGCGCGCGCCGGCAGGCTGCCCGCGTCCGGGCGCTTGGCGGGCGAGTTCCACACCTTGCTGGCGCAGATGACCGGCAACCCGGTGCTGGAGCGTTATCTGGCCGAAGTGGTCACGCGCTGCTCTTTGATACTGGCGGTGCATGGCCGCCCGCATGTGTCGGATTGCGCCTGCACCGAACACCATGGCCTGATCGCGGCGCTGCGCCAGCGCGATGCGCCCCTGGCCGTGCGCCTGATGGGTGAGCACCTCAGCAGCATCGAGCGCCGTGCGCTGTTGACCGACGAGGTGGGCGCTGGCGATGGGCTGTCGTCTGTGCTGTCGCGCTACGCCAGCGAGGTGGGCGCGCCCATGGCCGCGATTCCGCTGGAGACGGCGGGCAAGGCGCCGGTAAAAGCCACTGCAAAAACCTCGCCCAAAAGCACGCGCACACCCCCGGCCACCCTGGCGCAGCGCAAAGGCCCGGCGGCGCGCTGATTCTTTTCGTCAAACCATTTTTCCAACCTCACCACCATCCCTACCTCAACCTCAGGAGTTCACCATGCAAGTCACCAAGCCACTGGATCGCCGTCAGTTTTTGGGCCACGCCGCGCTGGGGGCCGCAGGCCTTGCGGCGGGCAGCCTGCCGTTTGCCGCCACGGCGCAGGCCAAGGCCATCACCGTCGGCATCATCTATGTCGGCTCGCGCGGCGACTACGGCTGGAACCAGGCGCATGCCGTGGGTGCCAAGGCGCTCAGCACGGTGCCCGGCGTGAAAGTGGTCGAGGAAGAAAACGTGCCCGAGACCACGGCCGTGCGCAAGACGCTGGAAGGCATGGTGCAGTCCGATGGTGCTTCTTTGATTTTTGGCACCTCGTTCGGCTATTTCGACCCCTTCATGATCGACGCGGCCAAGAAGTACCCCAAGGTCGAGTTCCGCCACCCCACATCGCTGTGGTCTGCCGACAAGCACCCGATGAACCTGGGCGGCTACTTCTGCTTTCTGGACCAGGCGCATTACGTCAATGGCATTGCCGCAGGCCTGTCCACCACCACCAACAAGATCGGCTACGTGGCGGCCAAGCCTATCCCCATCGTGCTGCGCAACATCAACGCCTTCACTTTGGGCGTGCGCAAAGTGAACCCGAAGGCCACGGTGCAGCTCATCATCACCGGCGAATGGTCGATGTCGGTGCGCGAGGCAGAGGCCACCAACTCGCTCATCAACTCCGGTTGCGACGTGATCGCCTGCCACGTGGACAGCCCCAAGGTCATCATCGAAACCGCCGAGCGCAAGGGCATCAAGACGCTGGGCCACAACGCCTCGCAAGCCCAGCTCGCGCCCAAGGGCTTCATCACCGGTGCCGAGAACAAGTGGGAAACCGTCTACAAGTCCTTCGCCGGCATGATCGCCAAGGGCGAGAAGCTGCCCAACACCTTCTTCGGCGGCTACGACAAAGACATGGTGCTGAGCACGCCCTTCGGTGCCGGTGCCAACGAGCATGCGCGCAGCGCCGCCACGGCGGCGATTGCCGAGCTGAAAGTGGGCAAGCCGATCTTCGTGGGTCCGATCAAGAGCAACACCGGCAAGCTCGTGATCGACAAGAGCTACGGCAACT
>NZ_JBDTEM010000092.1:0-3643 GCF_039922535.1 Rhodoferax sp. | reverse complement strand
ACGCCACCGGCTACAGCGGTCACGGAACCCAGATGTCCGTGCACATGGGCGAGCGTATGGCTGAAGTGATGGCTGGCAACACTGCCGCCAATCCCTGGCAGGGCCGGAGCTGGCCTGCCATACCCGGGCATTTCGGTGCCCCGTGGTTCCTGCCGGCCGTGGGTATGTACTACCGCCTCAAGGACAAGCTGGCCTAAAGCCAGAGTCACCAGAGTTAGCCAGCGTCATTAGTTTTTCCTCGACCTTCCCACACCACTAACAGGTATACCAGGAGTACACCACCATGAGAGACAGCAGCAACAAGTTCGACAGCTTCGTCCATCCCGCAGACAGTGTCCGCGTCATGGAGTCCTTTCGTCGCGGTGCCTCGCGCCGCGATGTGCTCGCCATGCTCATGGCGGGTGGCATGCAGGCCACGCTGGCTGGCGGCGCAGCGACCTTCGCCATGTCAGCCCATGCGCAGACGCCACGCAAGGGCGGGCGTATTCGAGTCGCTGGCCAACAGACAGCTGCCACCGATACGCTCGATCCGGCCAAGCAGTCCAACCAGGCCGACTACTGCCGCAGCACCATGCTCTTCAACGGCCTGACCGTGCTCGACGCCAGCCTGACTCCGCAGCCCGCGCTGGCTGAATCCTTTACCACCCGCGACGCTAAGACCTGGGTTTTTACGTTGCGTAAGGGTGTCACGTTCCATGACGGCAAGGCGCTCTTGCCAGCCGATGTCGTGTATTCGGTGATGCGCATTAAAGATCCGGCCACAGCCTCCAAGGCGAAGGTCCTGGCCGACCAGATCGAAAGCGTCAAGGCCACCGGCCCGAACGAGGTCACGATCGTCTTGACCGCCGCGAACGCCGACCTGCCGACCATCGTCGCTACCTTCCACTTCCACATCGTTAAAGACGGTACCACCGACTTCGCTGCGGGTATCGGAACCGGCCCTTACAAGCTCAAGGAATTCAAGCCCGGCATACGCTCCGTGGTGGTTCGTAACGAGGCCTATTGGAAGCCGGGCAAGCCTTACCTCGACGAGATCGAATTCGTCGGCATCGGCGATGAGAACGCTCGCCTCAATGCGCTGCTGTCTGGTGGCATGGATCTGATCAACGGCGTTAATCCGCGCGCCGTTGCACGGGTAAAAGGTACACCGGGTTACAACATCATGGCATCGCAGTCAGGCCAATATACCGACCTGATCATGCGCCGCGACATCGGTCCGGGCGCCAACCCCGATTTCGCCATGGCCATGAAATACATGCTTGATCGCGAGCAGATGAAGAAAACTATTGCGCTCGACTTTGCAACCGTCGGTAACGACCAGCCTGTAGACCCTACCAATCGTTTTTACTTCGCCGGCCTGCCGCAGCGCAAGATGGACCTGGACAAAGCCAAGTTCCATTTGCAGAAATCAGGTTTGACTGGAAAAATTCCGGTTGTTACGTCACCTGCTGCTACCTACTCTACGGAGATCGCGCTGTTGATGCAGGAAACCGGTCAACGCATCGGCCTGGAGCTGGATGTCAAGCGCATGCCAGCTGATGGCTATTGGTCCAACCACTGGCTCAGCAGCCCCATCGGCTTTGGCAACGTCAACACCCGGCCGAGCGCCGATACGCTGCTGACCCAGTTCTTTCAATCCGACGCGCAATGGAACGAGTCGCGCTGGAAGAACCCAAAGTTCGACCAACTGCTGCTGGCTTCGCGTGCCGAAATCGACCTGGCCAAGCGTAAACAACAGTACGCGGACATGCAGACCTTGATCCACCAGGAAGCTGGCATCGGTATTCCTATGTTCATTGCCAGCATCGACGGCTACAGCGCTAAGGTCAAGGGCCTGGAAGCCAGGCCGCTGGGTGGGCTGATGGGCTTCTCTTTCGCCGAGAGCGTCTGGCTGGACGCATAAGCGCCTCGACGTCTACCCGCCATCCAATTCGTCACGTGATAGCGCGAAATAGCCATCGACCTGTCCCGTACCGTGCGCCCGTTTCTTGCGAGTGTGGGGTGCGCGGCAGATCGTCGCTAACTGAAAGATTGAAATGAATGCCCTGATTCTCAAACTCCTCGGCCGACGTATCGCGATTGGCATGCTTTCGCTGCTGGCCGTCTCGGCGCTGGTCTTCGCAATCACGACCGTACTGCCAGGTGATGCTGCGCAGGAGCAGCTCGGCCAAGATGCGACGCCCGCGGCCTTGGCCGCGCTACGCGCGCAGATGGGCTTGGACGTGGCCGCGCCACTGCGCTACCTCTATTGGCTAGGCGGTGTCGCCAAAGGCGACCTTGGAAATTCGGTCACTGCGAGCATGCCAGTAAGTGAGCTGGTGGCCAGCCGTCTGCCCAATTCACTGTTGCTGGCCGCCGTGACTGCGCTGTTTTCCGTCCCCATCGCCCTGGCGTTGGGCATATCAGCGGCGGTCTGGCGTGGCTCGTGGTTCGACCGCTTTGCCTCCACAGCCGCCGTCGGCGTGGTATCGGTGCCCGAATTTTTAGTTGCCACGCTGGCGGTACTGGTGTTTGCGGTAAAGCTGCGCTGGTTGCCTGCGCTTTCTTACGCGAGCGACATCCAATCTATTGGCCAGATGCTGCGTGCCTTTGCGATGCCGGTGCTCAGTCTGTGCTGCGTGATCATCGCGCAGATGATGCGCATGACACGCGCCGCAGTTATCGACCAGCTGGAAGCTCCTTACATTGAGATGGTGCGGCTCAAGGGGGCCTCGCCGCTGCGCATGGTGATGGTCCATGCGCTGCCCAATGCCATCGGCCCCATCGCCAATGCCGTGGCTTTCAGCCTGTCCTACCTGCTGGGCGGCGTGATCATTATCGAGACCATTTTTAACTATCCCGGCATCGCCAAGTTGATGGTCGATGCTGTCTCGCAGCGCGACATGCCGCTGGTGCAGGCCTGCACCATGATCTTTTGCGCCGGCTACCTGATCCTGGTGATGCTGGCTGACGTGAGCGGCATCATCGCCAACCCGCGCCTACGGCATCGCTGAGATGCTTATGCCTGGTTCACGCTATTCCGCCCCCTCCTCTTCACACACCTTCAATATAAGCGATACCCCATGGAACCTGTTGTGCAAACTCTGACCGCTCGTTCGGTAGCGGCCCCGCGCGGCGTCTGTAGGCGCTGGCTGTCAGGATTCGGCCTGTCTGGCCTCTTGGGTCTGGCTGTGCTGACCTTGTGGATACTAGCCGCGCTGTTTGGTCCGGCGATGCTGTCCGGCACGATGGGGGGCTCGGGCAGCAATGCCGTGTTTGCGCCCATCAGTGCGATGCACTGGCTGGGCACCGACTACCTTGGTCGTGACATGCTGGTGCGGGTCATCCATGGTGCCCGCTACACCGTGGGTGTGGCACTCGTCGCCACGCTGATTGCCAGCGGTACCGGCACGCTGCTGGCCTTGCTGGCAGCCAGCGGCAGCCAGGCGCTGGACGCCACGCTCAGCCGAGGCCTCGACACACTGACGGCTATCCCCAGCAAGATGTTTGCCCTCATTATGGTGGCGGGCTTCGGTTCCTCGGTGGCTATGCTGGTGGCCACGGCGGCCATCATCTATGCACCTGGCGCATTTCGCATGGCACGCTCGCTGGCCGTCAACATCAACGCGCTTGACTATGTGGTGGTGGCCCGTACCCGTGGTGA
>NZ_JBDTEM010000091.1:0-2823 GCF_039922535.1 Rhodoferax sp. | reverse complement strand
GCTGCTGCGGCCCACGTGCAAGCCCAGGCTGGTGGCCAGATCAACGCCCATCTCCAGCAGGCGCAGGCGCGGGCTGAGCAGCCAGGCCAGCGGCAGCAGCACGGCGCAGCCCAGGGCCATGCGCTGTGCCTGTAGCCAGCCCGTGCCTTGCAGACTGCCGTGCAGCCACATCTTGGCCTGCAGGGCCTGGTCCAGCTCGGCGCGGGTCAGCAGAAAGTCGTTTACCGAGGCCAGCATGGCCGCCACGGCCAGGCCAATCAGCACCAGCCGCTGGCCTTGCATGCCGCGCTGCAGGCTGAACAGATACACCACGCTCACCGTGGCCAGCCCGCCGACCAGCGCGCCCATCGGTAAGTTCAGCGCCTTGTCGCCCAGCCACAAAATGCTGACCAACGCGCCTGTGGCCGAGCCGGTGGTCAGGCCGATGATGTCCGGGCTGGCCAGCGGGTTGCGCGACAGGCTTTGGAAGATGGCGCCTGCCGTGGCCAGCGCCGCGCCTGCGCCCAGGGCCACCAGCGCCCGCGGCAGGCGCAGGTTCAACAACACCAGTTGCCCCATGTCGTCGCCACCGCCCCACAGCGCGGCCAAAAACGCGCCCCACGGCACCTGGTAGCTGCCCAGACGCAGCCCCAGCAGCGTGACCACCAGGCCCACCAGCAGCAGCGTACCCAGCACGGCGCGGGTGCGGCGGTGCGCCAGCTCGGCCAGGATGCCGCTGCCCAGATGGCGTACCGCCCGGCTCATGCGGCCAACCCACGCCGGTCGCGGTGCACCAGGGCCAGCAGCACCGGTGCGCCTATAAAAGCGGTGACGATGCCTACCTCGATCTCGCTGGGCACGGCGATCAGCCGCCCCACCACATCGCTGCCCAGCACCAGCACCGGCCCGGCCAGCAGGCCATACGGCAAGATCCAGCGCCAGTGCGGCCCCACCAGCAGGCGCACCGCGTGCGGAATCACCAGGCCGACAAACGCAATCGGCCCGGCGGCGGCGGTGGCGGCACCGCACAGCAGCGCAATCGCCGTAAAGCTCCAGATGCGCACGGGCTTGAGGCGCAGGCCCAGGGCCTGACCAAACTCGTCGCCCAGGGCCATTGCGTCCAGCGCGCGCGCCTGGCACAGCGCAATGGTGCAGCCCACCAGGACCAGCGGCAGCATGGGCCACAGCACCTCGGTGGAGCGTCCGTCCAGCGCTCCCACCACCCAAAAGCGGTAGGCATCAAAGGTGGTGGTGTCAAACAGGGTGACGATGCCGGTGCAGGAGCCCAGGCTGGTGCTGATGGCCATGCCCGCCAGCAGCAGGCGCACCCGCTGGGTGCTGGGCGCCGCACCGCTGCTCAGCACGTACACGCCCACGGCGGCCAGCAGGGCCCCCAGCAGCGCAAAGCCCACGTAGCCCAGGTAGTTGCTGATACCCAGCAGCGACATGGACAGCACCACGGCCAGGGCGGCGCCCGCGTTGATGCCTAGCAGGCCGGGGTCGGCCAATGGATTGCGCGTCAGCGCCTGCATCAGGCCACCCGCCACGCCAAGCGCGGCACCCACGGCCAGGCCCAGAGCGGTGCGGGGCATGCGCATCTGCCAGACGATGCTGGACTCCACGCTGCCGTCGGGCTGCCACAGCAACTGCCACAGCCGGGCCAGCGGAATCGGGCGCGTACCCAGCGAAATGCTGGCCAGTACCAGCGCCAGCAGGGCCGCTACCAGCAGCAACAGGCCCAGGCCCCGGGCCGCGCGGCGGGCCGGAGTGGCGGCGGTAACGCCGGTAAGGACGGTCACGGCGCGGTCTGGGGCGCGGCGGGGCTGGTGCGGGCCAGCGCCGCCAGCACCGTGCGGGCGGCCAGCGGCCCGGCGTTCAGATAAAACGGGTCCAGCTCCACGCGCTGCGCATGGTTTTGGGCCACGCCCCGCAGACTCTTCCACAGCGGCGAGCCGGTCAGGCCGGGCAGAGATTTGTCGCGCCCTGCGTAGAAGATCCAGTCGGCATCGGCCAGGTCCAGCAGCTCATTGCTGATGTCCTGCGAATTGCCCGCAAAGCGCTGGCTGGCGGGGCGCTGCAGGCCCGCGTCTTCGGCGATGCTGCCGGTGAACGAGCCCAGGCCCATGATGCGGTTGCGCTGCGCATTGGTTTGCACAAACGACACCGTGGGCGCTGGCTTGGGCCATTGCTTGGCCAGCGCGGTGGCATCGGCGTGGTACTGCTTGAGCCAGGTCTGGGCCTGGTCGCGGCGGCCCAGTGCGTCGGCCACCAGCAAAAAGTCGATCTTCCAGTTAATGCCGTTGCCGCGCGTGACCACCGTGGGGGCGATGCGCTGGTACAGCGCGTAGGTTTGCGGTGACAGCAGGGTTTTGTTGACCAAAATCAGGTCGGGCTTCAAGGTGGCCAGCACCTCCAGGTCGGGCGCGCTGCGCACGCCCAGGTCGGCGGTGTTGCGCATCTCGGCCTGGCGGGGGGCAAAGGTCTGGGCCAGGTAGTCGGCATACAGCCGCCCCTGGTCGTCGCGGGTGGTGCCCACCGGCACCAGGCCCAGGGTCAGCAGGCCGTCGTTTTGCCCGGTAGACAACACGGCGACCCGCAGTGGCGGTTTGGCCAGCTTGGTGGTGCCCAGGTAATGCGCTACGGTGCGGGGGAACACGCCGTCGACCGTACCACTGCCCAGGTTGGCGGCCAGCGTACGGGGGGCGGCGGGGCCGGAAGGTGTGGCGGGTGGGGTCGCTACTTTGGCCGCGCTGGCCAGCCCGCACGCCACGCATAAAAACCAGGCCACCATGCGGGGGCGGCAGCGGGAAAATAGCATGCTGAAAATTCCAAATACAAATGGTA
>NZ_JBDTEM010000090.1:0-1728 GCF_039922535.1 Rhodoferax sp. | reverse complement strand
GGGGGCCGGGGTGCTGGCCTGGCCGCACTGGGTGGCGGTGCAGCCCGGGGACGCGCCGGTGCTGGCGGTGATTGCGGTGAGCGGCTTTGCCGGGCAGCTGGCCATCACCCAGGCGTTTCGCTACGGGCAGGCCGCCGTGGTGGCCCCGTTTGAGTACACCGCGCTGGCCTGGGGCATGGCGCTGGACGGCCTGCTGTGGCACACCGCGCCCGACCAGAGCACGCTGCTGGGCGGAGCGATTGTGATTGCTTTTGGCCTGTGGGTGGTGCGCCAGGAGCGCACCAAAGAGCTGGTGGTGACGCCTTAGTTTTTAGTGGCCAAATTGGCATCTAGCGCACATTCCACCTGCGGCAGAAGCTATCAAAAGCATAGTTTTAGGCGGCACGCTCCAGCGCGGCCTGCAGCTGGTCGGTGGCTTCTTCAAAGTCAAAACTGGTGACGGCGGTCTGGAAGGCCGGGTAACCGCCGACGTCGAACAGACTGCGCAGGCTGGCGGCATGCTTCAGCAGCAGTTCCACCGCCTCGCCATCGCTGTCGACCAATAGGCGCAGCAACTGCTGGCCGATGTCGCGGGCATCGACCATGTCCACCATGGCGGTGGGCTCGGCCTCGCTGGGCGCGGCCATGTGCTCGTGCAGCAGGGTGTGCAGGGCGGCCTGGGCGCGGTTGTTCTCGGTCTGCAGGCGGGCCATGGCGGCGGGGACATCGCCGTGGCGGTGCAAGGCCTCTTCCAGCGCCAACGCGGCGGCGGCCAGGTCGGTCAGGCCGATGTTGCCCGCCACGCCTTTGGCGGTGTGGACCACGCGCTGCAGGGTGGCCTGGTCGCCCTGCTCCAGGGCCGTCTGGGCGCGCTGCGGCGCGTTGGCGTGGTGCTGGGCAAACTGCTGCAGCAAGTGCAAATAGAGCTTTTCATTGCCCGCCACACGGCGCAGCCCGGTGGCGGTATCCAGGCCGGGCAGTGGGGTCCAGCGCAGACTAGGCGCAGCGTCGGGCACCTGGGCAGGCACTGCTGCGCCGGCCCCCTGGGTGGGGTCGGCAGGGCGGGCCCAGCGCAGCACGGTGTGCAGCAGGGTGGGCGGGTCCAACGGCTTGGTGATGTGCTCCACCATGCCCACTACCAGGCAGCGTTCGCGCTCTTCGCGCAGGGCGTGGGCGGTCATGGCGATGACGGGCAGGTCGGCATAGCGCGGGTTGGCGCGGATCTGCTGGGTGGCCTCCAGCCCGCCCATTTCCGGCATTTGCAGGTCCATCAGCACGGCGTGAAAGTGCTCGGGGGAGGCGGCGGCCAGCAGGTCCAGCGCGATGCGGCCGTTAGCGGCCACCGTCACCTCGGCCCCAGCAGCCTGTAGTAGCTCCACGGCGATTTGCTGGTTGATGTCGTTGTCTTCGGCCAGCAGCAGGCGCAGGCCGTCCAGGCGGGCGGGCGCGTGGTCGGGGGCGGCGGGGAGCGTGGCCGGGTCGGCCAGACCAAACCATATTTGGAAGCTGAAGCAGCTGCCCACGCCGGGCTCGCTGTGCACGCGGATGTCGCCGCCCATGCGCTCCACCAGGCCGCGGGTGATGGCCAGGCCTAGTCCGGTGCCGCCGTACTTGCGGGTCACCGAGCCGTCGGCCTGGCTAAAGGCCTGGAACAGCTTGGCCGACTGCGCGGTGGTCATGCCGATGCCGGTGTCGCGCACTTCAAAGCGCAGTTGCACCCGCCCAGGGGCGATAGCGTCGCCTGCCTCG
>NZ_JBDTEM010000089.1:0-17556 GCF_039922535.1 Rhodoferax sp. | reverse complement strand
TCGCTGCGCCGCCAAAGCCAGCCCACGGCGGCGGCGGCCAGCCAGGCAAACATGGTCACGTGCAGCCCTGAAATACTCATCAAATGCGCCACGCCCGTGGCACGGAACAGGTCCCAATCGGCACGCTCAATGGCGTTCTGGTCACCCACCACCAGCGCGGCGATAACTCCGGCCAGATGCCTATCCACCACGTGCAAATAGATGCTGTCGCGTACCGCCTGCCGAGCCCGCTCCACCGGGTGCTGCCAGGTGTCGGCCAGGCGCTGCGGCGCCACATCTTTGGGCCCGGCGCGCACGCTGCCGGTGGCCTGCACGCCCTGCTCCCACAGCCAGAGTTCATAGTCAAAACCATGGGGATTGCGCCCGCCATGCGGGGCCTTGAGGCGCACCGTCATCTGCCAGCGCTCCCCGGCGCGCAGATCGTCGGGCTGGCGTTGCAGCTCAAGTTGGGTGGCGCTGCCGCCCGCGCCAAACGCCAGCATGCCGCTGTACCAGGCCAGGTCGATCATCGGCGGCACGGCCGCAGATGCAGCGTCCAGCCGCGCCGACTCCACTTGCAGGCGAAACCGCAGGCCCGCTTCGCTGCGCTGTGGCATCGCCACCACAATACCGACCACGCGGATGTCACGCCCCTCTAAATTCGGGTCTAAAGCGGTGTCAGAAAATGCCACAGCCCGCGCGCCGCACAGCCCGAACGCCAGCAACAATCCGCCCAGCAGCGCCACCAGCCAACGCAACACGCCCGACCCCGCCGCCAACCACAACGCTATTTTATTAATAGCTGCCAGCGCAATCAGCACAAGCGCCAGCAGCATAAATTCCATATAAACCCCGCCCGACCACAGTTCACCCTGTTCCAACTGCAGGCCGGTGCCGAGCGCCCAGCCGAGCAAACCTGGGGCCACCAGCGCCACGCGTTTGATCTCCGAAGGCCACTGGATTTGCATAAGGTCATACCCCAATCGCAACACGCCACAGGCGATCCATGGCTCAGGACTTGCTAGTATGCGGGTAGGTTCTGGCGTTGCCGAAACCATCTTTTTTGAAGCCCTAAGAGACGCATCCATGTCCATTCATGCCGCACTGAACCACGTTACGCACTATAAGTACGACCGCCCGGTCAACCTCGGCCCACAGGTCATCCGTCTACGTCCCGCACCCCACTGCCGCAGCAACGTCATCTCTTATTCGCTCAAGATCGAGCCCGCTGACCACTTTGTGAACTGGCAGCAAGACCCGTTTGCCAACTGGCAGGCCCGCCTGGTGTTCCCCGCCAAAACCACCGAATTCAAGGTCACGGTGGATCTGGTCGTCGAAATGGCGGTCTACAACCCATTCGACTACTTTCTGGAGCCCGAGGCGCAGAACTTCCCCTTCAAGTACAGCCCCACGCTGCAAGAAGAGCTTTCTCCCTACCTGGTCACCGAGCCCGCCACCCCGCTGGTCCAAGCCTACCTGGACAAGCTGGACCTGAAAACCCAGCCCACCAACGACTTCCTGGTCGCCATCAACCAGCAAATCCAGGGTGACATCAAGTACCTGATCCGCATGGAACCCGGTGTGCAAACCCCCGAAGAAACGCTGGAAAAAGCCAGCGGCTCCTGCCGCGATTCTGGCTGGCTGCTGGTGCAACTGCTGCGCCACTGCGGCCTGGCCGCGCGCTTTGTGTCGGGTTACCTGATCCAGCTCACCCCCGACGTGAAAGCCCTGGACGGCCCCAGCGGCACCACGGTCGATTTCACCGATCTGCACGCCTGGTGCGAAGTGTTTTTACCCGGCGCAGGCTGGGTCGGTCTGGATGCCACCTCGGGCCTGTTCGCAGGCGAAGGCCACATCCCACTGGCCTGCACACCCCAGCCGTCCAGCGCAGCGCCAATCGAAGGCGGCGTGGACGAAGCCGAGGTCGAATTCGCCCACCACATGGTGGTCACCCGCCTGTACGAATCCCCCCGTGTCACCAAGCCTTACACCGACGAACAGTGGGCCGACATCCTGGCCCTGGGCGAAAAGGTCGATGAAAAACTGGCGGCTGGCGACGTGCGCCTGACCATGGGCGGCGAGCCCACCTTTGTGGCCGTGAGCGACCGCGATGCCGCCGAATGGAACACCGATGCCCTCGGCCCGACGAAGCGTGCCTTTGCCACCGGCCTGACCCACAAGCTGCGCGACCAGTACGGCCAAGGCGGCTTTCTGCACTTCGGCCAGGGCAAGTGGTACCCCGGCGAGCAGCTGCCCCGCTGGGCGCTCAACATCTTCTGGCGCACCGATGGCCAGCCCGTGTGGCGCAACCCCGACCTGTTTGCCGACGAGCGCGTGCCGTCCAGCTACACCAGCGAAGATGCCCGCCGTTTTACCGAAAAGCTGGCCACTAACCTGGGCATCACGCCCAAGTTCATCGTCGCCGCCCACGAAGACACCTGGTACTACCTGTGGCGCGAACGCCGCCTGCCGGTCAACGTGGACCCGTTCAACTCCAAGCTGGGCGACGAAATGGAACGTGCCCGCCTGCGCCGCGTGTTCGAGCAGAAACTGGACGCGGTGATCGGCTACGTGCTGCCCGTCAAACCCGCCGATACCTCCCGCGTGGCGGGCCCCGTGTGGACCACCGGTCCTTGGTTCGTGCGTGACGAACGCATGTACCTGATGCCGGGTGACTCCCCCATGGGCCTGCGCCTGCCACTCGACTCGCTGCCTTGGGTTAGCGAGGCCGAGTTTCCCTACATGGTCGAGCAAGACCCGTCCATCCCGCGCGAACCGCTGCCTGAATCCAGCAGCATGTACGCCCGCTATGCACAGCGTTCCGCCGCCAAACCGGGTGTATTTACCACCAACATGACCGCCGTCGGCGGCCCAGCCCGGCCCGGCGTGGCCCCAGCCACCAGTATCCCCACGCTGACCGAGCGTGCCACCCTGCCCTTCCAGGCCGGTGTGAACCCGGTGCCCGAAGCCACTCGCCAGCGCCAAGACCAGGTGGCCAGTGCCTACACCGCAGTGCCGCCCCTGGCCAGCGCCCACAGCCCGATGCAAACCGAGCCGGCCAGCTTCGCCACCCGCGTGCCTGGCAAGAACGAGTCCGCCCACTGGCTGACGCGCACCGCGCTGTGCGTTGAAGTGCGCGATCCGCGCCGCGCCAGCGGCCCCAAGGCCGAAGCCGTGGGCGAGAAGTCCGGCGTGCTGTACATCTTCATGCCACCACTGGAGATGCTGGAAGACTATCTGGAACTGCTGGCCGCGATTGAAAACACCGCCGAGCAACTGGGCGTGAAACTGGTTCTGGAAGGCTACCCGCCCCCGCGCGATCCGCGCCTGAAACTGCTGGCCGTGACCCCTGATCCGGGCGTGATTGAGGTCAACGTGCACCCTGTAGCCACCTGGGGCGAGCTGGTGGCCAATACCGAGTTCCTCTATGAGGCCGCGTTCGAATCGCGCCTGAGCGCCGAGAAGTTCATGACCGACGGCCGCCACATCGGCACCGGCGGTGGCAACCACTTCGTGATGGGCGGCGCAACGCCCTCCGACAGTCCCTTCCTGCGCAAGCCAGAGCTGCTGACCAGCATGCTGCTGTACTGGCACAACCATCCCAGCCTGAGCTATTTGTTCAGCGGCATGTTTGTCGGTCCCACCAGCCAGTCGCCGCGCGTGGACGAAGCCCGCAACGACCAGTTGTACGAGCTGGAAATCGCCATCGAGCAGGTGGCCATGAACCGCGAAAAATACGGCCAGGACATGCCGCCTTGGATCGTGGACCGTACGTTGCGCAACATCCTGATCGATGCCACCGGCAACACCCACCGCAGCGAGTTCTCTATCGACAAGATGTACTCGCCCGACAGCGCCACGGGCCGCCTGGGTCTGCTGGAACTGCGCGCCTTTGAAATGCCGCCGCACGCCCGCATGAGCATCTCGCAACAGTTGCTGCTGCGCGCCCTGGTGGCCCGCTTCTGGGACAACCCGTACAAGGCACCTGCCACCCGCTGGGGCACCGAGCTACACGACCGCTTCATGCTGCCGACCTTCATCCAGATGGACTTCCACGATGTGATCGACGAAATGGTGGCCGCAGGCTTTGCCTTCGACCGCAGCTGGTTCGCGCCGCACCTGGAATTCCGCTTCCCGCTGGTCGGCGATGTGAAGAGCAGCGGCATCGAGATGACGTTGCGCAACGCGCTGGAACCCTGGCATGTGCTGGGCGAAGAAAACGGCTCCACCGGCACCGCCCGGTACGTCGATTCCTCGCTGGAACGCATCGAGGTGAAAGTGACCGGCATGAACCAAAGCCGCTACGTCATTACCTGCAATGGCCGTGCCATGCCCATGCAGTCCACCGGCACCAATGGCGAATTTGTGGCTGGCGTGCGTTACCGCGCCTGGAACCCACCATCGGCCCTGCACCCCACCATCGGCATCCACGCTCCGTTGACCTTCGACATCGTGGACACCTGGATGAAGCACTCCATCGGCGGATGCCAGTACTTCGTGAACCACCCCGGTGGCCTGAGCTACGACACCTTCCCGGTGAATGCCTACACCGCCGAAAGCCGCCGCTTGTCGCGCTTCAGCCGCATGGGCCACACGCCCGGCGTGATGCACGTGCCGCCCGCGACCATCAACGTCCCGGCCAGCAAAGAGTTCCCGTTTACGCTGGACTTGCGCCGGTAAACGCAGTTGTGCAGCCCTCTGGCAGCCCCACGCGGAGCTGCCAGAGGGCTTGCGCCTTTTTGCCCATTTACCCTCTATTTTTGATGCCATTCAGCGCCCCGTTTGTCCCATTTCTGGTGTGACAATCGGGTGACACGTGGAAAATAAGAACACCCCCCTTTTTCAAATACCGATGTCAGAAGACCCCCGCGCCCTGGCGTCGGCACTGGCCAGCCCGGCTATGGCCGGGCACTTTGACGAGCTGCGCGGCAAGTCGCGCCCGACCGATGCAGCTCCGCCGAAGAACCCCTTAGAGCAAACACCGCTCACGACGGAGTGGAACGAATTTTTTGAGCAGCTTGGCTCCAATGGCTTTGCCGACCTGAACCACCGTACCGAACAGCTGCGGCACCAGATCCACGACAACGGCGTGACCTACAACGTCTATGCCGATGCCGATAATCCGCAGCGGCCGTGGTCGCTCGATTTGTTCCCCATGATCGTCTCACCCGAGAGCTGGAAACAGATCGAAACCGGCGTACTCCAGCGTGTGCGCGTGCTCGACCGGGTGCTGGCAGACATCTATGGCCCGCAGCAACTGCTGGCGCGCGGCCTGCTGCCGCCCGCATTGGTGCAAGGCCACCCCGGCTACTTGCGCCCTATGCACGGCGTGCAGCCCCTGGGCGGCACGCATTTACATATCACCGCATTTGACCTTGCCCGCGGTCCCGACGGTAACTGGTGGGTGGTGTCACAGCGCACCCAAGCACCCTCGGGCTTGGGCTATTTGCTGGAAAACCGCCTGTCGATTTCGCGTTTATTTCCACAGGCCTTTGAGTCCTTGCACATCCAGCGGCTGGCCGCCACCTACCGGAGCATGGTCGATGGCCTCAAACGCATGAGTCCGGCGGGCAAAGACGCACACATCGCTCTGTTGACCCCCGGCCCCTACAACGAAACCTATTTTGAGCATGCCTACCTGGCCCGGTACCTGGGCCTGACCCTGGTGGAAGGCAGCGACTTGACGGTGCGTGACCAGCGCTTGTACCTCAAGACCCTCAAGGGGCTAGAGCCGGTGCACGGCCTGCTCAAGCGGCTAGACGACCAGTTTCTGGACCCATTGGAGCTGCGCCCCGACTCCCGCCTGGGCGTGCCGGGGCTGATGCAAGCAGTGCGTGCGGGCAACCTGGTGATGGCCAACCCACCCGGTTCGGCGTTTCTGGAATCGCCCGCACTCTTAGGTTTCTTGCCAGCGTTGTCGCGGCATTTGCTGAACCAGGAACTGCTGTTGCCCGCCCTGCCGACCTGGTGGTGTGGCGAACGCGCGGCCTCCGACGCCGCCCTGCCCGAGCTGGCCAATAGCGTCATCAAACCGACCTACCAGGGCGCGGCTAGCCGCCGGGCCTTTGATGCCGTGCTGGGCCGCAGCCTGTCGCGCCGAGAGCTCGATGAATGGGCCGGCCGCATCGCCCGCCAGGGCGACGAATATACGGTACAAGCCTACCTTCCCTTGTCGCAAATGCCGACCTGGAATGCCCATCCCAACCACCCGGCACGCATCGCACCGCGCTCCATGATGCTGCGCGTGTTTGCCGTGTCCGACGGACCTCAGTCTTGGCGGGTGCTGCCTGGCGGGCTGGCGCGCATGGTCAATTCGCGCGACAGCGTGGCCTCCATGCAGCGCGGCGGCAGCAGTGCCGACGTGTGGGTTAAAACTACCGGCGAGGTAGACCGCACCACCTTGCTGCAGGCCAGCCTATCGCCCGAAGTCGTGACCCGGCGCAGCCACCGCGTCACCAGCCGCGCCGCCGAAAACCTGTTTTGGTTGGGCCGCTACGCCGAACGCACTGAAAACAGCCTGCGCTTAGCCCGGGGCACCCTGGACAGCCTGGGCGGAGAAGACCAAACCGCCACGCCGCTGCTGGTGTGGTTGCACGACATGGCCACCCGCCACGGCCTGGTGCTGGCGGCGGTGCCTTCGCCGCTACAGGCCCGCCGGGTGTTCGAACGCTCGCTGATTGCCGGGCTGGCCGACCCCGGTGCCGTGCCCAGTGTGGGCTACAACCTGCGCGCCATCAAACAGGTGGCATCCAAGCTGCGCGAACGGCTGTCACAAGAGCACTGGAACGTGATCGTGCGGGCCGAGGAAAAGTTCTTCAGCCGCTGTGCCAAAAATGCCAAGGATGGTGACTTCTCCCCCATCGCAGCCCTGCGCGTATTGGAAGCCACCAGCACCCACCTGGCCGCCATGACCGGCGCCCAGACTGACCGCATGACCCGCGACGACGGCTGGCGCTTGCTCAGCATTGGCCGGCATATCGAACGCCTGGGCTTTTTGTCTACCGCCCTGGCACGCGGTTTCAAAGCGGGCTCGTTGGCCAACACCGGCGGCTTCGAGGCCATGGTGGCGCTGTTTGACAGCACCATCACCTTCCACTCGCAGTACCAGCAGAGCCGCGATGTGGCGGCACTGGTCGATTTGCTGGTGCTGGACCGGGACAATCCGCGCTCGTTAGCCTGGGTGGCGCATACCTTGCGCGGCCGCCTGGCCAAGCTGGCGGGCAGCCCGGCAGGTGTGCTCAGCGCCATGTCGAACAAAGTCATGTCGCTCGCCGACTGGGACCTGGCCGCGCTGTGCAGCGTGGATGCCCAAGGCCACTACACTGTGTTGACCGACCTGTTGGCGCAGTGCAGCCAGTGCGCATTTGATGTATCCGACGAAATCAGCGCCACCTACTTCACCCATTCACGGGACTCGAAAACCAGTTTGGGAGCCTGATGGAATACGGCCATGCAACTTGAGATCACCCACGAAACCCATTACGCCTACCAGCCCGCGGTAGAAACCGCGCAGCACGTGGCGCATTTGCGCCCGCCCAGCACGCCCCACCAGCAGTTGCTGAGCCACACCCTGACCATCGGCCCCACGCCCAGCCAGCTCACCCAGTCGCTCGACGTATACGGCAACCTGTGCTCGTTCTTTGCGCTACAGGCCGTACACGAAGAACTCAGCGTGGTGGCTCGCAGCCTGGTGCGTACCAGCGTGCCGGTGTGGCCTGCCAGCATGCTCACCTGGGAGCAGGTACGCGAGCGCTTTCGCTACCGGGCCGGGGCCCAGTTCAGCGCCGCTTCGGAATTTGTTTTTGCCTCGCCCTACGTGCCGCGCCACCCGGATTTTCTGGCCTATGCCAAGCCCAGCTTTGGCCCGGGTGTGCCGCTGCTGGCCGCCGCGCAGAACCTGATGGAACGCATTTTTGATGACTTCACTTACTCGTCGGAAAGCACCGAGGTCAACACCCCGGCCGTCGAGGCATTGGCATTGCGCAAAGGCGTGTGCCAGGACTTCGCCCACATCATGGTGGCCTGCTGCCGCGCCATGGGCCTGCCGGCGCGCTACGTCAGCGGCTATCTGCTGACCCACCCGGCACCGGGCCAGCCGCGGCTGATTGGCAGCGATGCGTCGCACGCCTGGGCCTCGGTTTACGTGCCCGACCAAACTGGCGATCTGGGCTGGTGCGACTTTGATCCCACCAACAACCGGGCGCCAGGCGACGACTACGTCACCTTGGCCACAGGCCGCGATTACTCTGACGTATCGCCCATGCGCGGCGTCATCCATGGCGGCGCCAGCCACACCCTGAGCGTGGCGGTGACGGTGATGCCGCTGGAGCCCGTGACCCCACCACCGCCTCCGCCCGTACGGGCCAGCCAGACGGGGGACGGCCCCGCGCAATCACAATCGCAGAGCCAAAGCAGTATCTGGTTGCCACCCACCCAACAGTGGCAGTAAATCGCAGTGCAGCGCATAAAAGAGCCGCACTACATAATTCATAGCTACTCGCGCAGCTAGCATCTGCGTCAGAGGCTTATTTCACTACCAAAAGGACAGACCATGGACATTTACGCCAAGTTGCAAGAACTCAATATAACCCTGCCTCCCATCGCTATTCCGGCGGCCGCCTACGTACCATTTGTGCAAACCGGCAAGCTGGTATTCCTGAGCGGCCACATCGCCAAGCAAGACGGCAAAGTGTGGATGGGTCAATTGGGTAAAAACATCGCCACCCCAGAGGGCAAGGATGCTGCGCGGGCTATCGCCATTGACCTGCTGGGCACGCTGCACGCGGCGGTGGGCGACCTGAACAAGGTCACCCGCATCGTGAAGCTGATGTCGCTGGTCAACTCCACCGCCGACTTCACCGAGCAGCACCTGGTCACCAACGGTGCCAGCGAGTTGCTGGGCGCGGTGTTTGGCCCGGTCATCGGAGCCCATGCCCGTAGCGCCTTTGGCGTGGCGCAGATCCCCATGGGTGCCTGCGTTGAAATCGAACTGATTGCAGAAGTAGCTTAAAAGCTTTCCCAGTCGCCTTCACCCCCAGCAGGGGCTGCAGCGGGTTTGGTCTTGGGGGCCGCCAAGGAACGGGCCAAAGGGCCTGCGCCGCTGTTGGCACGTAAGGGCGCAGCCACCGCAGCGGGCTTGGCTGGCGCAGGTTTTGCCTTAACCGTCTTGTTCGGCAGCTTGGCCGCCGGGGCCCGCGGTGCAGCCACCGGCGTGTGCCGTACGGGTGCGGGAACGGGTGCCGCGGTGTAGGCCACTGACCGGCCGCCATGCAGTGACGGATTCACCTTGAACACCGCCACCGCCGTGGCCAGCTGGCCGGCCTGTTCGCGCATGCTGGTGGCGGCGGCAGCGCTTTCCTCGACCAAGGCCGAGTTCTGCTGCGTCATCTGGTCCAGGTTGACCACTGCGCGGTTGATCTCGTTGATGCCCGTGCTTTGCTCGGTGGCCGCAGCGGTGATCTCGCCGACGATATCGGTCACGCGCTTGACCGACTGCACGATGTCGCTCATGGTGCTGCCCGCCTCGGCCACCAAGCGCGCGCCGGAATCGACCTTTTCCACCGAGGTGCCGATCAGGCCCTTGATCTCCTTGGCCGCCTGGGCGCTGCGCTGCGCCAAGCTACGCACTTCGCTGGCCACTACCGCAAAACCCCGGCCTTGCTCACCGGCGCGGGCCGCTTCCACCGCCGCGTTGAGCGCCAGGATATTGGTCTGGAAGGCAATGCCGTCAATCACACCGATGATGTCGGATATCTTCTTGCTGCTGGCGTTGATCTCTTCCATGGTCACCACCACTTGCTTGACTACCTCGCCGCCCTTTTGCGCCACGCTGGACGCACTGGCCGCCAGCGAACTGGCCTGGTTGGCGTTTTCGGCGCTTTGGCGCACGGTCTGGGTCAGGTGGTCCATGGAGGCAGCCGTTTGCTGCAGGTTGCTGGCGGTCTGCTCGGTGCGGGCCGCCAGGTCGTTGTTGCCACTGGCAATTTCGGAGCTGGCGGTGGCGATGCTGTCGGTGCTTTGGCGCACCTGGTGGACCATGCGGCCCAGCGACAGGCTCATGGCGCTGAGCGAGCGCAGCAGGTCACCAAACTCATCCTTGCGTGCCGAATCCAGCGACATGCTGAGGTCTCCTTCAGCGATGCGGGCCGCGGCCTGGTTGGCCAAACCCAAAGGCTGCTGGATGCTGCGAATCAGCCAGAACGCCCCTACCAGCAGGCCCAGCACCAGCAAGGCCAAGCACACGCAGATGATATTGAATAGCACGGCGCGTTCGGCTTTGGCATCCGCATCGGACTGCGCCAGCGCCTGCTCTTGCATTTCGACAAACTTGCGTTGGTCGCCCAAATAGGTGCTGACTGCAGTTTTCACTTCACCTTGCAGAAGTGCCAGTGCCTCCTCAGCCTTACCGTCTTTTTTCAGCTGCTGCGCGCGGGCTCGGCTGTCGAGCACCTTGGTTCGGGAAGCCGCAATGGTGTCGAGCTGGGCTTTGTCCGCCGGACTCAACTCCATCGCGGAAATACTCTTCTGGATCTCGGTAATCTGCGCACTGGTGGCGGTAGTGGGCTCTTTGAAGGCCACCCCCACACCAGGGTCGGAACTCAGCAAGGAAGCCTCGGCGCGCACTGCATTTAGGGTGGTCAAGCCCGCCCAGCGGGTGGACTGGATCACACGCTGGTCCATGGCGAGTTGGGCAGCCTGGGTTTGGACCTGCAATGCCATGGAACGGTAACCAGTGATCCCAGCCAATACCAGCACTGCCGTCACAATCGCTCCCACGGCCAGCCAGAGTTTTGCCGCTACGCGCAAATTGCTGAAGTTCATAATGTCTCCTGGTTATGCGAGATTTGTCTGCCGCACAAATTGTGACAGATTCACCCCCCAGGAAATAGCCTGAACACCCTTATTCCACCCGCTCCACGCTGCTGGGTTTAAAGCCCAGATCGGCCAGCTTGCCTTTGCGCCCACGCACCGCCCGCGCGTTGTTCAAACTGCGGATTTCCAACGTCTCGGACCGCGGCTTGGCACCGCGCCCCATACCGTCGATACGGATGCTGCGGGTGTAGGCCGCCGCACCGGCCAGGGTGTCGGCATCTTCCAGAGCAATCAACATCAGACCGCGTCCGCCCTTGGGCTGGAGCTTTAAGTCGGCGATCTCGAAGGTCAGAATCCGCCCGCCCGTGGAGGCACAGGCCACATGGGTGGCGGGTGCCACCGGCTGGCTGCCACTGGAGCCGCTAGCGTGCGAGGGCGGGTTCACCGCCTCTCCTTCGCCCACGGTGATGAAAGCCTTGCCGCTCTTGTTGCGGGCCTGCATGTCGTCCACGGTGGCCAAAAAGCCATAACCGCCCGAGCTGGACAGCAGCAGCGTGGCGCTGCCCGGCCCGGCAAAATAATGCGCCACCTGGGTGCCGGATTCGAGCTCGATCAGCGTGGTCACGGGCTGGCCGTCGCCGCGCGCGCCGGGCAGCGAGGCCACCGGCACGGTGTAGACGCGGCCCACCTTGTCTTTGGCCGTACCAAACACCAGCAGGGTATCGACGCTGCGGCATTCAAAAGTGCCGTACAGCGCGTCGCCGGACTTGAAGCTGTATTCGGGCTGGCCATTCGGGTCTTTGGCCCAGCCCTTCTGGGCCCGGACCCAGCCTTTTTGCGATACCACCACGGTCACCGGCTCGTCCACCACCTTGACTTCAACCACGGCGCGCTTTTCGGCCTGGATCAGCGTGCGGCGCGGGTCGGCAAAAATCTTGGCGTCGGCCTCGATCTCTTTCACCATCAAACGGCGCAGCACGGCCGGGTTGGCCAGCAGTTCATCCAGCTTGGCTTGATCCTCGCGCAGGGTTTTCAGCTCCTGCTCGATCTTGATCGCCTCCAGCCGGGCCAGTTGGCGCAGGCGGATTTCAAGGATGTCTTCGGCCTGCCGGTCGCTCAGACTAAAGCGCGCAATCAGCGCCGCTTTGGGCTCGTCGGCCTGGCGGATGATGGCGATCACCTCGTCGATATTGAGCAGCACAATCTGCCGCCCCTCCAAAATGTGGATGCGCTCCAGTACTTTGCCCAGTCGGTGCTGGCTGCGCCGCTGGATAGTGGTCTGGCGAAAGTCAATCCACTCTTGCAGCATCTGGCGCAGCGACTTCTGCATGGGACGGCCGTCCAGCCCGATCATGGTCAGGTTGATGGGCGAACTGGTCTCTAAACTGGTGTGGGCCAGCAGTGCGGTGATCAGCTCCTGCTGTTCGATGCGGCTGGTCTTGGGCTCGAACACCAGACGCACCGCCGCGTCTTTGTTGGATTCGTCGCGCACCACGTCCAGCACCGACAACACCGAGGCTTTCAGCTGCGTCTGCTCCAGGCTCAGGGCTTTTTTGCCGGCCTTGATGCGCGGATTGGTGAGTTCTTCGATTTCTTCCAGCACGCGCTGGGTACTGACGCCGGGCGGCAGCTCGCCCACCACCAGTTGCCACTGGCCACGTGCCAGCTCTTCAATCTTCCAGCGGGCCCGCACCTTGAGCGAGCCGCGTCCGCTGCGGTAGGCATCGGCAATGTCGGTGGCGCTGCTGATGATTTGGCCGCCACCGGGGTAGTCCGGGCCGGGCACCAGGGCAAACAGCTCTTCCTCGGTCAGCTGCGGTGTCTTGATCAGCGCCACACAGGCATCGGCAATTTCGCGCAGGTTGTGGCTGGGGATTTCGGTGGCCAGACCCACGGCGATGCCACTGGCACCGTTGAGCAAATTAAACGGCAGGCGCGCAGGCAACTGCTGCGGCTCTTGGGTGGAGCCGTCGTAGTTGGGCACAAAGTCCACCGTGCCTTCGTCGATTTCGTCCAGCAACAGGCTGGTGATGCGCGCCAAACGCGCTTCGGTGTAGCGCATCGCTGCGGCACCGTCGCCGTCGCGGCTACCGAAGTTGCCCTGGCCGTCGATCAGCGGGTAGCGCTGGCTGAAATCTTGCGCCATGCGCACCAGTGCGTCGTACGCCGCTTGGTCGCCATGGGGGTGGAAACGGCCCAGCACATCACCGACCACGCGGGCGCATTTGACCGGCTTGGCCCCGGTGGCCCCATTGGCACCGCCAAAACCCAGGCCCATGCGCGACATGGAATACAGAATGCGGCGCTGCACCGGCTTCTGGCCATCGGTCACGTCGGGAATGGCGCGGCCCTTGACCACGCTCAGGGCGTATTCCAGGTAGGCGCGCTGGGCGTAGCTGGCCAGGCTCAGGCCATCGTCGTCGATGGGCGGCTCAGAGGTGTCTTCTGGCGGCAGCAAGGGTGGATCCTCGGGCAGGTCCAGTTCAGATTGGTCGGTCATGGAGAGTGGGGGAAAAGAAAAAAGACAGCGGCCAGGGGCGCCGCAAAAACCTAAAAAAAGCCAACCGCGTCAGGGCAAACCGGCCACCGATGGCAGGTTACCCCGACCCACGGCACCGCCAGAGAGCTCCATGCGGATACGCGAAGGCTGGCGGCGCTGCTCGGCCAAAGCGGGCGGCTTGAGGCCGTTGTAGAGCTGGAGCACGGTTTTCACGTAGGCCTGGGTTTCCTTGAAGTTGGGAATGCGGTTGCCCGCTTTTTGCACTGCGCCCTCGCCCGCGTTGTACGAGGCCACCGCCAGATCCAGCTGGCCAGGAAACATATTGATCAAATCGCTGAGGTAGCGCGCGCCGATGCGGATATTGGTTTTGGGGTCGGTCAGTTTTTGTTCGATGCTGTTTTTGGGATCGCCCACCAACCCGTAGCGCTCGGCCGTGGCCGGCATGATCTGCATCAGGCCCACAGCGCCCTTGGGCGACACGGCGGTGCTGTTAAAGCCCGACTCGGCCACGATCAGGGCCTGCAGCAGCTCGTAATCGATGCTCAGCTTGGTGGAAGCCTCGCGCAAATGGTGTTTAACCAATTTGTAGCTGGGCGAAATATCAAAAAACGCCAGCAGCTTGGTCGGTACGGTAGGCACATCCACGGGCAAAGCCGTACTGACCGCCTTGAGTCCCTGGGTGGTGTCAAAGCTTTCATCGCCCTTGTAGAACAGCTCGTAGCGCTCGTCCGTGCGCTCGGTAGCAAAGTGCGCTACCCCCTGCGGGTCGATATAGCCCCACACGTCGGCCAGGGCGACATGCTGCGTTATCAATAGCGCAATACCTATACAGAATCTGCGCCAGAGGCTTATTTTGTTCATAAATTTGTTAAACGTCGAGCTCGACGGTATCACCGTGCAGCTCCATCAACTCACGCCGCGATGCGGCTTCGCCTTTGCCCATCAGCTTGGTGATCAGGCTTTCGGTCTGGGCGAAGTTAACACTGCCCAGCTGTACCGGCAAGAGGCGGCGGGTATCCGGATTTAACGTGGTGTCCCACAGTTGCTCGGCATTCATCTCGCCCAGGCCCTTGAAGCGGCTGATGCTCCAGGCCCCTTCGCGCACATTTTCCTTGCGCAGCTTGTCCAGAATGGCACCGAGTTCACCTTCGTCCAGCGCGTAGGCTTTGCTGGCCGGCTTTTTGCCCCGCGCGGGCGCGTCCACCCGGTACAGCGGCGGGCGGGCGACGAACACGTGGCCGGTTTCGATCAGCTTGGGGAAGTGCCGGAAAAACAGGGTCAGCAGCAGCACCTGGATGTGCGAGCCGTCCACATCCGCGTCGCTGAGGATACAAATCTTGCCGTAGCGCAGGCCGCTCAGGTCGGGGGAATCGTTAGGACCGTGCGGGTCCACGCCGATGGCCACCGAGATGTCGTGGATTTCGGTGTTGGCAAACAGCCGGTCGCGCTCTACCTCCCAGGTGTTCAGTACCTTGCCACGCAGGGGCAGAATGGCCTGGCTGGCTTTGTCGCGGCCCATTTTGGCGCTGCCACCCGCAGAGTCACCCTCGACTAGAAACACCTCGTTTTGGGCTAAATCCTTGCTTTCGCAATCGGTCAGCTTGCCGGGCAGCACGGCCACACCGGAGCCTTTGCGCTTTTCGACCTTTTGTCCGGCTTTCTGGCGGGACTGGGCGGCTTTGATGGCCAGTTCGGCCAGCTTTTTGCCGTAGTCCACGTGCTGGTTCAGCCACAGCTCCAGGGTGGGCCGCACAAAGCTGGACACCAGGCGCACCGCGTCGCGCGAATTCAGCCGCTCCTTGATCTGGCCCTGGAACTGCGGGTCCAGCACCTTGGCGCTGAGCACAAAGCTGGCGCGGGCAAACACGTCTTCGGGCAGCAGCTTCACGCCCTTGGGCAGCAAGGAATGCAGCTCGATGAAGCTTTTGACCGCCGTGAACAGGCCGTCGCGCAGGCCGGATTCGTGGGTGCCGCCAACGCTGGTGGGAATCAGGTTGACGTAACTCTCGCGCATGGGCGCGCCGTCTTCGGTAAAGGCCACGCACCACTGCGCGCCCTCGCCTTCGGCAAAGGTGTCGTGGCCGCTGTCGGCAAAACCTTCACCCTCGAACAGCGGAATCACCGGCTCACCGTGCAGGGTCTGCGTCAGGTAGTCGCGCAGGCCGCCTTTGTAGGCCCAGGTCTGCACGTCCTTGGTCTTCTCGATCGTCAGGGTGACCGTTACGCCGGGCATCAGCACGGCTTTGCTGCGCAGCAAATGCGTCAGCTCGGCCATCGGCAAGACCGAAGATTCAAAATATTTGGGGTCGGGCCAGACGCGCACGCTGGTGCCGGCCTTGCGGTCGCCCGCCTCGGCCTTGCGCACCTGCAAGGGTTCGACCACGTCACCGGCGGCAAATACGAGCTGGGCCACCGAGCCTTCGCGGTACGAGGTGGCTTCCAGCCGGGTTGCCAGCGCATTCGTCACGCTGACCCCCACGCCGTGCAGACCACCCGAGAAGCTGTAGGCCCCGCCTTTACCCTTGTCGAACTTGCCGCCCGCGTGCAGGCGGGTGAACACCAGCTCGATCACCGGGGCGTTTTCTTCGGGGTGCATGCCAAACGGGATACCCCGGCCATCATCCTCAATGCCGACCGAGCCGTCGGCAAACAGCGTCACACGGATCTTCTTGCCGTGGCCTGCCAGCGCCTCGTCGGCCGCGTTGTCCAGCACTTCCTGGATGACGTGCAGGGGGTTGTCGGTGCGGGTGTACATGCCCGGGCGCTGCTTAACGGGCTCCAGGCCCTTGAGGACGCGGATCGAGCTTTCGGAATATGCGGGAATTGCAGGATTTTGGGTGGCCATATTTTCAAGATTGTAGAGCACTGGATGCAACCACAGTTGTACAAACCGTTTGCACCAAACTGGGTACAGTAAAGCCATGCAAAGTTCCAAAGCTCCTCTTTCCCTCATCCAGTTACTCATCTGCGGCGGTGCCATCGTCACTTTGTCCATGGGTATCCGCCACGGCTTTGGTCTGTGGCTGCAACCCATCACCCAGGCCCAGGGCTGGACCCGCGAAACCTTTGCCTTTGCCATTGCCATCCAGAACCTGACCTGGGGCATCAGCGGCGTGTTTGCGGGCATGCTGGCCGATAAGCTGGGGGCCGTGAAGGTGATTGTGGTGGGCACGCTGTGCTACGCGCTGGGGCTAATCGGCATGGCGCATGCGCCCACGCCGCTGCTGTTTACGCTGAGCGCCGGGGTGTTGATCGGCATCGCCCAGGCGGGCACCACCTACGCGGTGATTTATGGCGTGATCGGGCGCAATGTGGCGGCCAACAAGCGCTCGTGGGCCATGGGCATTGCGGCAGCGGCAGGCTCGTTTGGCCAGTTTCTGATGGTGCCAACCGAAGGGCTGCTGATCAGCCACCTGGGCTGGCAACAGGCGCTGGTGGTGCTGGGGGGCGCGGCTTGTTTGATGATTCCGTTGTCTTGGGGACTGCGCGAACCCGGTTTTGCCGGTGCCGAGGCCGTCCAGCGGGACCAAACGATTGGCGAAGCGCTTAAAGAGGCCTTCAAATACCCTAGCTTTCAGTTGCTGATGGCGGGCTATTTTGT
Organism: Rhodoferax sp.; assembly: GCF_039922535.1. GTDB lineage: Bacteria > Pseudomonadota > Gammaproteobacteria > Burkholderiales > Burkholderiaceae_C > Rhodoferax_B. The sequence continues at coordinate 664 of NZ_JBDTEM010000089.1, read as the reverse complement.
CTGCGGCTTCCAGGTGGTTTTCATTGGCGTGCACATGCCCAGCTACTTGCGCGACAAGGGCTTGTCGCCCCAGGTGGCCAGCTACGCTTTGGCGCTGATCGGCCTGTTCAACGTGGTGGGCACCTATGCGGCAGGCACGCTGGGGCAGCGCATGCAGAAAAAGACCATTCTGTCGTTCATCTACTTCGCGCGGGCTGTGACCATCAGCATCTTCTTGCTGGCCCCGCTGTCGCCCACCAGTGTCTACATTTTTGCGGCGGTGATGGGGGTGCTGTGGCTGTCTACCGTGCCACCCACCAATGCTGCGCTGGCGCAGATTTTTGGCATCCAGCACATGTCGATGCTGAGTGGCTTTGTGTTTCTGAGCCATCAAATTGGCTCCTTCCTGGGTGTGTGGCTGGGCGGCGTGCTGTACGACCGCAACGGCAACTACGACCTGGTCTGGTACATCGCCATCGCCCTGGGCGTGTTTGCCGGGCTGGTGAATCTGCCGGTCAAAGAAGCGCCCATCCGCCGCGCGGGCGGGTTGGCACAAGGGGCTTGAAACCATGGCAAAACCACTGCTCTGGTGGTGCGCGGCTCTGGCGGCGCTGGCCGGGGTGTTTGCGCTCTACACCCGCCCGGAGTTCCTGGTGGCTCTGGCCGACCAGCTCTGGGCCTGTTT
>NZ_JBDTEM010000088.1:0-8287 GCF_039922535.1 Rhodoferax sp. | reverse complement strand
TGATACAGTCCTTTCCCAGAGTCGTCCCAAAATAGCCTCTATAAAAGCGTTTTTGCGGGCAAGTTGTAACAAAATACATCTTGGGTGTGAAAAAGTCTCTTGTTACGGGTATACCCCTCTGTTACGGTCAGAGGCTTCGCGGTGACGCTATGCAGCCGGGCAAACGCTTCTGGCCTAACCCCTCGCGAAGATGAAATCCCGCCGTTGTAGCCACTTTTTCTCCACAAAGTTAACCCGCTCAAAGATGATGTACGAGTTCTGCACGCAAACCCATGCCGGTTTATTGCGTGAAAATAATGAAGATGCCGTGGCTTTTGATGTGCCCAGTGGCGTGGCCGTTTTAGCCGATGGAATGGGCGGCTACAACGCAGGCGAAGTGGCCAGCAGCATGGCCACTGCCTTTATCCAGACAGAGCTAGGCCGCTGGTTGCTAGATGCAGGGCAGCAAGCCAATGGCAAAGAAGTGCGGCGCGCCATGGATATTTGCGTGCACAACGCCAATTTGGCCGTGTTTACCGCAGCCAACACGCATGCGGAATACGGGGGCATGGGGACAACGCTGGTCGTCGGAGTGTTCCAGGATTCCCGCTTGCTGGTGGGCCATATTGGCGACTCCCGCTGCTACCGCTTCCGAGACAACACCTTGGTGCAAATCACCAAAGACCACTCCTTGCTGCAGGAGCAACTGGACGCAGGCCTTATCACTCCCGCACAGGCAGCGGTATCGACCAACAAAAACCTGGTCACCCGTGCGCTGGGCATCGAAGATGACGTGATACTGGAGGTGCACGAACACAGCGTTGAAGAAGGCGATATCTATCTAATGTGCTCTGACGGACTGTCTGACATGGTGGACGACGTGCCGATCGCCCGTATTATGGAGACCGACGCGCCGCTTGAACTAAAAGCCCGCCAGCTCATCAGTATTGCCAACGCGCACGGCGGACGGGATAACATTACAGTGTTACTGGCCCATGCCGTAGCAGGAATTCCCAAACGGGGGTTAATGTCCCGGCTGTTGGGCAGCTAGTCCCTCTTTTTACGATTGCCAAGCCTATGAACCGCCACAGGAGCAGAGCATGCCGAAATTGATCGTATCGATCGACGGTGTGGTCATCAAAGAAGTGCAGTTGACCAAAGACAGGACAACTTTGGGTCGACGGCCTTATAACGACATCGTTATCGACAACTTGGCGGTCAGCGGCGAGCATGCGGTGGTATTGATGGTCGGGCACGAAGTGCACCTGGAAGACCTCAACAGCACCAACGGCACCTACATCAACGGTAAGGCGGCACGCAAGCAGATTTTGCAAAACAACGATTTGGTGGAAGTGGGCAAATACAAGCTCAAGTTCATTAACGAGGCAACCGAAACCGGCTTTGAAAAGACCACCATGGCCCGTCCCGGCCTGCTGGGCAATACCCATGTGCCATCTGGCTCGGGGAACTTGAACCGGCGCGCAACCGACCACTCAGCGGCCATGCCCTTGGCCGGTACGGAAACCATCACCCTCAGCCACGCAGCCATCAAGGTACTCACCGGTGCGGCCGCTGGACGCGAAGTCACGCTGACCAAGGTAGTCACCACCTTGGGCAAGCCGGGCGTGGCAGTCGCGGCCATCACCCGCCGCCCTCATGGTTATGTGGTTGGACATGTGGAAGGTGCCGAGCTACCGACGCTGAATGCGACCCCGATCGGAGCAACCCCCGTCTCCCTCAAGCATGGCGACGTTTTGCAATTGGCGGGCACGCAGATGCAGTTTATCCAACCGTGACCATGCTGCGCAGCTGCTGAGTGGCAGCCAATGCGTGCACTGTTAAAACATTGGCCGCGGGTTCTTTTGACCCTCATTCCCGTCGTTTTTGCCCTACTGCATGCGGCAGGTATCGTACGGCTAGGGGTTTTACAGCATCTCGACGACATCATTTTTGACGCACGCCTGCGGGCCACCATGCCGCGCACGCTGGACGAGCGCATCGTCATCGTGGATCTGGATGAAAAAAGCCTGGCTGAATTGGGCTGGCCCTGGAGCCGCAACAAGTTGGCTGCCTTGGTCAACGCGCTTTTTGAACGCCAAAAAATCCGCTTGCTGGGTTTTGACATAGTGTTTGCCGAAGCGGACGAAAGCTCTGGGCTGGCGCAACTGCAACAACTGGCGCACCACCAACTGCGCGACCAACCCGGTTTTGCCGAGGCTATACAACAACTGCGTGGCGCGTTGGACTTTGACGCCACATTTGCACAATCGCTGCGCAACAGACCCGTCGTGCTGGGCTACTACTTCAGCAGCGACCGTAACGGTCGCACCTCGGGTGTACTGCCTGCGCCGGTGGTTGATGCAGCGACGCTGCAAGGTCGACACATGGGTTTGACAGCCTGGAGTGGCTACAACGCCAATATCAGCACCATTGCAGCAGCGGCACCCAACGCCGGATTCTTCAATGCCATTACCGATGCCGATGGCGTAGTGCGTTCCCTCCCGCTGTTGGCAGAGCACCAAGGACACTATTACGAATCTCTGTCATTAGGCATGTTTCGCCTATTGACAGGCCAGCCCCGCGTGACACCCGGTTTTTCCCACGACAGCGTGAGCCGGGCACAACTTGATAGCCTCCTACTACAACACGGCAGCAGGCAGCAGGCTATTCCCACGGATGCACGGGGTGCCGTGTTGGTCCCTTTCCGGGGTTCCGGTGGCCCAGACCGGACGCGTGGCGGCTCATACCGTTACGTTTCGGCGGCCGATGTCCTGTCTCACCGCTTGCCCGATGGCGCTTTGCGAGACAAGATTGTGCTGGTAGGCACCACAGTGCCCGGCCTGTTGGACCTGCGTGTAACCCCCGTAGGCGAGACCTACCCGGGCGTAGAAATCCATGCCAATGTCCTCTCGGGCTTGATGGACGGCAACATCGCTGTCAAGCCTGACTACGCGATAGGCTATGACATAGTGTTGCTCTTGATGGCAGGACTCACACTGGCCTGGGCACTCCCGCGCTTGTCCGCCCTGCGCGCCGTCGCACTCAGTGTGGACGCATTGGTGCTGGTCGTTGGCCTGAATGGGGCCCTATACCTTGGTCAAGGGCTGGTGCTGCCTCTGGCGGCGGCACTTTGGATGGTGGTCACCGCATCGGTCCTGAACATGGCCTACGGCTACTTTGTGGAAAGCCGGTCCAAACGCGAACTGGCCCATCTGTTTGGCACCTATGTCCCGCCCGAACTGGTGGACGAAATGCTCAAACACCCCCACAGCTACACCATGCGCGCCAGCAACCAGGAGCTGACCGTGATGTTTTGCGATATCCGGGGCTTTACACAGATGTCAGAGCACATGGAGCCGCTGCAATTACAAGCAGTGTTGAACGGTATGTTCAGTCGGCTCACCGCGCAGATCCGCGCCCATCACGGCACCATCGACAAATACATGGGCGACTGCGTTATGGCTTTCTGGGGAGCACCGGTTGCCACCGCCAACCACGCCCACCTGTCGGTCCACGCGGCGCTGGACATGGTGCAAGCCGTCCAGCAATTGAACAGTGAACGCCGCAGCCGCGACACCCCTGAAATCAGCATTGGCATCGGCCTGAACACCGGCAGCATGTGCGTCGGCGACATGGGCTCCAACATTAGGCGCAGCTACACCGTGATCGGTGATGCCGTCAATCTCGGCGCGCGCCTTGAGGGCTTGAGCAAAATCTACGGAGTCACCATCGTCGTCAGCGCATCCACCCGGGCGCAGGCACCCCAATATGTCTGGCAAGAACTCGATAAAGTCCGCGTCAAAGGCAAGGAGCAGGCCGTCGCCATCTATACCCCTTTGGCCAAAATGAACCCCATCACAACCTCTCTGGCGGACGAACTCCAGCTATGGGATAGCTTCCTGAGCCACTATCGCACGCAAAATTGGGCTTTATGTGGACAGCAAATAGTGAAATTACAGGGCATGGATGCGACAAAATACCTTTATCGCCTCTATGCTGAGCGAGTTGCCTCCATGCGCATGTTGCCGCCAGATCCCGCATGGGATGGTGCTACCAATTTTGAAACCAAATAAAGGGTGTCGTCATGAAAGTCCGCGTGCTGGGATGCTCTGGTGCCATCGCGAAAGACTGCAAAACCACGTCCTTCTTGGTCGATACCGATGTGCTCATCGATGCAGGCACTGGCGTAGGCGATCTCACGCTGGACGAGATGTGTTCCATCAACCACGTCTTTCTGACCCACTCCCACCTCGACCACGTCGCCGCGCTGCCGCTGATGGTAGATGCCGTGGCCTCCCAACGGACCACCGCCCTCAAGATTTACGCATTGGCCGGCACCATCGCCGCCCTGAAAGCGCATATTTTCAACAACGTGATCTGGCCCGACTTCAGCGTCATCCCCACCGTTGCCGCACCCTTCATCAGCTTCCATGAAATCACCATCGGTGAAACCACCCACATCACCGGCAAAGCCATAGAAGCCCTGCCCGCCGTGCACACCGTGCCCGCCGTAGGCTACGCGGTGTCGGCAGGCGGACCTTGCTGGGTATTTACCGGTGACACCGAGCGTAACCCCGCATTTTGGCAACGGTTAGAGCAGCTAGACGTGGCCATGCTAGTGATCGAAACCGCCTTCAGCAACCGCGAAAAAGACCTGGCCCGCCGCAGCCTGCATCTGTCACCCGTCGCGCTGGCCGAAGAGCTAGAGGGCATTGGCACCCAGCGGCAATTCCCCATCTTCATCACCCACACCAAGCCTTTTGAGACCGAGCTGATCATGGACGAAATCGCCGAGTTTGACGGCGCACTGCCTGCGGGGCGACACGTACCGCATGACATTCGGTGGTTGAAGGCGGGTCAAGCGTTTGAGGTGTGAAGTCTTGGGGATAGACCGCAAGCAATGACAAAAATGTCGCCTCCACAGTACTCACATGGGTCCTCAAGACAAAAATGTCGCCGACATGCATCGGTCACTGAAAAAAATGGGGTCAAAATGCCACCCTGCTGGGCAAATTTCACGGATCTGAGCCGGAAAGCTCTTTGGCATGCAATCTGCAACGCAGCTAGGTCTTCATCTTTTACCTTAGGAGTACCCAATGAAAATGAAACGTTCACTGCAACAAGGCTTTACGCTGATCGAATTGATGATCGTCGTGGCGATCATCGGTATTTTGGCTGCGGTGGCTTTGCCTGCGTACCAGGACTACACCGTGCGCGCGAAGGTGACGGAAGTGATTTTGGCGGCCTCTGCACCAAAGACATCCATTGCTGAAGCGGCGCAAGTATTGGCCGGCATGCCTTCTACGGCAAGTGCCAACGTAGATTCGCTCGCCTCTAAATATGTTGCGTCTGTGACCTACACCTCGACGGCGACCAGCTCGGGTGTCATCACTGCAACGGCAACCACGGCTGAGCCCAAAATGGCGGCAGGTGGTTCGGGTGCCACGGCCGGCACGATCACTTTGACGGGCACTTACGCAACGAATGGACAAGTCGCTTGGGTCTGCTCCGGCACGATTGCAGCCAAATACCGCCCAGCTAGCTGCCAAGGTTAATAGAAATATCAAACCCAGAAAAGCCTCCTTCGGGGGGCTTTTTTTATGCGCACTACCACTACGCATGCCACTCTTTAAAAACTCAGGCAGGTCATTGTGAATCCTAGACAACCGCTTCCGCCCCTTTGGTTGGGTTTATGGGTGCCACTCTTAGCGATGGCCTGGTTGATTCCAAACCACTACTACCCCTGGGCCACGTTCCATACAGATGCCTGGGTGGCGGTGATGCTGGTCATGGCGGGGGGAGCCGTTTTTATAAGATCAAACCGAAAAGTGGAGTGGCACGGCATCACCGTAGTCGTTGCGTTGCTGGCCGCGGTACCTTTCGTGCAGTTCGGGTTTGGAATGCTTTCTTTTAGCGGGGAAGCTTGGCTGATTACTTTGTATGTACTGGGCCTTTTGTTGGCATTACTGGCTGGGGCGCATTGGGAGGCGGCCACACCTGGGCGTGCGGCAGACGGTTTGTTTCTTGCCATTGGTATTGCTGCCATGGTGTCCGTTTGGCTGCAATTGCGCCAATGGCTCGGATATGCCGCAGAAGTAGAGACCATGCAAGTGTGGGCGGCAGAATTCACACGTGAACGACCTTCAGCCAACCTCGGTCAGCCCAATCAGCTTGCTACGCTTTTGTTATGGGGCTTAATGGCTTGCTTATGGGGCGTAGTCCGGAAAAAAATCAACCCGCCATGTGCCATATTGATGGCTCTTTATCTCTTGTTTGGAATTGTATTGACGCAATCGAGGATGCCTTGGATTGCATTGACAGCAGTTACGCTGGCAGGGTTTGCGTGGAGGAAGCTCCTGCCCGCACGCACTCCTTGGGTATTTCTGTTATTACTTTTGTATTTTTCTATTTGCACGGTTTCATTTTCTCATTTGAGTGAATTTTTGAATCTTGGGTTAGATATCCGTTCCGCATCGCTGGGTGGTAAGTCGTCACAATTACGATGGAAAGCCATCGGCATGTTTTTGGATGCGTTGAAACAGCGACCTTGGACGGGTTACGGATGGAACCAGTTGGCATTGGCGCAACTATCCGTGGCCAAAAATCACCCCAACATGACATCTTTTTTCATCCAATCACATAATTTACTTTTAGATTTAATGCTGTGGTGTGGTATTCCGATTGGTGCAGGATTTTTCCTTTGTTTGTCCCATTGGATGCTTCGTTGCCTAAAACGTGTATCGAATGCAGAAGATTTAGTGCTGACTCTTTTTGTACTGGTTGTGGCGATACATGCGATGGTGGAATTCCCTCTGCACCATGCTTACTTTCTTCTTCCAACCGGGGTTGTCATGGGGATGCTTAACCAGCGATTGAAACATCACGTCATTTTTAAAATAAACCGCTGGCCCGTCATTGGCTTGCTTTTTTGCACCAGCCTCTTGTTAGGTGCAGTTATTCGAGATTATTTTCTGGTAGATGCTGATTTTCGAGCTTACAAACTCGAAGTTAATCATGTTGGAATTTCATCCGAAATTAAGTCCAAAGATATTTATGTATTAAATGATCTTCGTGCATTCATTGAAAATTTACGAAAAGAGGTACAGCCCAATATCAGCGCCGAGGAGCTTGAACTATTGCGCCGGGTCACCCTCAGCTTTCCCACTCCGTTTAATTTGTTCAACTATGGCAAAGCACTTGCCATGCGCCACGAAACTCTGGCCGCTAAAGATTGGTTGGAGAAACTCCAAAAGCTGCAACCAGACGCTTATCTAAAAAATTTGCAAGAAGTCTGGCAGAGTCAAAGCCGAACGGAACCTGCTATGGCAGCGGTAATTTGGCCTCCAAGCGACGCTGACCGCGAACAAACAAAAGGTTTAAGCAAAGGTATCCAACAATAAGAACCGAGATATCTTCTTGCGCCAGGTACTTCACTCCATGGAACTAGTCGCCGCCTTCCTCCTCGCCCTCCCCTGGCTCAACCCCTTCGCCCCCGGCCCGATGGCGGCGATGGTGCCTTGGCTGGTGGCGCTGGGTTGTTTGGCCGGACTTTTTGGGGTGCAGGCGGTTTGGCCGCCTGCCCGGCAGCCGGGAGACTCTGCTGGTTGGGCGGGCGCTGCGGCAAGTGGCTGGCTGCTGGCCGGGGCGTTGAGTTGTGCCTTCGGCATCGTCCAGTACTTCGGCCTGAGTGCAGCGCTGTCTCCCTGGATCAACACCACCCAGCTGGGCGAGGCTTTTGCCAATCTGCGCCAACGTAACCAGTTTGCCAGCCTGACCCATATCGCGTTGGCAGCCCTGTTGTGGTGGACGGTGCAGATACGGCCCATCGTGGTCCAGCCAGCGGCGCGGAATCTGGCCGTCGCGTTGGCCGTCCTGTTGGGGTTAGGCAATGCCGTGTCGTCCTCTCGCACCGGGTTGATGCAGACCGTCTTGGTCGTGGTGCTGGCGGCCAACTGGGGCGGCCTGCGGGAACCGGCCGTACGCCGGGTACTGCTGGCGTTTGTGCTGGCTTACGGGCTGGGCCTGCTGCTGCTGCCGACCTTGGTGGGGCTGGACACGGGCGCCTGGGCGCGGCTGCGGGAAGGCGACGCGCTGTGTTCCAGCCGCCTGACGCTGTGGCACAACGTGCTGACGCTGATCGCCCAGCATCCCTGGCTGGGCTGGGGCTGGGGTGAACTGGACTACGCGCACTACATCCACCTCTACGACGGCCCGCGGTTTTGCGACATTCTGGACAACGCACACAACCTGCCGCTGCACCTGGCGGTTGAGCTGGGCGTGCCGGTGGCCGTGGCCGCGTGTGGCCTGC
>NZ_JBDTEM010000087.1:0-3665 GCF_039922535.1 Rhodoferax sp. | reverse complement strand
GACCACGGCCTGATCACCCTGAACATGGACGAGGCCGACGATGCCCGTCGCGAGCAGGTGCGCACGCAAATGGGCGAGTCCTACCGCACGCTACTGGGGCATTTCCGCCACGAGGTGGGGCACTACTACTGGGACCGGCTGGTGGTGGACACCCCTTGGCTGATTGATTACCGCACCCTGTTCGGCGACGAGCGTGCCGACTACGCTGCCGCCCTCAAACACCATTACGAAGAAGGCCCGCCCGCCGACTGGGCGCAGCGCTATGTAAGTACCTACGCCAGCACCCACCCCTGGGAGGACTGGGCCGAAACCTGGGCCCACTACTTGCACATGGTGGACACCCTGGGCACGGCCATGCGCTTTGGCCTGGATGCCGGGGATGTCGAGTTGCCCTACGCGCCGTTTACCCGCGAGGCGCTGTGGCGGCCAGAAGACCCCAGCGCCGACAGCTTCCTGAAGATCGCCAACGCCTGGGTCGAGTTGACCGGTGTGCTCAATGAGATGTCGCGCAGCATGGGCGAGCAAGACTTTTACCCCTTCGTGCTGACCCCCCCGGTCGTGGCCAAATTGCAGTTCATCCATTGCGTGGTGCTGCAGGCGCGCCAACTGCCTTCGACCTAGAACGAAGCCCAGTCGCCGTCATCATCCTTCGGCGGCTTGGCCGCAGCGATGGCTTTGCGCGGTGCGGCCAACGGCTTGGTGACCGGGCGTTTGGCCACGGCTTTCGGTGGCTGGGCCACGGTCCGTATCGGCGCGGCGCGCTTAGGCGCGGCACTGGCCGCGGGTGCAGGGGAGTAGGCCGCTGGTGCGGCGCGAGCGGGTGCCGACCCGGCATCCAGCTTGAATACCGACACCACCTGCACCAGATCTGCCGCCTGGCTTTGCAGGCTGCTGGCGGCGGCGGCCATTTGCTCCACCAGGGCGGCGTTCTGCTGTGTCACCTGGTCGATCTGGGTAATGGCCTCACCCACTTGCGACACGCCGGCGCTTTGTTCGCTGCTGGCAGCGCTGATCTCTCCGACGATATCGGCCACGCGGCGGATGGAGCTGACCACTTCGGTCATGGTATTGCCGGCTTGGTCGACCAGCAGAGTGCCCTGGGCCACGCGGTCCACGCTGGCACTGATCAGGCTTTTGATCTCTTTCGCCGCCTCGGCCGAGCGCCCGGCTAGGCTGCGCACCTCGCTGGCGACCACCGCAAAGCCGCGGCCTTGTTCACCGGCCCTGGCGGCTTCCACCGCGGCGTTCAGCGCCAGGATGTTGGTCTGGAAGGCAATGCCGTCGATGACGCTGATGATGTCGGCAATTTTTTGTGAGCTTTCATTGATGCCCTTCATGGTCTGCACTACCTGGCCGACCACGTCGCCGCCCTGCATCGCCACAGTAGATGCCTGCACCGCTAACTGGTTGGCCTGGCGGGCGTTGTCGGCGTTCTGCCGCACGGTGGAGTTCAGCTCTTCCATGCTGGCGGCGGTTTGTTCCAGTGCGCTGGCCTGGTTTTCGGTGCGCGCGCTGAGGTCGTGGTTACCCTGGGCGATTTCTGCGCTGGCGGTAGAGATGCTGTCCGCACCCTGGCGCACGCTGCCCACCACCTTGACTAGATTCGCTTGCATCTCTTGCAGGCTGGTGAGCAACTGACCGACTTCGTCGTTGCCGCTTTTCTCGATATGTCCGGCCAGGTCGCCAATCGCGATCTGGCGTGCAGCACCATTGGCCTGGGCCAGCGGGAGGATGATGGAGCGCGACAGCCACCAGGCGCAGGCCAAACTGAAAATGACGCCGAACAGGCCCAGGCCAATCAGCAGGTTGCGGCCTTGGGTGCTGTTGTCGGCAATGTCTTGGGCGCGCTGGTCGATTTTCTGCCGCTGGGTCTTCATCAGCTCTTCAAGTGCACCCAAATATGCGTTGCTCGCGGGCACGTACTTTTGCTCCAGCAACTGAATTGCCTCGTCTACTTTGTCTTCCTTTTTTAACGCAGTTATGGCATCTCGCGCAATTAGATAGTTTTTCCGTACCTCCCCTATTTTTGCCAAGAGTGCCTTCTCCTCATCGGTTGTCATCCGCTCAGTTATCGTGGGGACAACTTTTGAGGTGCGAGCAGTGGACTCTGCCGTGTCCTGAGAAAAATAGGTGGCCAGAGATGGATCACTGCTCCTGGCAATTGCGGCGGTGCGCCGTACCGCCATAAATACGTCCCGGTACCAGTCGCTGATGAGGCGCTCGGTCTGTATCGGGTTGTTCAGCATTTGTTGGGTGGAGTCAGCCGAGGTGTTGAGTTTGCTGATGCCCACCAGCATGGAGATCAAAGACAGCAGCAGGATCAGCGCAAATCCCAGACTTAGGCGTTGGGTGATGGACAGATTGGAGCGGTAAGCGGCCATGGTGGTTTGTCTCAAAAGCTGGATTGCTCTACTTTTACTAGCAACTTGCCAGAATGACAAGCGATAGTTCCCGCAGACCGGGCGCTGCAGGAAGCGAAAAACCCTGGGGCCGGGCTGGCAGACGGTAGTCACCCTGCCATGGATTTGCTATTGAGTTGATAGCTGCTAGCGCAGGTGCTCTCTGCGCTAGAGCCCTATTTCTCCTAAATTTTTGTAACTACTCAGGTAGCCTAGCCTGCTCAATGTCGTACTAAGCGGCCCAGCGAGGCTGCTACGGCACCCGTTGGAACACACTCACCAGGCAATCAGTCCGGCCTGCTGCTTGTAGGCGGCCAGCCCGTCGTGCACAAGTGTGCTGCGTACCCCACCCAGAATGTCCAGGGCGGTAAAGGCATCACCGCCGCGCTTGGCGTGGTAGGCCAGGTAGGTCAAGGTGTCCGTGACGGCGCAGTGTAGCCAGGCCAGCTTGCCTTGTACGCGGATGCCAGTTTCATCGGCATGGAGCACTGCGGTGGATAACGGTATGGTCCACCTGGGGGCTTTGGCGCAGGGTGTGGCCTTCGTGGCCAGGCTGGCTTCCGATAGGCTTTTGTCCAGCGATGCGCAGGCTCTTGGGAGACGGTTTGGTCAGCCCATCTGTGCTGGGGGGCGTGCTGGAGTTTTTGCTATTTAGCAAGAGGCACCCCTCCAACTCCAGTAGGTGTTTGTGCAGGGCAATGCTCTGCGCTGTGAGCTGCTCAATCTGAATGGCCTGCTTTTGCACCCGTTCTTGCAAGCTCTCTATCCGCTCATTTTTTTGCGCGGGACTGGGTTCGCTGAAGTCTGATGGAGTGAGTGGCATTGACCCGATCTTCGCCTACGGCTTCTGTGGGGGCTGCGTAGTTACTTTTCGATGTGAAAATGGGCGTTGACGTAGATAGGTACTGCGCTGGCAGCTCTCTAAAAAATAGCAAGTAGGGCCGGGTGCGTGTGGTGGCTTCGCCGGGTCAAATACGCCACAATGTGTTTATTTGTAAGCACGTTGCGATGCCGTCGATCTTTCCGCTATGACCCGAAGCCGCAAACTCTTGGTATTGCTGGTGGCTCTGCTGGTCGCACTGTACGCAGCGATTGCCGTATTCCAGTATTTCCAGCAACGGGACTTGAACCAGGTCAGCCGCCGTACCGACCGTGACGTGGTGTGGAACGTGTCGCAGCTAGAGGTGGAGTACTACCGCTTTGCCTGGGCGCTGGACCGCCGCTTGCTGGATCCTGAAAACCAGAGCGCCGAAGACCTGCAACTGC
>NZ_JBDTEM010000086.1:0-35718 GCF_039922535.1 Rhodoferax sp. | reverse complement strand
AACCACAGTACCGGATTGCCGCGCGCATTCCGACCAACGAACGCTATTCCTTCATGTTTGCCAAGAACTTCGCCGATGCGGCCAAAGTGAACGAAATCCTGACCACGCTGAAGAAAGAAGGCTTCGTGTCGGCCACCCACAAGAAATGGTTTGGCACCACGCCGCCCGACAGCTCGTCCAGCGTGATGGTGATGGACGTTCCCAAGCTGTAAAACCGTAAAAGTCCCAAGTTCCCAGCATGGATCTGCTCGACACCTTCTTCAACTGGCCGGTTTTCCGGGATGCCCTGCCTTTGCTGCTGCAGGGGCTGTGGACCACGATTCTGCTGGGGGCGGTGAGCATCCTGCTGGGCTTTGTGGGTGGCCTGTTGCTGGCCCTGGTGCGCCTGTATGGCGTGGCCTGGGTCCGCACTATCGCCCGTATCTATATCGACGTATTCCGCTCGATTCCGCTGCTGGTGTTACTGGTGCTGGTGTACTACGCCCTGCCCTTTGTGGGCCTGCGGCTGACATCCTTCGCGGCCGCCACGGCTGCGCTGTCACTGGTGTCGTGCGCCTACACCGCCGAGATTTTCCGAGCGGGTATCGAGGCTATTCCGAAGGGCCAGTTTGAAGCGGCCGATGCCATCGGGTTGGGCTTTTTCAGCTGCATGCGCGATGTAGTTTTGCCGCAAGCCATGCGCATCGTGGTACCGCCGCTGACCAGCAACTGCATCAATGTGCTGAAAGACACGGCGCTGGCCTCGGTGGTGGCCATGCCCGATCTGCTGAAGCAAGCGACCCAGGCGCAGGCCTTGGCCGCCAACCCCACGCCCTTGATCGGCGCGGCGGTGCTGTATTTGCTGCTGTTGCTGCCGCTGGTGCGGCTGGTCGGCTTTTTTGAAGCGCGGCACCGTGCCGCCACACGCTAAAGACTGGTATGACGGCGCTTATCCACATCCGAGACCTGTGCAAGTCCTACGGCACATTCCAAGCCCTGCACCACATCGACCTAGAAGTGAACGCCGGGGAGGTGGTGGTGGTGATCGGCCCATCGGGCTCGGGCAAATCCACGCTGATTCGGTGCATCAACCTGCTGGAGGACTACCAAGGCGGCGAGATTCTGGTGGACGGCGAAAAAGTGGTGCGCGGCAAAGCCCTGGCCAAGGTGCGCGCCGAGGTGGGCATGGTGTTCCAGAGCTTCAACCTGTTTCCCCACCTCACTGCGCTGGCCAATGTGGCGCTGGGCCCGCTGCGGGTGCGCCACATGCCCAAACGCGAAGCCGAAGCCCGCGCCCTGGCGCTGCTGGAGAAAGTCGGCCTGGCGGCGCATGCACACAAGCTGCCGGGCCAGTTGTCGGGCGGCCAGCAGCAGCGGGTGGCCATTGCCCGGGCGCTGGCCATGGAGCCCAAGGTGCTGCTGTTTGACGAGCCCACCTCGGCACTGGACCCGGAAATGGTCGGCGAGGTGCTGGACGTGATGCAAAACCTGGCGCGCACCGGCGTGACCATGGTGATCGTGACCCACGAGATGGGTTTTGCCCGCCGCGTGGCCGACCGGGTGATTTTTATGGAAGCCGGGCGGGTGATCGAGCAAGCCCCGCCCGCCGAATTCTTCAGCGCGCCCCGCGAGGAGCGCACCCAGGCCTTCTTGAACGCCATTCTTCAACATTGATTTCTTTATGCCGTACGCACTCAATCTAGACCACATCCGCGCCGAGTTTCCGGCCTTGAACGACGAATGCGCCTACCTGGACAACGCCGGTGGCTCCCAGGTGCTGCGCCGCGTAGCCGACCGGGTCCGCGACTACCTGCTGACCAGCAGCGTGCAGCTGGGTGCCAGCTACGCGCAATCACAAGATGCGGGGAGCAAGGTATTGGCCGCCCGCAGCGCAGTGGCCGAGCTGGTCAACGCCCCGTTTGACGACGAGGTGGTGATGGGTGGCTCCACCACGTCACTGATGTTCCAGGTGACGCAGGCGATCCAGCTGGGCATCCAGCCGGGCGACGAGATCATCGTCAGCAACACCGACCACGAGGCCAATATCGGCGGCTGGATGCGGCTGCAGGCGGCCGGTGCGGTGGTGAAGGTGTGGGAGGTGAACCGCGACACGCTGGCGCTGGACTTGGTCGACTTGGACCGCCTGCTGTCGCCCCGCACGAAATGGGTGGCGGTGACGCATGCCTCCAACATCCTGGGCACCATCAACCCGGTGGCTGAAATCGCCCGCCGCGTCCACGCCGTGGGTGCACGCCTGTGCGTGGATGCCGTGGCCTACGCGCCGCACCGGCTGGTGGACGTGCAGGCCAGCGGCGCGGATATGGTGGTGTTCAGCTTTTACAAGGTGTTTGGCCCGCACTACGCGGTGCTGTGGGTGCAGCGCGACTTGCTGCTGTCGCTGCCCAGCCTGAACCACTATTTCATCGGCGCAGACGTGCTGCCCTACAAGCTGCAGCCGGGCAATGTGAACTACGAGCTGTCGTACGGCTGCATGGGCATCCATGACTACCTGGTGGCGGTAGGCAGCCAACTGGGCTCCACTGGTACCGTTCGGCAAAAAATGCAGTGCGCCTTCGATGCCTTTGAGCAGCACGAGGATGCGCTGGCCGAGCGCCTGCTGGCCTATTTGCGCAGCAAGAAGTCGGTGCGCGTCATCGGCATGGACAGCGCTGCAGCCGGTGGCCGGGTGCCCACCGTCGGCTTCATGGTGGCCGGGCAGATGTCGGAATCCATCGTGCGCCACACCGACCGGTTCGGCATCGGCATTCGCTT
Source organism: Rhodoferax sp. (assembly GCF_039922535.1). GTDB lineage: Bacteria > Pseudomonadota > Gammaproteobacteria > Burkholderiales > Burkholderiaceae_C > Rhodoferax_B. The sequence goes on along the minus strand of NZ_JBDTEM010000086.1, from coordinate 32,967 downwards.
TGGCGACTTTTATGCCAAGCGCCTCATCGAGTCGCTAGGCCTGCACACCCAGGGCGGCGTGGTGCGGGTGTCCATCGCGCACTACAACAGCTTTGCCGAAATTGACAAGCTAGTACAGCATCTGGACGAGGTGATTGCATGAGCAGCACATTGATCCGCAATGGCCGCATCATCACGGCCACCGACGACTACGTGGCCGACGTGCTGATGCGCGACGGCGTCATCGACAGCATTGGCCGGAATCTGCAAGTGGGCGAAGACGTGGCCATCGTCGATGCCACCGGCCTGTACGTGCTGCCTGGCGGCGTGGACACCCACGTGCACCTGGAAAACGTGATTGGCCCCACCATCACCTGCGAGACCTTTGCCAGCGGCACCAAGGCCGCGGCCTTTGGCGGCACCACCACCATCGTCGATTTCGCGCTGCAAACAGCCACCGACTCGCCCCTGGCGGCCATCGCCCGCGCCCAGCGCAGCGCCGAATCGCAGGTGGCGGTGGACTTCAGTTTCCACGTCATCATCACCCGCGTGGACGAACAGGTGCTGCACGACGTGCGCTACGCCATGCGCCACGAGGGCGTGACCAGCTTCAAGATGTTCATGGCCTACCCCGGCGTGATGATGGCCGACGATGCCGCCATCTTCCGCATGCTGCGCCAGGTGGGAGCCGACGGCGGCATGGTGGCCCTGCATGCCGAAAACGGCACCGTCATCGACCTGCTGATCAAGGAAGCGCTGGAGGTCGGCCACACCTCGCCGCGCTACCACGCCCTGACCCGCCCAGCCATCATGGAAGGCGAAGCCACGCACCGCGGGATCCGCTTGGCTGAGCTGGCGAACGCGCCCATCTACTTTGTGCACGTCTCCAGCAACCAGGCGCTGAAGCACATCGTGGCCGCCCGCGCCGAGGGCATTCCGGTGTTTGCCGAAACCTGCCCGCACTACCTGCTGTTTGACGATTCGGTCTACAACACCGACGACGTGGAAATCGCGAAATACGTGATGACGCCGCCGCTGCGCACCCCCGACGACCAAAAGCACCTGTGGCGCGCCCTGCGCTACGACGACCTGCAAGTCATCGCCACCGACCACTGCCCGTTTTGCATGAAAGAAGGCCACCTGGGCTACCGCATGCAGAAAATGCGCGGCAAGGATGACTTCTCGCTCATCCCCAACGGCGCGCCGGGCATCGAGACGCGGCTGGTCAGCCTGTTCGACATCGGCGTCATGCAGGGCAAGCTGTCGCTGAACCGCTTCGTCGAGCTGACTTCTACCACCCCCGCCAAGCTGTTTGGCCTGTTCCCCAAAAAAGGCACGATTGCCGTGGGCAGCGATGCCGACGTGGTGCTGTTCGATCCCGCCGCCAGCCAAACTATCTACGCCAAAGACTTGCACGGCAACTGCGACTACACCTTGCTCGAAGGCCGCACGTTGCGTGGCCAGGTGAAGAAAGTGTTTTTGCGCGGCACGCTGATCGTGGATGGCCCGCAGTGGCTGGGCCGCGAAGGCATGGGCCAGTTTGTGCCACGTGGCGAGGTGCGGGCATTTTAGGGGTTGCTACAGTATTTAACCTCTATTTTGATAGCACCCCGCGCAGGTACTAATTGCGCCAGAGGCCCATTTAATGCTTAGAAAATGGCCTCAATTTACCAGATACCTTGCGATGACTGCAGCCCGCCATGCCCGTATGATTGCTATATGGATAAGAGCAAACCAAGCAATCTAGATGCGCTACGGGAACTGATTGGCCGTGAGGGCGAGCGCCTCACGCCCCGCATGCGCGACGCGGCGCGTTATGCCCTTGACCACCCCAACGACATCGCACTGAACCCGGTGGCCACGGTGGCGGCGGTAGCCAAAATCGCCCCCGCCGCCTTCATCCGCATGGCCAAGGCGCTGGGGTTTGAAGGCTATTCGGACCTGCAGCGGCTGTTTCGCGCACCTTTGCAGCACGCGGTCAAACCCACCTTCCGCGAGCGCATCCGCCACTTTGGCGGCGAGCAAACGTTGGACAACCCAGACGACCCCGCCGAAGTGCTGCGGGCCTTCAGCCAGGCCAACATGGTGTCGCTGGAGCATTTGCAAGACGATGCCAGCAGCCTGCCGCTGCAAGAGGCTATCGCCCTGATCCAAAACGCCCGCATCGTGCACGTGCTGGGCCTGCGCCGCTCGTATGCCGTGGCGGCCTACCTGGCCTACGCGCTGAACCGGGTCGGCCAGCCCGCCGTACAAATCACCGGCCTGGGCGGTGCCATTACCGAGCAGGCCAGCACCGCCAGCCCGCAAGACCTGCTGATCGCCATCAGCTTCCCGCCCTACGCGGCCGATACCCTGCAGGTCTGCGAGCAGGTGCGCCTGCGCGGTGCCAAACGGCTGGCCATTACCGATGCCTTCATGAGCCCGGTGGCCAAGGGTGCCGATCTGGTGCTGGAGGTCAATGATGCCAAGCTGCTCGGGTTTCGCTCTCTGACATCGGCCATGTGCCTGGCCCAAACCTTGGCGATGGGCCTGGCCTTCGCCAAACGCAACAAACGCGCTAAAAGATCGGGTACCCAGCCACCGCTGGCGGCGGATCTGGACGACATCGACTGTTGAGATACCCATGCCCAAGATGCCCACGTTGACGATAGAACCACTAACCGCTGACGCCTTTCGCCCCTTTGGCGAGGTGATCGAGGCCAACGACTCCGCGCGGCACTTTTCCATCAACGACGGCTTTGCCGAGCGTTACCACGACTTGGCCCATATCGACGTGGCCAGCGGCGGCGGGCGGGCCATTGTGAGCATCTTCAGGGCGCTGCCCCGCAGCCTGCCGATGCAATTAGTGCTGCTGGAGCGGCATCCATTGGGCAGCCAGGCCTTCATGCCGCTGTCGGGTCTGCCGTATTTGGTGGTGGTGGCCGAGGCTGGGCCGGTGCCAGACCTGGCGCAGATCCGCTGCTTTCGCGCCGCGCCCGGCCAGGGAGTGAACTACGCCAAGGGCACCTGGCACCACCCCTTGATTGCGCTGCAAGCGCCCAGCGATTTTTTGGTGGTGGACCGTGGCGGCAAGCCAGGGGATGCAAACTGCGACGAACACCCTTTGATGGGTGAGGCGATTTGGATCAAACCTTAGGCAAGGCATCCATCGCGTTGGCAATTGCACCGGGCGTGGTAAACCAAATGTCGCTGCGGTGCTTGGCAATATGCTGCAAAGCCCGGCGCAAGTGCCGCAAGCGGTAGGGCTGGCCGATGATGTAAGGGTGCAACGCAATGCCCATCACCAGGGGCTGGGCCTGGGACTGCATCAGCATTTCGTCGAAATTATCGATGAGCATCTGGGCAAAATCTTTGGCATCCATCTGGCGGCCCATGACCATCGGAATGTCGTTCAGCTCCTGCGGATAGGGAATCGACCAGATCGGGCCGCTGCGTGTCTGCATCACCACCGGCTGGTCGTCATGGCACCAGTTCAGGGTGTAGCGGTAGCCTGTCTCGCGGAGCAAATCGGGGGTGAGCGCGGTTTCGGCAATCCACGGCGACAGCCAGCCTGCGGGTGCGCTGCCGCTGTGCTGCAACATCACATCGCGGCAGGACTGGAGCAAATCCCGCTCCATCGCCTCGTCCATGCCGTTTTGCCGCTCGGAATTGGTGTGGCCGTGGCCAATCAGTTCGTCGCCGCGTGCCACACAGGCCGCGATCACTTCAGGGCAGTGTTCGTACAAGGCGGTGTTGATAAGTGCGCCGGTAGGCAGATTGAGCGCATCGAACAAATCCAGGCAGCGCCACACACCCACACGGTTGCCGTACTCGCGCCACGCATAGTTCAACACATCGGGCTGCGGAGATACGGGCCCGAGGTTGGCACCCAGGCCTTCGCCGAAGGCGAAATGCTCAATATTAAAGCCCAGATACACCGCCAGCCGGGCACCATTCGGCCAACGGTAGTCTGGTCGCTGGTGGATGGCAGAGTAGTCGAAACGGCCATGGCCGGGGACTGCGCTGTAGCGGTCAAGCGGCATGGTTACGGCTCAAGCCTTGCAGACAAGCGCAAGCTTAGTCGCGCAGCTCCAGAGCCCGGTTGACCCGCAGCGCGACCAGGGTACAAATCGCGCCTGAAAACAGGTAAATACTGACATATGCCAACCCAAAATGGGCAGACAAACCCAGTGCCACCAGTGGCGCAAATGCGGCACCAATCAGCCACGCCAAGTCGGATGTCAAAGCGGCACCGGTGTAGCGGTATTGGGGCTCGAAGTTGGAGCTCACCGCACCCGCAGCCTGTCCATACGACAAGCCCAGCAATGCGAACCCGACCAAAATGAACACATCTTGCCGGAAGGGTTCACCGTCGAGCAACATAGGCGCAAACAGACTAAAAATGGCAATCAATACGGCCAAAGTACCGAGCGTGCTGCGCCGACCAATGCGGTCTGCGATCACCCCGGAGGCGATGATGCCCAGCATGGCAATCGCTGCGCCGATCATCTGGATGATCAACACGTCGTTCACAGGCTGCGTGGCGTACAAAGTGATCCACGACAACGGGAAAACTGTCACTAAGTGAAAAAGTGCGTAGCTGGCCAGCGCAGCAAAAGCGCCGATCAGCAAATTGCTCCCCTGCGCCTGCACCAGTTCACCCACAGGACTGGGTTCCAGCTTGTTTTCATTTAGCAGGTGGTCATATTCATCGGTTACCACCAAGCGCAGGCGCGCAAACAGCGCCACCACGTTGATCGCAAATGCCACATAAAACGGATAGCGCCAGCCCCAATCCATAAAGTCCACGGGCCATAAGCTGGAATGCAAAAACAGGAACAGACCGCTGGCCACAATGAACCCGATGGGGGCACCCAGTTGTGGAATCATCGCGTACCAGCCACGGCGGCTCTTCGGAGCATTCAGCGCCAGCAAAGACGGCAAACCATCCCATGACCCACCCAGCGCAATCCCTTGCAAGAAACGCAGCACGGATAAAAACACGATGGACGTGAACCCTAGGCTGGCGTAACCCGGCAAGAAAGCAATCCCCACGGTGGAAATACCCAGCAGAAACAGTGACCCTGTCAACTTGGCCCCACGTCCCCAACGGCGCTGTATCGCCATGAAGGCGACGGTCCCGATGGGCCGGGCGATAAAGGCAAATGAGAAAATCAGGAACGACAACAAGGTCCCGTCCAGACGACTCTCGAACGGAAAAAAGATCTCCGGAAACACCAGCACCGAGGCGATCCCATAGACGAAATAGTCAAAATACTCGGACGCACGACCGATGATGACACCGATGGCGATTTCACCTGGCGCGATCTTGGAATGGTCTGCAACGGAGGCCCTCGCATCACGCTCAAAACTGGGCGTTGCAACAGCGGCATGTTCATGATTAATGCTGGACATCATGCTTACTCGTTATTCGGAGGTTGTAATATACAGACGCTGAGGGACAAGACAGCTAAGAGAATGATGCCATAGGACAAAACGTCCCACCCCCGTTGCCCACGAATAAACGTAAATTTCATACACTATGCGTTCACGTCATCTTATATTGTCCGGCATGCCCTCCCTCAAAAATCTACGCGGATTGATCTTGTTTCCGGCCACCGTTTTACTGGCTGGATGCAACGCTGTGTTGTTGAATCCGTCCGGCGATGTAGCCCTGCAGCAACGCGATCTCATCATCGTGTCCACCGTGCTCATGCTGTTGATCATCGTGCCGGTGATTGCTTTGACCTTGTGGTTCGCCTGGCACTATCGCAAGTCCAACACTACCGCCACTTACGACCCTGAATGGCACCATTCGACCCAGCTGGAGCTGGTGATCTGGGCCGCTCCGCTTTTGATCATCATCGCGCTGGGTGCCATCACCTGGATCAGCACCCACACCCTTGATCCTTACCGTCCGTTGCAGCGCATTGATGCCGAACGTGACGTGATTCCAGGCACGGCTCCGTTGGTGGTGGAAGTGGTTGCACTTGATTGGAAATGGCTGTTTATTTATCCTGAACTAGGTATCGCCACAGTCAATGAACTGGTGGCTCCTATAGACCGACCCATTGCCTTCAAGATCACCGCTTCGTCGGTCATGAATTCGTTTTTCATTCCGACGCTGGCAGGGCAGATCTATGCCATGCCCGGCATGGAAACCAAGCTGCACGCTGTGATAAACAAACCGGGCGAATTTGAAGGCTTCTCAGCCAACTATAGTGGTGCGGGTTTCTCTGGCATGCGCTTCAAGTTTCACGGCGTGAGTACTGAAAAATTTGATGCCTGGGCCAAGGCGACCAAGTCGGGTGGCGGTGAACTGAGCCGAGATAGCTACATCCAATTGTCCCAACCCAGTGAACGCGACCCGGTGCGCCGTTACGCCACGGTAGCCCCTGATTTATACGATGCCATTTTGAACCGCTGTGTAGAGCAAAACCGTATGTGTATGAAAGACATGATGGCCATCGATTCCAGTGGTGGTCAAGGCAAAATTGGCGCTTACAACATCGCTTCGCTGGACGCTGCAACGCGTAAGCGCCTGGGCATCGACAACGCGCCTCTGCGCAACTATGTAGGTGCCATGTGCACTGTGGCCAACCCTACAGGGGCAGCTCTTGCCTCTGCTGTTCAGCCTATTTAAGTTTCTGGTCAATTACCCCCTTTACTCCGCGCCGCTCACTACGGCATTTCGGCCTGCGCCGCACTATTTTTGGCATCCGGAATAACGATGTTCGACAACCTCGATCTTACGAAGCTCATTTTTGGCCGTCTCACCTGGGACGCGATTCCATTCCACGAACCGATTCTGCTGTTTACCTTTATCGCAGTCGCGATTGGAGGTGCTGCGGTACTCGGGGCGCTGACTTACTTCAAACTATGGGGCTACCTGTGGAGCGAATGGTTTACCAGTATCGACCACAAGAAAATCGGCATCATGTACATGATCCTGGGCTTGGTGATGCTGCTACGCGGCTTTGCCGATGCGGTGATGATGCGTGCCCAGCAGGCCTTGTCATTTGGTGACTCCACCGGGTTTCTGCCCCCACACCATTACGACCAAGTCTTTACGGCGCATGGCGTGATCATGATTTTCTTTGTGGCCATGCCCTTTGTGACTGGACTCATGAACTTTGTGCTGCCATTGCAAATTGGCGCGCGTGACGTGGCGTTTCCATTCCTGAACAATTTCAGCTTCTGGATGACCACAGGTGGTGCCATGCTCACAATGGCATCCTTGTTTGTCGGCGAATTTGCCCGCACCGGCTGGCTGGCCTACCCCCCCCTGTCCGGCATCCTCTACAGCCCCGACCCTGGGGTGGATTACTACATTTGGTCTTTGCAAATTGCAGGGGTTGGCACTTTGCTGTCCGGCATTAATCTGCTGGCCACTATTATCAAAATGCGTGCCCCTGGCATGGGCTTGATGAAGATGCCGATCTTTGTATGGACCGCCTTGTGCACCAATGTACTGATCGTTATGGCCTTCCCCGTATTGACTGCGGTGCTGGGGCTGCTGTCAATGGACCGGTATGTCGGCACCAACTTCTTCACCAATGATTTCGGCGGCAACGCCATGATGTATGTGAATTTGATCTGGATCTGGGGTCACCCCGAAGTCTACATTTTGATTCTGCCCATCTTTGGCGTTTTCTCTGAAGTAGTTGCCACGTTTTGCAGTAAGCGCCTGTTCGGCTATGCATCCATGGTGTATGCGACCATCGTGATCACCATCTTGTCTTACCTGGTGTGGTTGCATCACTTCTTCACCATGGGTTCGGGGGCCAGCGTCAACTCGTTCTTTGGTATCACGACCATGATTATCTCGATCCCGACCGGGGCGAAGATTTTCAACTGGCTTTTCACCATGTATCGGGGACGTATCCGCTTTGAAGTACCCATGCTGTGGACGATGGGCTTCATGGTGACATTCACCATTGGCGGCATGACTGGTGTGCTATTGGCTGTGCCGCCTGCAGATTTTGTGCTGCACAACAGCCTGTTCCTGATTGCACACTTTCACAATGTAATTATTGGTGGCGTGGTGTTCGGTTCGTTTGCTGGCATTACCTACTGGTTCCCCAAAGCCTTCGGCTACAAGCTGGATTCATTTTGGGGCAAGTGCTCTTTCTGGTTCTGGTGCATCGGTTTCTACTTCGCCTTCATGCCACTCTATGTTTTGGGGCTAATGGGTGTGACCCGCCGGATGAGCCATTTTGAAGACCCCTCACTGCAGATTTGGTTTGTGATTGCAGCATTTGGTGCCTTCCTAATTGCTCTTGGCATAGCCTGCTTCTTGATAACACTTGTAGTGAGCTACATCCGGCGCGAATCCTTACGCGACAACACGGGCGACCCGTGGGATGGGCGTACTTTGGAATGGTCTACCTCGTCGCCGCCACCGGCTTACAACTTCGCTTTTACGCCACGGGTACACGACCATGATGCTTGGTGGGATATGAAAAAGAACGGCTACGTGCGACCACTCGCTGGCTTCATTCCCATCCATATGCCAAAGAACACGGCAGCAGGTGTGGTTATCGCGGGACTCAGCACGTTGATGGGCTTTACGTTGATTTGGCACATGTGGCTGCTAGCTGGTATTTCTTTTATTGCCGTTTTGGTTGCCTGCATAGTCCATACTTTCAATTACAAACGCGATTACCACATTCCCGCCAACGAAGTCGTACGCATCGAAGCGGCGCGCACCCAACTGCTTGTCAGCCATGTCTGAAATGACCGCCAACTCCTCCCACGGCACAGCCAACGTGCCGAGCACTATGCAGTTCTACGAAACCACTGAGCAGCATCCTGAAAACGGCACTCTGCTTGGTTTCTGGATGTATTTGATGAGTGACTGCCTCATCTTTGCCTGCTTGTTTGCCGTGTATGCCGTTGTAGGCCGCAGCTATGCAGCAGGGCCATCCGGTGCCGACCTATTCGACCTGCCGCTGGTGGCCTTGAACACCTCGATGCTGTTGCTGTCGTCCATTACTTACGGTTTTGCGATGCTTGAGATGCAAAGAAACCGCCTCAAGCCCACCATGGCTTGGTTGCTTGTGACGGGTCTTTTGGGTGCCGTGTTTATTGGCTTGGAACTCTATGAGTTCACACACCTTATCCATGAGGGTGCAGGCCCACAGCGCAGCGCATTCTTGTCGGCCTTTTTTACCTTGGTGGGCACGCACGGCTTGCACGTCACCTTCGGTATCGTGTGGCTTGTCACGCTGCTGTTCCAACTCGGCAAACACGGCTTGATTCCCGAGAACCGTCGTCGCCTGATGTGTCTGTCGATGTTCTGGCACTTCTTGGATGTGGTCTGGATCGGCGTGTTTACCTTTGTCTATTTGATGGGAGTGCTGTAGTGAGTGCACATAATGAAAACGACCACGGCGGGCATAGCGACGGTCACGGCGATTCTGGCAGCCACAGCACCCTGAAAGGTTATGCCACGGGCTTCGTGCTGGCTGTGATTTTGACGGTCATTCCCTTCTGGCTGGTGATGGGAAAAGTCTTTGATAAACCCCACATTACGGCCATTGTCATATTGGCCATTGCCGGTGTGCAAATAGTTGTGCACATGATCTACTTTCTGCATATGACCAGCAAACTCGAAGGTGGCTGGTCGCTGTTGGCACTGATCTTCACGCTGATGCTGTTGGTGATCATGTTGACCGGCTCTATTTGGGTGATGTACCACCTGAATGCCAACATGATGCCCGTGTCGGCACATGACATGAAGAACATGCCTTGACCTTATTAGGACACAAGCCAGTTACAGCAAATAAGGGCCCACAGCATGTGGGCCTTTTACTTGCTTTTGCGGCATTGGTTTTTGCCATTTTTGCAGCGCTGGGTACTTGGCAAATAGCGCGACTGTCCTGGAAACTGGACCTAATTGCCCGTATCGACCAGCGTGTGCGTGCCAAAGAAGTCGCGGCTCCTTCGCCCGACCGATGGGCCAAGCTCAATGCATCTGCCGATGAGTACCGCCGCATCCGCGTTACCGGAATATTTATGGCAGGGCAAGACACCTTGGTGCAGGCAGTTACAGAGCGCGGCAGTGGCTTTTGGGTGCTCACGCCTCTGCGGTTAGCCGATGGCACGGTAGTCATGGTCAATCGCGGCTTCATACCACCCGAGGCCATCCACACCATCGCACCCGCAGTGCTGGACACCCACAACCTATCTACCGTGACGGGTTTATTGCGCATGACCCAGCCGAATGGCGCTTTTTTACGTCAAAACGATCCGCTAAACGGCCGCTGGTATTCGCGCGATGTCCAGGCCATTGCAAAAGCCAGCGGTTTAACCCAGGTGGCACCTTACTTTGTGGATGCAGATGCATCCTCTACACCGTCCACTGAACGCACTGCGAACAGTGCCCCTGTGGTACCGGTGGGGGGATTAACGGTTATCGTTTTCCACAACAACCATCTGGTGTACGCCCTCACTTGGTACGCGCTTGCGGCCATGGTTGCTGGTGCGGTATGGTATTTTTCCAGCGCAAAGCGGCGGCTACGCCATGGCGAAACGGGCGAAGGGCTTGATCGTGTTGCAGACAATTAACGGACAAAGCCAATCGCCGCCCCCGACCACTGGCATAGGCTTGGACGATGCCACTGGTCGCAAGAATATGTACCAGCTGGCCCAATTGCGGTGGATAGCGGTTGTCGGGCAGATTGCCACGATTTTGATAGTCCACTTTGGCTTTGGAATCCATCTGCCTCTGGGCACCATGTTTCTATTGTTAGGTTGCCTGACGGCGTTCAATGCAGTAAGTTTGCTTCGCACAAAAATATTCCACGAGGTCAGCAATGGGGAACTGTTTTTCGCACTGCTGGTGGACGTTGGCATACTGACGGCCCAGCTATACCTTAGCGGCGGCGCGACCAACCCATTTACTTTTTTGTATTTACTACAAGTCACATTGGGTGCCATGCTGCTACAGGCATGGTCTACATGGACTATGGTGGCCATCGCGGCAAGTTGCTTTGGTGGGCTGGCGTTTTTCGGCAAACCACTGGCGTTGCCACTCGACCATGACCGAGGTCTGTACAGCCCCTATATCCAGGGCATGTTGATTTGTTTTGTACTCAACGCCGCCTTGTTGGTCATTTTCATCACGCGTATTGGCCGCAACCTGCGGGCCCGGGATAGCCATTTAGCAGACCTGCGCCAGCGCGCCGCGGAAGAAGAGCATATTGTGCGCATAGGGCTACTGGCTTCAGGTGCCGCGCACGAGCTAGGCACGCCATTGGCCACCCTTGCAGTCATCCTAGGAGACTGGAGACACATGGAGCCGTTCACGAAAGATCCAGAGCTACTTCTGGAAATTAATGAAATGCAAAACCAGCTACTGCGCTGCAAAGCCATTGTGAGTAACACACTGTTGTCGGCAGGTGAGGCAAGGGGCGAGTTCTCGGTCAAAACCACAATCTGCAAGTTTTTGAACGACTTGGTCGAAGAATGGCGTGCCACCCGTCCCGTCTATGCTTTTTCTTACACCAATGAGTTTAGCCAGGACTTGCTGATGGTTTCCGATCTCGCTCTCAAACAAATGGTTTACAACGTTCTGGACAATGCGCTGGATGCATCGCCCCGCTGGATACAACTGAAAGCAAGCTGCGACGCAGAAACGCTAACGCTGGCAGTGGCCGACGAAGGCCCGGGATTTGCTCCCGCTATGCTGGCGCATCTCGGCAAACCATTTCAATCGAGCAAAGGCCGCGCGGGAGGCGGACTTGGGTTGTTTCTCGTTCTCAACGTAGCACGTACGCTGGGAGGCAATGTCACGGCATGCAACCGGCCGGAAGGCGGAGCCCTTGTAACCATTTCCCTGCCCTTGGCCGCTATCATCATCGAAGAGACCACGGTTTATGTCGGTTGAGTCCACTGAACGCCTACTGCTCATTGTTGAAGACGATGCCGCCTTTGCCCGCACACTCGGCCGTTCATTCGAAAGACGAGGCTACGCGGTGATGCTGGCCGCCAGCCTGGAAGCCGTTGCTACTTTGCTGCAAAAGCGAACACCCGGATTTGCGGTGGTCGACCTCAAACTGAATGGGGACGCCTCCGGACTGGCTTGCGTGCAAACATTGCACCGGCACGATCCAGCCATGCTGATCGTTGTACTAACGGGTTTCGCAAGCATCGCCACCGCCGTAGAGTCGATCAAGCTGGGTGCCTGCCACTACCTGGCAAAACCCTCCAACACAGACGACATAGAGGCCGCTTTTGGCCGTGCAACCGGCAATGTAGAAGTGCAGCTCACCAACCGGTCTACATCCATCAAAACACTGGAGTGGGAACGCATCCATGAAATACTGGCGGAAACAGGTTTCAACATTTCAGAAACGGCGCGGCGCCTGGGCATGCATCGCCGCACATTGGCACGCAAGCTAGAAAAGCAACAAGTGAAGTAGTAAACCAACTACCCACCCAGTGACGTACAAGGCACAAATAGAAAAGCCCGCTATTTATTCAATAGCGGGCTCTCTAGGATACTGGTGGGACGTGCGGGGGTCGAACCCACGACAAACGGATTAAAAGTCCGCTGCTCTACCAACTGAGCTAACGTCCCGGCTTGGTGTTTTCACACTGTAGCGCAGCCTTAGATTATAGCGTGGTTTTGGCACCCTTTTCAATACGAGATGCCAATTGGTCCAAAATCCAACCTGCAGCGCATTGGCCGAAGGTTGCCGTCACGCTAACGACCGAACCATAGCCGTGGCAATTCAAGCTGCCATCACCTTCAATTGCGCAGGATGCGTCGGGCGGCATCACGGCTTCGCGGCTGAAGACGCAGGCCACGCCGATCTTCTTGCCTTCTCGGGGGGCCGCGTGTTCTTTACGCAAGCGGTAACGCAGCTGGGCCAGCAAAGGGTCGTGGGTAGTGAGTGACAGATCGTCGATATCAACCTTGTGCGCGTGGCGTTTTCCTCCGGCGGCACCCACAGAAATAAAGCAGGTACGTGTCTGGCGGGCCCACGCGGCCATGGCGGTTTTGGCTTTCACCTGGTCGCAGGCATCGACCACCGCATCCACATCCAACGGCAGCAGTTGGGGCCAATTGCCTGGCTCCACAAAGTCTTCGATGCAATGCACTTTGCAAACAGGGTTGATTTGGGCAATACGGTCGCACATCGCCAGCACCTTGGCTTGGCCAACGGTGGACTCCAGCGCATGGATTTGGCGATTGATATTGGATTCGGACACATGGTCGAGGTCGATCAGCGTCAGCCGCCCTACCCCGCTGCGCGCCAAAGCCTCCACCGTCCAGGAGCCCACGCCGCCGATGCCGACCACCACCACATGGGCGTTACGAATGCGTGCTGCACCCGCGACACCGTACAGGCGCTCCAATCCACCGAAGCGTCGCGCAGCATCGACAGCTTGAGAGGCATCTTCGGTGGTAGATAAATTATGCAAAAAATAACCCTCCAGCGCTTGTTCCACCTGCGCAAGGAGCTACCAAATTAGTAGCAAATTAAGTGGCATCAAAAAAGATGCTTATTTAAGCTTGGCCAGCCGATCTTTGGCTGCGGACGCGGCCTCGGACTGGGGATAAGCCTTAACCAGATCTTCCAACGTTTTACGCGCTGAGCGGCTGTCTTTCAGCTCCATCTGGCAATTGGCAATCGACAGCGCGGCCTCGGGGGCACGGGCGTGGTCGGGGGCGGCCGCCAGCATGGCACGAAAATTAGCTACCGCGCTTTTGTAGTCCTTATTGGCGTACTGGGCATTGCCCAACCAGAACAAGGCCGATGGGTTGTAGCCGCTTTGGGGGTAACGTTTGACGAAACCCATGAAGGCGGTCTGCGCAGCCGCAAAGTCGCCGGTGCGAAACACGGCCAGCGCGGCATCGAAATCGCGGACTTCGGCGGGGTCTGCGGTGAACTCGCGGCCATCGACGGTCACTTTGGCAGGCTCAAATTTGCGCAAACGCTCGTCCACCCCTTGCGCCTGGTCTTTCAGACGACGCTGAACGTCGGCCAGGTCACGGGCTAATTGCTCGTCCTGCCCACGCTGCTTGGCCAGGTCGGTGCGCAAGTTGTCAATTTGGCTTTGCAGGTCCAGCAAACTGCGGCGCAACTGGCCGTTGTCGTCGGAAGAACGGCGCAGATCTTCGGCCAATTTCTGGTTGGCAGATTCAGCCGCCTGGCGGCTGCTATCGACCCGCTGGCGCAAGTCCAGAATGGCTTTTCGGGCCTCGTCGTCGTCAAACACCCCGGCCTGGGCAGTGGATGCTAACAGCATCCAGCAGCCTAACGCCAGAGCGACAGGACGCAGGCTAGGCAGGGTGTATCGACTCATCGGTAGCTGACTTCGGCGCGGCGGTTTTTCGCCATGGCGGCTTCATCACTGCCCTGTACAGCAGGCTTTTCTTTACCGAAACTCACCGCTTCCAGCTGCGCATCGGCCACACCCAGCAATCCCAATGCCCGGCGCACGGACTCGGCGCGCTTTTGGCCTAGGGCCAGGTTGTATTCACGGCCACCGCGGTCATCGGTATGGCCTTCGACCACCGCGTGGCGGGTTTTGTCGGCCTTGAGGTAACGGGCGTTGGCATCGATGACGGTCTGGTCATCAGGCTTGACGGCGTAGCTGTCGTAGTCGAAATACACGATGCGACCGCTGCTCGGGCCGGTAGCGACCGAATTGGAAGCCGATAAGTCCACCGGAGTCACAGCGCTCTTGGTCGCGCCTGCCGTGTTGCCCTCGGTAGCCATGCTGTCAGGCTGGGTCACACCAACGCCGCTTTTGTCAACAACCGGTACATCGTCCAGCTTCACGCCAGAAGCGCAACCCGCCAAAACGGCGGTCAGGGAAAGTGCCCAAATCAAATTTTTCATTTTTATCTCCTTGTGGAATGGTAATTACGCTATTTGCAATGGTTAAAAGTCAGGGTTTTAAAAATGGACCCCAGTCCGGTTCGCGGATATCACCCACCTGGCCCGCCAAACGGGCCTTGATTTTTCCGTCCAACGTACTGGTCATCAGAGCTTCGCGGCCTTGCTGCTGCGTGGCATAGACGATCAAACGGCTGTTCGGAGCAAAGCTGGGACTTTCGTCGGCGGTGGTGTCGGTAATACTGGTCACAGTCGAGCTGCTGAGCTCCATCACCTGCAGCTTGAAGGCACCGCCGATTCGCGACACATAGGCCAGCCAACGGCCATCCGGGCTGATGCTGGGCGAGATGTTGTAGTTACCAGAAAAGGTCACACGTTCCGGGTTACCGCCGCTACTAGGCATACGGTAGATCTGCGGTGCGCCACCCCGGTCGCTGACGAAATAGATGCTTTTACCGTCGGCCGAATACTTCGGCTCGGTGTCGATACCACTGGATTGTGTAAGCCGCCTAGGCTCGCCACCATTGGCATCTATGCTATAGATTTGAGATCCACCATCCCGACTCAAGGTGACAGCCAAAGAGCGCCCATCGGGTGCCCAGGCGGGTGCGCTGTTGGAACCTTTGAAATTGGCCACCAGACGCCTCTTACCGGTCGCCACGTCATGCACGTAAATAACCGGCTTACGGGCTTCAAATGATACGTACGCCAGTTGCATGCCATTGGGCGACCAGGCAGGTGAAATAATGGATTCAGGGCTGGCCAGCGCGGTCTGGCTGTTTTCGCCATCGGCATCGGCCACCCACAGCGTGTGGCGGCTGCCCGCTTTGGTCACATAGGCAATACGGGTCGAAAAAACACCCCGGTCGCCGGTCAACTTTTCGTAAATGAAGTCGGCAATACGGTGTGCCGATAAACGCAAATCGCCCTGCGGAACGGTGTAGCTCTGGCCGCCAAGGTCTTGCCCACGCACCACGTCCCACAGGCGAAAGCGCACGTCAAAGCGGCCATCGGCTAAACGCGTAACGCTGCCTGTTACCAGCGAATCTGCAGTCTTTTGCCGCCACAGAGCCACATCAGGTCGGGATGTCTCATCCAAAGCAACGCCGCTGGCATCGACGGCCCGAAACTGCCCGCTGCGCTCCAGATCGGCCTGCACTATGGCGGCAATTTTTTGCGGCGACTGGCCATCACCCCGAAAGCTGGCAACCGCAATCGGCAGTTGGGTCAGACCAATACCGGAAACTTCCACACGAAACTGGGCAAAGGCCGACCCGGTGCCCATCAGGGCCAGTCCGGCGAGGCACGATCGGCGGTTTAGTGGGAAAGCTAGGGTCATAGATAATTTTTAAATAGTGTTGCCGGGTGGGTGGGTTCGCTTTGAGCGAGATAAGTTCCAGCTTACCGTTTCAAAACATTCTTCCAGTCTTGTTCCCACTGGGCTTGGTGGGCCAACTCTACCGCCTTGGCGTAGCGGTAAAAGGTGACTTCGAAGTACGACAAGGCAATCACCAAGCCCGGCCAGCCGTCCAGAAAGCCCCGCTTGAACAGGTAATGTTTCCAGAATGCCCAGATAGCATGCGTCAACGCCTTGCCGTAGCTAGAACCCGACTGCCGCCGTTTGGTGGCCCCCAGAGTTGAGTAGCGGTTCATCTTGGCCACTACTTCGGCCAAGTCTTTGAACGGATACTGCCAGATGGCCGCTTGCATGTAACCCACCTTGGCACCTGCCGTGAGTTCAAAATTTTCATGTACAGGACTGGTGTCATAACCCATCTGTGACTTACGGAACAGCTGGGGCTGGCGGTAATTGGGATACCAGCCAGAGTAGCGGATTTCGCGCCCTAGAAAAAAGTTGCGCCGCGGCACAAAGTACACGCCATGCTCGGCCTTGTCGACCAACGCACGTATTTCTGCGGCAGCTTCCGGGGTGCAACGCTCATCTGAATCTAGGCTGAAAACCCACTCGTGCGTGCAAGCCGCAACGGCATCGTTTCGCAGTCGGCCAAAGCCCTGGAATGGAATCTGAACCACCCGCGCACCTAAGGATTCGGCGATACGGACGGTGTCATCGGTACTGTGCGAATCGGCCACCACGACCTCATCGGCCCAAGCCACACTGCGGATGGCATCGGCCACCTTCTCTGCCTCGTTATAGGCAATGATGTAGACGGAAATGGGGCTCACTTGTGACACGGCACTCTGACAGTTGGAATCCGATCAAGCATAGCAGACGGCCTACCTCGATAGGCCTGATGCCCGTCAGCCCTCTGGTAGGCAGAAAGGCAATCGAAAAGCAGGATAATCCGGCTTCCCCGCACCGATATCTCACAATTCGTTCCTTTTTGTTACCGTATACCGCTGTCATCGATCCAAGCTGCCTTTCTTGTCACCTCCATTTGCCCAGGCAGTCACCCCATGAAAAACGAGCGATCCCAAGGTTTAATAACCCTGTTTAGGCAGAGCATCCCGCGGTTGGCACCATTTTTTTTTAAGGGTCGCCGTTCTGCCTGGATGATGGTGATCCTAGCCACCATCATTGGTGCCGCTACCGAGCCACTGGTGCCCGCCATGTTGAAGCCATTGCTCGACAACGGTTTCCAAAAAGGCGCATTGAACCCGTGGATGGTGCCGGTGGCCTTGATCGCCGTGTTTGGCTTGCGCGGCCTGAGCAGTTTTCTGGGTGATGTCGCCATGGCCAAAATCACCCAAGACGGCCTAGATGCACTGCGCACAGCCATGTTCAGCCGCCTACTGGATGCCCAAAGCACTCTGTTCACCCAAAGAACGGCCAGTTCCTTGTCCAACACGATCGTTTACGAAATACAAAACGGTGCGGTGATCCTGGTCACCTCGGTCATGGGCTTGGCCAAAGACAGCATGGTTCTGGTCGCTTTGGTGGCCTACCTGCTGTACCTGAACTGGGAACTTACGCTAATTTTGGTGGTGCTATTTCCTGCTGTGGCCTTCGTCACACGAACACTCTCGCGCAGGCTTTACCAAATCGCCAAAAGCAGCCAGGGCGCTACCGACGGCTTAGCTTACGTGGTGGAAGAAAACGTACTGGCACAACGGGTTGTCCGCTTGCATGCCGCCCAAGGTGCACAAGGCAAACGCTTTCAGCTGCTGAGCGAGGGGTTGCGCAGACTGAATATGAAATCGGCGACCGCTTCCGCGGCAGTCACCCCCATGACCCACATGATGTCGGCCATTGCGCTGTCCAGCGTGATTTGCGTGGCATTGCTGCAAGGATCCAGCGAGGTCACCGCAGGCGAATTTGCGTCTTACATCACCGCCATGCTAATGCTGATTGCACCCGTCAAGCGGCTGTCTGACGTGGCCAGCCCCGTGACGCGCGGGCTCGCTGCAATGGAACGGGCACTGGACCTGATCGAAATCACTCCCGTTGAGCCTAGTGGCGATTTCGTGCTGGAGCGGGCACAGGGTCACATTGAATTCCAGTCGGTCACCGTTCGCTACCGGGATGATGAAACCCGGTCAGCCCTCAACCAAGTTTCACTGACCGTAATGCCCGGCGAAGTCGTGGCGCTGGTGGGGCCATCCGGATCAGGCAAAACCTCATTGGTCAATTTGTTGCCGCGATTTGTCACGGCCAGCGCCGGGCATGTATTGCTAGATGGGCGCGATATTGCCGATTGGCAACTCAAAGCCTTGCGCAACCAGTTTGCCATCGTCAACCAGGATGTGATCATGTTCAACGACACCCTTGCAGCCAATGTGGCCCTGGGTGAAACGCCAGACCGGGCGCGGGTTGAGGCCTGTTTACGGGCCGCCAACCTCGGCGGGTTTCTGGACAATGCCCCGCAAGGCATTGACACCATGACGGGACATAACGCCACAGAACTCTCCGGTGGACAGCGCCAACGCCTGGCCATCGCCCGTGCCCTGTACAAGGATGCACCAATTTTGATACTGGACGAGGCGACATCGGCGCTGGACACCGAATCAGAGCGCCTGGTGCAAGAGGCTCTGCAGCGCCTGATGACCGGGCGTACCACCCTGATCATTGCGCACCGCCTGTCCACCATCGAACATGCCGACCGGGTAGCGGTGCTGGACCAAGGTGAAATCATCGAGCTTGGCACCCACGCCGAGCTCATCGCCCAGACGGGGCTCTATGCACGTTTGCATGCGCTGCAATTTGGCACGCAGTCCGCAATCACGGCATAAGACCCGCAAAGGACAGTTTGCAGATTTCCATGAAAAAAATACTGGTGGTTGCGACCCGGCAGATTGGCGATGTGTTGCTGACCACGCCCTTGATCCACGCCGCCCGCCAGCAATGGCCGGATGCTGAAATCGACGTGATCGGCCTTGCGGGCACCCTGGGAATGCTCCAGGGCAACCCGGATATCCATGCGCTCATCACTACCCAGCCCGCCAAAGGCTGGCGCGATACGCTGACCGTGTTGAAAACCATCTGGAAGCGTTACGACCTGGCTTTGGTCACCCAGCCCAGCGACCGTGCCCATCTGATCGGCTGGGCATCCAGCCGCAGCTTTCGCAGTGGCATCATCCCCGCCAAGAATTCCAGCAATTGGTGGAAAAAGTGGATTTTGAGCCATGTAGTTGTCAGCGAAGGCGATGCTGGCACCGTCCATGTGGTGGCCGAGAAACTGGCGTTGCTGGCTCCTTGGTGCCAGCCCGATGTACAGGCGGCCCAAGTGTTGCCACCACCCGCACAAGCGCTGCCAGCAGCCCTGGACACCTTAATTCTCCCCAGTGCCATCGTGGTACATGTCCCCTCCATGTGGCCGTACAAGCAATGGCCAGTGGCGTATTTCCGGACACTGATAATCGAATTGATAGCCGAGGGCCATCAAATTGTGCTGACAGGCAGCGCCAGTCCATCCGACCAAGATTGCATCCAGCAGTTGCGGGGGCTTGCACCGTCGCCCCAATTGGTCGATACCAGCGGCCAACTCAATTTCAACCAGTTGGTCAGTCTTTTTCAGCGCGCGAGTCTGTATATCGGCCCAGATACATCGGTCACCCATCTGGCCGCCGCCTCGAAAATTCGCGTACTGACGATATTTGGTCCCACCAATCCGGTCCGCTGGGGTCCTTGGCCTAGCGCACCGCGCATCGCGCGGACTTATGTGGAGCGCGCAGAGAAACAAACCGTGCACAACATCACCTTGCTGCAAAGCACCCTGCCCTGCGTGCCCTGTAGCAGAGCCGGATGTGAAAACCATAACCAAAGCCGTAGCGATTGTTTGATCGGGATGCCGCCGGACAGGCTATTAAAAGTCCTGCGCTATTTAATTCAAGAGTAACTAAACTCTTGAATCACAGTCATGTTAAAAATTAAAAACTTACTGAGCTACCTTAACCGGGAAAGAAAGAAGAATTTCTCTACGGGCCAAGTCAGTCGGAAAAAATTCAATGATCTCTCACAAAAATACAATATTCTGGTCGATGCCATTGCATCCACCGAAAAAAAATTCGAAAAAAAAGCCCTCCTCACGACTGCCATTCCGGTTACAGAAAATTTCGATGGGCAAGAACTCTGTCTTTTCATTTCCCATTCTGTAACACCTTACATCAAGCCGCATGTTGCACACCACGTTCAAGCCCTCATAAAATCGGGCATTCATGTTATTCTAATATTAAATACTGATCAACCAAAATTTGAATGCCAGCTCGACGATTGGACGCATGCACTGGCGGGCCTATTTATTAGAGAAAACATAGGTTTTGATTTTGGAGCATGGTCACACATATACTCCATAATTTATAAAGATAGTGACCCAAGCCACCTATATCTTATTAACGACAGTATGATTGGTCCCTTGTCCGAATCCATGTTCAAAGGAATGTTGGAAAAAATACGCAACTCATCGGTTGATATGCTGGGATTAACTGCTAACCACGAGCCTATTTTTCATCTGCAAAGTTTTTTCTTGATATTTTCAAATAAAATCTTGCACGACCAGAGGTTTCAGTCATTTTTTAAATCACTCTGGCAACTACCCACCAAAGATATGGTTATTGATTTCTATGAAACACGTACAACCCAGCTTATTCAGCGCTTAGGTTACAGCACCCAAGCCCTTTACACCACTGGCAACACATTCACAGAAAAATCAGATGCGGTCATACACAATCTCGATGCACTTTTTGCTTTAAATTTTCCTTATATAAAAACAAGCATGGCAAACAAGCCCGTCGGGAAAAAGATACTTGACAAATATCTCCCCCAGATCAATCACATTGGCTGATGCAGTATTGCCACAGTCCCATGGAAGAAAAAATTTCATTACCCCAAAAATATAGCGTATTCCATATAGTAGATGCGCTAGTACCGTCTTTTTTGGCACTTGCCCCACTATGCCTGCTCAGTATTCGCGGCTGGACGAATATTTTCTTTTTTTTACTGCTGTTGTGCTCATTCATTCAACTAGCAAGAACACCTTCGTCATTTTCACTACAAGGTGAGGGACGTACGGCCCGATGGATCATGGCGGCCATGGCATCACCGTTACTCGCGGTTATAGCAGCACAGCTGCTCCGAGGACAACTACAACTTACATTGATGGATGGGCCCAGTCGCCCATTTTTAGCAATCGTACTTTTCATCTATTTGCTACACACACCCATCGATTTTGTTCGGCTACTGGAGTGGTGCATACCATTTTCTTTACTTATATTGGCATGCTTTTTATGGGTGCATCCTTACGGCTTTATTAATATAGAAACGGAACGGTTTGGAACCACCGCGATTGATCCCTTGACGCTGGGACAGTACGCAACGCTTTTTGGCTTGATTTGCTTATTTACGTTTAATATATATGGGAAAGACAACACCATATTGAAAATTCTTAAAATCACAGGTATTGCCATTTCCATATGGATCAGTATAGGCACAGGCTCACGCAGCGGATGGGTTGCCTTACCCGTTTTACTGATTCTATGGCTATTGGTTATACATCGCGCACATAATTCCAAAAAACTATTTTTAACTTTATTCGGATTCATTATTTTTGGTATTGCAACCTACCAGTTCATACCGACAGTTCATGACCGAATTTCCTCGGTCCGCAGTGAATATACTGCATACATTTCGGGTGGAAAACTCGATACATCGACAGGACTCAGAATATCACTCGCAAGGGTTGCCGGGACGCTTTTTTTAGAACATCCCTTTGCGGGATATGGCGATATGCACTACCCCGCCTTGTCCAATATTTCTGCAATTTCCCCCTTTTATACGGCACAATTGGAAGATACCTTTGTTCGTGCCGGCGTGCACAACGAGATTCTACAAAATGCTTTGCGTTCCGGTATTTTTGGTATTTTTTCCGGCATCTTAATGTTCGCCGTACCGGGTATTGTTTTTTTCCGAGGTAGCTACTCCATAGCACCCCAAAAACGGGCAGCCGGGTTGGTAGGTTTATGTTATATCGTTGCTGTATTTTGTTTCAGCCTAAGTACTGAAACGTTCAACTTGAAATACACCGTCTCGTTTTACGCACTGATGGTGTCCGCTTTAGCAGCCCAAGTGCTGCGCCCCCAACCGGTTTGATATGAATCCTGCACGCTACGCCCTTACCTTCGCCTGCTACAACCAGGTCGAATACACCCGCCAATGTATCGAAAGCATGGTGCGCCACGGCATGGACTTGTCGCGGTTGATTGTGGTGGACAACGGCTCCAAAGATGCTACCCGTGAGTACCTACTCACCGTGCCCGTGGGCGGGCGCATTTACAACGATGCCAATCTGGGCTGCGGTGTCGCCTGGAACCAGGGCGCGCTGGCCTTGCAGGCAGATTGGACCATTGTGATGAACAACGATGTCCTGGTCAGCGCCCAGTGGATCGAGTCGCTGATTGGTGTGGCCGAGCGGCGCGGTCTGAAGGTAATTTCGCCTGCGCTGATCGAGGGTGCGCTGGACTATGACTTTGAAGACTTCAGCACCATGGCTTCGCAAAAAATGGCCGGTACGGCGCGCATCGGTGGCCGACATGCGGTGTGCCTGGCAGTGCACAAATCGGTGTGGATGGACGTAGGCTACTTCCAGCCGGTGCCCAAGCTGCTGGGCTACGAAGACACGCTGTTCTTTCACGAGCTGGAAAAAGCCAAGATTCCGGTGGGCATCACGGGCGCGTCCTGGCTACACCATTACGGTTCGGTCACCCAAACCGCCATGAAGCAAGAGCGCGGCTTGTCGGCCAAAGACGGCTTGGGTTACCGCTACAACTACAAACTACTCAACCAAAGCTGGCTAGCCCGCAAACTGGCCAAATCGCAGCGGGTGGCCCAGCAAAAACAATGGCGGCAAGAAGAATTGGACGTCCACGCCATGACCATCCATGGTCTGCGCGAAAGTGGTCAGTTCCGCTGGATTTAAGAACGCTCTTAAGTCTGCCTCAGAGCAGCACGATGTCGTACTGCTCCTGCGCCATTGCACCTTCACTCTGCAAAGAAATCGGTTTGCCGATGAAGTCGCTCAAGCCCGCCAAATGCTGGCTTTCTTCATCCAGAAAAAGCTCAATCACTTTAGGTGAGGCGACGATGCGGAATTCACGCGGGTTGAACTGGCGGGCCTCGCGCAGGATCTCGCGCAGGATGTCGTAGGTTACGCTGCGGGCGGTTTTGACCGTGCCTTTGCCGCTGCACACGGCACAGGGCTCGCACAGCATGTGCGCCAACGACTCGCGGGTACGCTTGCGCGTCATCTCCACCAGTCCCAGCGCCGAAAAGCCACCTGCGGTAGTTTTCACCCGATCCCGCCCCAGCTGCTTGCGAAACTCAGCCAACACGGTTTCGCGGTGGTCCTCGCGCACCATGTCGATAAAGTCCACGATGACAATGCCCCCCAAATTGCGCAGGCGCAGTTGCCGGGCAATAGCCTGGGTAGCTTCCAGATTGGTTTTGAAAATGGTGTCGTCAAAGTTGCGGGCACCGACAAAGGCGCCGGTATTCACGTCCACCGTAGTCAACGCCTCGGTCTGATCGACGATCAGGTAGCCACCCGACTTCAACTCCACCCGCCGCCCCAGCGCCTTGGCGACCTCTTCGTCGATAGAGAAAAGGTCAAAAATCGGCCGCTCACCCTTGTAGTGCTGCAGCTTCTCTACCGCCGCAGGCATGAACTCCTTGCCAAACGCTTGCAGCATGTCGAACTGCTCGCGGGAATCTAGCCGTATGGTCTGGGTCTGCTCACTGACCAGGTCGCGCAGCACGCGCTGCAGCAGGTTCAAGTCTTGGTGCAGCAACGATGTGGACGGCAGGCGTACCGAAGCGCTTTTAATACGCGCCCAGGCTTTACGCAAATAGGCGATGTCCTCTGCCAGCTCGGTATCGGTCGCATCCTCACCATTAGTGCGCAGAATGAATCCGCCACCTCCACCAGTAGCGCCAACACCCACCAGGGTTTGCAATCGCTTGCGCAAATCCTCACGCTGGGCCAAAGGAATTTTTTGCGATACGCCGACATGGTCGTCTTGCGGTAAAAACACCAGCAAGCGACCGGCAATACTGATCTGGGCCGACAGGCGTGCGCCCTTGGTGCCAATCGGGTCCTTGATGACCTGGACCATCAAAGCCTGGCCTTCGAACACCTGGCGTTCAATAGGGACTACAGGAGCTACCTTGGCATCGGCCTCCGCCGCTTTGTGGCCCACAAAGCCATTGGCCAGGTCGGCCACATGTAAAAATGCCGCCCGCTCCAGCCCAATGTCGATAAACGTCGACTGCATCCCTGGCAGCACCCGCACCACCTTGCCCAGGTAGACATTGCCCACCATGCCGCGCTCCAAGGTGCGCTCCACATGCAGCTCTTGTACCGAGCCGTGCTCTACCACCGCCACGCGGGTTTCCTGGGGCGACCAATTAATGAGGATGTCTTGTTGCATGGGGGTTGTTGTCAAAGCTTGAAGCCCAGTGCGCGCAGTAGTTGCGCCGTCTCGAACATAGGCAAACCCATGATGCCCGAATAGCTACCGCGTATCTGCGAGATAAACCCCGCCGCCCTGCCCTGCACCGCATAGGCACCAGCTTTACCCAGCGGTTCGCCAGATGCCACATAGCTTTTGATCTGCACGGCAGTCATCGGCGAAAAGTTGACGCGTGAATCGCTCAAGGCCTCCAGCCGCTTGCGGCCATGCTGTAAGGCCACCACTGTCAATACGCGGTGCTGGGTCCCGGCAAGCTCGGTCAACATGCGCACAGCGTCCTTGGCGTGCTCGGGTTTACCATAAATGCGGCGGCCCAGCGCAACGGTCGTGTCAGAACACAAGATCGGTGCGGCTGGCAGGCCACGCGCTTGCATCCGTACCAGAGCTGCATCAAGTTTTAGGCCAGTCACGCGCTTCACGTATGCGGCAGGCGCTTCGTTTTTAATAGCAAACTCCAACCCCTCACTATCTTCTTCCGGGCCAGGTAGGAGCAATTCATGGCGCACGCCTAGTTGGTCCAGCAATTGGCTGCGGCGCGGGCTTTGGGAGGCAAGGTAGATAAAGTCGATCATGGCGGAATTATCGGGGCATGCGTGCCCCCAAAAAAAGAACAGCCCGCCCATCTCAACGATGGGCGGGCTGGCCAAAGAACTACGCGCAGATTACTGCTTGACGGCTTCGACTTGGACGATCAGGTGCACTGCGTCAGGGAAACCGTAGTTAGCGCCCCAGGTCATGCCCCATTGGCTGCGTTGGATGGTGGTGTCAAAGTCGCCGCCGCAGACTTCACGCTTGAGCATCGGGCTCTGGTAGCAGTTGAAGTTGCTGGCCTTGAGGGTGACCGGGTTGGTCTTGCCCAGCAGGGTCAGGGTGCCGTTGATTTCAGACACCTTGTCGCCGTTAAACACAAATTTGTCGGCGTTGAACTTGATGGTGGGGAACTGCTCTACGTTGAAGAAGTCCGCGCTCATCAAGTGCTTGTTGAATGCGGCAGTACCGGTAGACAACGAGGTTGCATCAATGGTCAGGTCCACTTTGCCGGTTTTGCCAGCCACGTCGAGCTGTGCCGTGCCTTCTTTCTTGTCGAAACGGCCGCGGTTGGTAGAGGTACCCATGTGGCCAATTTCAAAGGTCACAAAAGTGTGCGTGGGATCGATAACGTAGCTGGCGGTTTCCGCTTGGGCAGTGCCCACGGCCAAGGTGGCGATGGCGGCAAGGGCTAGCAAAGTGTGGCGCATGGATTCTCTTTCAAAGAAAAGGTTAAGGGGAAAATCGGGAAAAAGACTTACAGCTTGCCGACACCGGTCAGGCTGAACTTGAATTTGACTTGCACGTCGTCGGCCACCATCGAGGTATCGGCCCACTCGCCTTCACCAATCTTAAAGGCCAGCCGTTTGATCGGCAATACGCCGGAAGCGACCGTGGTAGCGCCGGTTTGCACCATCGCTACGGGCACCACCACATCACGGGCCTGGCCCTTGATGCTGAGCTTCCCCGCCACGTCAAACTTGCCGCCGCCCAACGCCTTGATGCTGGTAGAAGTAAACGTTGCCTGCGGGAATTTCGCGCTGCTGAACCAGGTGGGTTTGGGCAGCTCGGCATCGGTCTCGGGTACTCCCAAGGAAGCACTGCCCATATCCACCGTAAAACTGACCTTGCTGGTGTCCAGCTTGGCGGGGTCAAAGCTGATCTGGGCATCAAATTTCTTGAAATGCCCTTCGACGGGCACACCCATTTGCTTGCTCACAAACATGATATCGCTCTGGGCAGGAACAATCTTTTGCTGTGCGAATCCCGTAACCGCCATACCCGAAAAAAGCAAGGCGACGGACAATTTCAACAATGAGGACATAGAAGACTTTCGAAAAAAGAAAATTTAAGGCAGCATGCGGCCAGTCAGGCCGTCGCGATCCATGAAATGGTGCTTGAGGGCTGCGGCCACATGCAGCACGACCAGTCCACACAAGGCCCAGGCCGCCAAGCCGTGCAAAGGCTTGATGGTTTCGGCCAGTTCCTTATTGGCCGACAACAGGTCGGGCAAAGGAAGCACGCCAAACACCACAATCTGAAAGCCAGACGCAGAGCTATAGGCCCAGCCCAGCAGTGGCACTATAAAAAACAGAGCATACATTGCATAGTGGGTACCCTCATGTGCCCAATGCTGCCACTTGGGCATGCTTTGCGCCATGGCGATTGGTAAGGGAGGTGGGCGGTGCGTGAAGCGCCACAGTAAACGCAGCACCGACAACGTCAAAATCGTGATGCCCGCCCATTTATGCCAGTTGTAAAGCTTCAGCCGCAGAGGCGAGAAAGGCAGATCGGCCATGTACAAACCCACGCCAAAGATGCCAGCCAAGGCCAGCGCCAACACCCAATGCAAAAGCTTGGCAACAGCGGTGTAACTTGCAGGTTTAGCAGCGACAGAGGGGGACAGGGCCATAAATAGTGCATCGGGCAGTGCTGCCCCATAGGTGAACTTGTTGGCTAGTGTAGAAACTGTCCTAGCCAAAAAGTTCACTCAATTCGTCGGGATAGTTCGAATTTTTTGAAGAGTGAAGCGCTAAGCGGTGGCGGCCCTTGCCAATTCATCGTCTTCCTCGCCCAAAAATCCACCGCTCTGGTGCGCCCACAGCCGGGCATACAGGCCACCCGAGGCCAGCAGACTGCGGTGGTCGCCCATCTCGACGATGCGCCCCTTGTCCAGCACCACCAGCCGGTCCATCGCCGCAATGGTAGACAGGCGGTGGGCGATGGCAACCACGGTTTTGCCTTCCATCAAACGGTACAGGCTGGACTGGATGGCGGCTTCGACCTCGGAGTCCAGCGCACTGGTCGCCTCGTCCAGCAACAGGATGGGCGCATCTTTCAGCATCACGCGGGCAATGGCGATACGCTGGCGTTGGCCACCCGACAGCTTCACTCCGCGCTCGCCCACATGCGCATCAAAACCGCTACGGCCTGTCGGGTCGCTCAGTGTCTGGATGAAGTCAAAGGCTTCGGCGCGGCGCGCTGCCGCCTCCATGTGGGTATCGGTGGCATCCGGGCGACCGTAGAGGATGTTGTCGCGCACCGAGCGGTGCAACAGCGACGTGTCTTGGGTGACCATACCGATCTGCGCACGCAGACTCTCTTGCGTCACCTGCGCAATATCTTGCCCATCGACCAGAATGCGTCCGTGCTCCAGATCGTAAAACCGCAGCAGCAGGTTCACGATGGTGGACTTGCCTGCCCCGGAGCGGCCCACCAGCCCAATCTTTTCCCCGGCACGGATGTGCAGCGACATCTGGTCGATCACCTTGCGGGCGCCAGGCCCCTTGGCACCGTAGGCAAAGTCCACGTTCTCAAACCGCACCTCACCCTTGGGTACTTGCAGCGGCTGGGCCTGCGGCACATCCTGCACGGCTTGCGGGCGCGACAAGGTGTTCAGGCCGTCTTGCACGGTGCCGACGTGCTCAAACAGCGAAGCCATTTCCCACATCACCCAGTGCGATATACCGTTCAGGCGCAGGGACATGGCAGTAGCCGCAGCCACCGCACCAACACCCACCTGGCCCTGTGTCCATAACCACAACGCTAGTCCGGCGGTAGACAGTATCAACAGGATGCCCAGCACGTGGTTGACCACCTCAAAACCGCTGACCAGCCGCATTTGGCGCTGCACGGTTTTCAAAAAATCCTGCATTGCCGAACGCGCAAACCCGGCCTCGCGCCCGGCGTGCGAGAACAGCTTGACGGTGGCGATGTTGGTGTAGGCATCGGTGATGCGGCCCGTCATCAGCGAGCGGGCATCGGCCTGCTTTTTGGCCACGCCCGACAGGCGCGGCACAAAGTAACGGATGGCCAAGCCGTACAGCACCACCCAGCCCAAGAAAGGCAGCAGCATCCAGGCATCAAAGCTGCCCACTACCGCCACCATGGTGACGAAGTAGATGGTCACAAACACCAGAATATCGCCCAGGATCATGCACACATCGCGCACCGCCAGGGCGGTCTGCATCACCTTGGTGGCCACGCGCCCGGCAAACTCGTCCTGGTAAAAGCCCATGCTTTGGCCCAGCATCAGGCGGTGGAATTTCCAGCGCAGCAGCATCGGAAAGTTGGCCGCCAGGGTTTGGTGCTTGAACAGGGTTTGCAATGCAATTAATAGCGGACTACCCAGCAGCAGCGCGCACAAGAGCAGTAAATTGTTCTTTTCTTGCGTCCACAGCAAAGCCGGTTGCACCTTGCCCAGCCAGTCCACCACCCGGCCCATCATGGCGAACAACAGCGCTTCGAATACCCCCACGCTGGCCGTGAGCAAGGTCATGGCCAGAATGTATTTGCGCACGCCCAAAGTGCAGGCCCACACAAAATGAAAAAAGCCGCGCGGTGGCGGCTGGGGGGTGTCGTCCGTGTAGGGATGGACGAGGTTTTCAAACCAACTCAGCATGGCTGTGCTTTCAAATTATTCGCGGTGGTAGGGGTGGTTGGCATTGACCGACCACGCGCGGTACAGCTGCTCCACCAGCAGCACGCGGGCAAACGCATGCGGCAGGGTCAGGTCTGACAAGCGGATGCGCTCGTGGGCTGCTTGGCGAAACGCCGGGTCCAATCCATCGGGGCCGCCAATCACCATCGCCACGTCGTCGCTTTCCAACTGCCAGCCATTGAGCTTAACCGCCAAGGCCTTGGTTGTCAGCGAGGTACCCCGTTCATCCAGGGCCACGATACGGGCATTGCGGCCAATGCTGGACTGTATGGCGGCTTCTATGCGCTCACGCTCGGCCGCATAAATCGTCTCCAGGGTTTTGGAGCCCCGGGGTTCGGTCTTGACGGCCTTGAGCTCTACCTTGAGCTCGGGTGGAAAGCGTTTGGCGTAGTCGTCGTAGGCGGTTTGTGCCCAGTCGGGCATGCGCTGGCCTACGGCCACTATCACCAGTTTCATTTACTTGCGGCCAGGGGCGCGTTTAGCTGGCGCTTTAGGGGTCTTGGGCGCAGCACGCTTGGCAGCAGCGGCTTTCTTTACGGTCTCGATCGGGGCCTTGATGACCACGGTCTTGGCCATGGTTTTGACGGCAACGGTCTTGGCGGGTGCCTTCACAACGGTCTTGGCAGCCGTTTTAGCCGCAGTTTTTACCGGACCACGGGTCGAAGTGGAGGTCTTGGAAGGCACAGGCGTGGCCACGGCCGTCTTGCGGGCAGCGCGTTTAGGCGCGACTTCCAACACCGGACGCTCGGGCGCCAGCAGGCTTTCGGCATATTCGCGGTCGGCAATCTTGGCGGCGCGTTTGGCCGCGGCAGGCGAAAGCTTTTTGGCAGGCACCTTCTTGGCGGGCTTGGCAGGTTTGGCTTCTTCGGCCTTGGGCAGCGGCTTGGCGGCACCCAGCTTGAGGCGGATCGGCTTTTCGCCCCACAGCTCTTCTAGGTGGTAATACTGGCGGATGGCGGGTTGCATGATGTGCACCACACAGCGGCCGCAATCCACAATGATCCATTCGCCGTTGGACTCGCCTTCCATACGGGGCTTGGCAAAACCGGCATCGCGCACGGCATCGCGCACGCTGGCGGCCAGCGCCTTGGTTTGGCGGTTGGACGTGCCCGAGGCGATGATCACGCGCTCAAACAGGGCGGACAGGCCTTCGGTGTCAAACACCACGATGTCCACCGCTTTGACATCCTCCAAACCATCGACGATGGCGCGTTGGAGTTTTTGGGTGTCTTTTTTGGCAACGGTTTCGTTTTGGGCAGAAGTGGTCATCGGTCGGTTCGGTAAAGAAGATGGTGGTCAATATAGCGCGCTACGCCCTCGGGAACCAGATGGGCTATCCCTTGCGAGGTGGCGGCGCGGTGGCGGATGTCGGTGGCGCTGAGTTCCATGGGCGGAACCTGCAACGCTTGAAAAGACCCCGCGGGTAGAAATTCAGGTGCAAATTGGCCGTTGGCGCTGGTTGAATCTGCACGAGAAGCTACACAAATTATAGCTGCCCGCACGATCTCCTCCCAACCATGCCACGTGGGCAGGCGTGTGGCCTGGTCTTCGCCCATCACCAGATAGAGCTGCGCCTGGGTTTCTTCGGCTTGCAGTTCGTGCAAAGTGTCGATGGTGTAGGTGGGACCACTGCGCTCAATCTCACGCTTGTCCACCACCACGCCGGGAATGTCGCCAAAGGCCAATTGGGCCATGGCCAGCCGGTCTGCGCCTAAGCTGAGCGTGCGGCTTTTGTGCCAGGCGTGGCCCGTGGGGAACACGTACAGCATGTCCAGCTGCAACTGCGCCAGGGCGGTTTGCACCAACGCCACATGCATATTGTGCGGCGGATCAAAAGCACCACCGAACACGCCAATGCGGCGTGGAGACGGCATCAGACCCATGCGCGTGGCACCAGGAATTGGCGCGTCAACGCATCCTCTGCTGAACCGACTTCCGGCTGGTGCTGGTACGACCAACTGGCCAGCGGCGGCATCGACAACAGGATGGATTCGGTGCGCCCACCTGACTGCAAGCCAAAGTGCGTGCCCCGGTCCCACACCAGGTTGAACTCCACGTAGCGACCACGCCGGTACAGCTGAAAAGCCCGCTCCCGCTCGCCATAAGGCGTGTCTTGGCGGCGCTGCAAAATTGGCACGTAAGCATCCAGAAATGCCGACCCGACGGCCTGCACCATTGCCAGACTGCCTTCGGTGCCGAGCTCTGAGAAATCGTCAAAAAACACGCCACCAATGCCGCGCGGCTCCTGCCGGTGCTTGAGGTAGAAGTACTCGTCGCACCACTGTTTGAAGCGCGGGTATTTGTCGTCCCCAAACGGGGCCAAAGCGGCATGGCAAGTGCGGTGGAAATGCACCGCGTCCTCTTCAAAGCCGTAAATCGGTGTCAAGTCCATCCCGCCGCCAAACCAGCAGACCGGCGCGCCACCTTCGGGGGTAGCCACGATCATGCGCACATTCATGTGCACCGTGGGCGCATACGGGTTGCGCGGATGGAACACCAGCGACACGCCCATCGCCTCAAACGGCGCACCCGCCAGTTGGGGCCGGTGCTGGGTGGCACTGGGCGGCAACTGCGGCCCGCGCACATGCGAAAAACCGCAGCCCGCACGCTCCAGCACTGCGCCGTTTTCCAGAATCTGGGTGATGCCCTGCCCTTGTAGCTTTTCACCCGGAGGCTTTTCCCATGCATCGCTCAAGAAGCTACCACCATCGAGCGCGGCCATGCGGGTGGTGATGCTGGACTGCAGACCCAGCAGGTAGCCGCGCATGGCGACTGCGGGGTCTGAAATCAAGGCTTTACAGCTCTGAATCCGATGTCGCGGCGGTACTGCATGCCGTCGAACTGGATGCCACGGGTGACTTCATAGGCATGCTGCTGGGCCAACTTGACGTTGTCTGCCAGCACGGTCACGCACAACACCCGCCCGCCCGAGGTGGACACGACATCGTCTTCCTGGACCGTGCCCGCGTGGAACACCACCGCGTCGTCGGTATTTTTAGGCAGGCCGGTGATGGCATCGCCTTTGCGCGGTGTCATCGGGTAGCCATGGGCAGCCAACACCACGCCTAGGGCGATGCGGCGGTCCCAATCCAGGCTGACCTGGTCCAGCTTGCCAAAGGGTCCGGGCTCGGTGGCCGCCCACAGCACCTCGAACAGGTCGGATTTGAGGCGCATCATCAGCGGCTGGGTTTCGGGGTCACCCAGGCGGCAGTTGAATTCCAGCGTCTTGGGCTTGCCCTTGGCATCAATCATCAGCCCGGCATACAAAAAACCGGTGTAGGTGATGCCGTCTTTTTCCATGCCCTTGATGGTGGGCAGAATAATTTCACGCATGGCACGGGCGTGCACGTCGGCGGTGACCACGGGTGCGGGCGAATACGCACCCATGCCACCGGTGTTGGGACCCGCATCACCGTCCAGCAGGCGCTTGTGGTCCTGGCTGGTAGCCAGCGGGACCACATTCTTGCCATCGCACATCACGATGAAGCTGGCTTCTTCGCCTGCCAAAAACTCTTCGATGACCACGCGCGCCCCACCCTCGTTGTGGCTCACGCCCAGGGTGTTGTCCAGCAACATGAAGTCAATGGCTTCGTGGGCCTCGGCCAGCGTCTGCGCTACCACCACGCCCTTGCCTGCAGCCAGACCATCGGCCTTGACCACGATGGGCGCGCCCTTTTGGTCCACATAGGCGTGGGCGGCAACCGGATTGGTAAAGGTTTCAAATTCGGCCGTAGGAATAGCGTGGCGCTGCATGAAGGCTTTAGAAAA
>NZ_JBDTEM010000085.1:0-14879 GCF_039922535.1 Rhodoferax sp. | reverse complement strand
AGCTGGCGGGCAATATCAAACATGGTGGATTGATAGAGAAAGCCTTTGGCATCACTCTGCGCGAGCTGATGTTCGACTTTGGCGGTGGTTCGGCCAGTGGCCGCCCGATCAAGGCAGTGCAGGTCGGCGGGCCGCTGGGCGCGTACGTGCCCGAATCGCAGTGGGACATTCCGCTGGACTACGAAGCCTATGCAGCCGTGGGCGCCGTGGTGGGCCACGGTGGCATCGTGGTGCATGACGATACGGCCGACATGGCGCGGCTGGCCCGCTACGCCATGGAATTCTGTGCGATTGAGTCCTGCGGCAAGTGCACGCCCTGCCGCATTGGTTCCACCCGCGGGGTCGAGGTGATCGACCGCATCAGCAACGGCGAAAACCGGCCCCAGCAGGTCAAGCTGTTGCGTGACCTGTGCGACACCATGGTCCACGGCTCGCTGTGCGCCATGGGTGGCATGACCCCGTTCCCGGTGCTGTCGGCACTGAACCACTACCCCGAAGATTTCGGCCTGGCTGCGCCTACGCAGTTGGCGGCTTAAGGAGAAGAGCATGCAACACCCCACAGAAATTGATTTCGGCACCCCCCTGCGCACCTCCGCCCAAGAGGTCACGCTGCAGATCGACGGCGAGTCCGTCACCGTGCCTGCGGGCACCTCGGTGATGCGGGCGGCGGTGGACGCGGGCATCAACGTGCCCAAGCTCTGCGCCACCGACAGCCTGGAGCCGTTTGGCTCCTGCCGCCTGTGCCTGGTGGAAGTGGAGGGCCGCAAGGGCTACCCCGCGTCCTGCACCACGCTGGTCGAGCCCGGCATGCAGGTGCGCACCCAAAGCCCCAAGCTGCAAGAGCTGCGCAAGGGCGTGATGGAGCTGTACATCTCCGACCACCCGCTGGACTGCCTGACCTGCGCCGCCAACGGCGACTGCGAGCTGCAAGACATGGCCGGCGTGACCGGCCTGCGCGAAGTGCGCTACGGCATGGATGGCGCCAACCATTTGCACGCCAAAAAGGACGAATCCAACCCGTACTTTACCTACGATCCGTCCAAATGCATCGTCTGCAACCGTTGCGTGCGCGCCTGCGAGGAGACGCAAGGCACGTTTGCGCTGACCATCTCGGGCCGGGGCTTTGAGTCCCGCGTGTCGGCGGGCCAGGACCAGCCGTTCATGGAGTCCGACTGCGTGAGCTGCGGTGCCTGCGTCTCGGCCTGCCCCACCGCCACCCTGCAGGAAAAGACCGTCATCATGATGGGCCAGCCCGAGCACAGCAAGATCACCACTTGCGCCTACTGCGGTGTGGGCTGCGCCTTCAAGGCCGAGATGAAGGGCAACGAAGTGGTGCGCATGGTGCCGTGGAAAGACGGCAAGGCCAACGACGGCCACTCCTGCGTCAAAGGCCGTTTCGCCTGGGGCTACGCCACCCACAAGGACCGCATCACCACCCCGATGATCCGCAAGAGCATCACCGACCCCTGGCAGGTGGTGGGCTGGGACGAAGCCATCGGCTACGCCGCCAGCGAGTTCCGCCGCATCCAGGCCAAGCACGGGCGTGACTCCATCGGCGGCATCACCTCGTCGCGTTGCACCAACGAAGAAACCTACCTGGTGCAAAAGCTGGTGCGCGCCGCCTTTGGCAACAACAACGTGGACACCTGCGCCCGCGTCTGCCATTCGCCCACCGGCTACGGCCTGGGCCAGACCTTTGGCACTTCGGCGGGTACCCAGACCTTCAAGTCGGTGGAGCAGGCCGACGTGATCATGGTCATCGGTGCCAACCCCACCGACGGCCACCCGGTGTTTGCCTCGCGCATGAAAAAACGCCTGCGTGAAGGCGCCAAGTTGATCATCGTGGACCCACGCACCATCGACATGGTGCGTTCGCCCCACGTGCAGGCCGACTATCACCTGAAGCTCAAACCCGGCACCAACGTAGCGGTCATTTCCGCCCTGGCCCACGTGGTGGTGACCGAGGGCCTGCTGGCCAGCGCCTACATCGCCGAGCGTTGCGATGACAAGTCCTTCCAGCAGTGGCGCGACTTTGTTGCCAAACCCGAGAACTCGCCCGAAGCGCTGGAGCAAGTCACTGGCGTGCCCGCGGCTGACATGCGCGCCGCCGCCCGCCTGTACGCCACCGGTGGCAATGCCGCCATCTACTACGGCCTGGGCGTCACTGAGCATTCCCAGGGCTCCACCATGGTGATGGGCATTGCCAACCTGGCCATGGCCACCGGCAACGTGGGCCGCGAAGGCGTGGGCGTGAACCCGCTGCGCGGCCAGAACAACGTGCAGGGCGCGTGCGACATGGGCTCGTTCCCGCACGAGCTGCCGGGCTACCGGCATATTTCTGACAGCACCGTGCGCGGCGAATTCGAAGCCGCCTGGGGCGTGTCGCTGCAGGCCGAACCCGGCTTGCGCATCCCCAACATGTTCGAGGCCGCGCTGGCAGGCAGCTTCATGGGCCTGTACTGCGAAGGCGAGGACATCGTGCAGTCCGACCCCAACACCCAGCACGTGACGGCAGCCCTGGCGGCCATGGAATGCATCGTGGTGCAAGACATCTTCTTGAACGAAACCGCCAAGTACGCCCACGTGTTCTTGCCCGGTGCGTCCTTCCTGGAAAAAGACGGCACCTTCACCAATGCCGAGCGCCGCATCTCCCGCGTGCGCAAGGTCATGCCGCCCAAGGCCGGGCTGGCCGACTGGGAAGTCACCGTCAAGCTGGCCAATGCCCTGGGCTACCCCATGGCGTATAGCCACCCGCGCGAGATCATGGCCGAGATCGCCTCGTTGACGCCCACCTTCCACGGCGTGAGTTACGAGAAGATCGACCAGCACGGCAGCGTGCAGTGGCCTTGCAACGAGAACACGGCCGAGCTGGGCACCGAGACCATGCACCGCGATAAATTTGTGCGCGGCAAGGGCAAGTTCATCATCACCCAGTTTGTGCCCACCGAAGAAAAGGTCACCCGCAAGTTCCCGCTGCTGCTGACCACCGGGCGCATCCTGTCGCAGTACAACGTGGGCGCGCAGACCCGCCGCACCGAAAACAGCCAGTGGCACAGTGAAGACCGGCTGGAAATCCACCCGCACGACGCCGAAGAGCGCGGTATCAAAGCCGACGACTGGGTGGGCATCGAAAGCCGCGCGGGCCATACCGTCTTGCGCGCGCTAGTCACCGAACGCATGCAGCCCGGCGTGGTCTACACCACCTTCCACTTCCCGGAGTCGGGCGCCAACGTCATCACCACCGACAACTCCGACTGGGCCACCAACTGCCCCGAGTACAAGGTGACCGCCGTGCAGGTGATGCCGGTGGTGCAGCCGTCCGAGTGGCAAAAGTCCTATGCGCAGTTCAACCAGAACCAGCTAGACCTGCTGCAGGCCGCCACCACGGCACCCGTGTTGGCGGACGCCATCAAGTAGCCATGCAGCGCACCGAGCCCATCCACCCCATTCCCGGCTGCACACCCGCAGCCGTGGTGGGCGTGCGCGCGGGCAAGGTGTTTGCCGCCACCGACTGGGTGGCCGACGAAGTGCCTGTGGCGCTGGAATACAACGGCATTTCCCATGCGGTGATGATGGCCTCGCCGGCCGACCTGGAAGACTTTGCCCGAGGCTTTTCGCTCACCGAAGGCATCGTGGACACCGTTGGCCAGATACGCGACATCGAGCTGGTGGTGTCTGAGCAAGGCCACACCCTGCAGATCCAGATTGCCGCCGGCTGCTTCGCCCGCCTGAAAGACCGCCGCCGCAACCTCACCGGCCGTACCGGCTGCGGCCTGTGCGGCACCGACAGCCTGGCCCACGCCGTGCGCCGCCCCGCGCCCGTCGCCGCGCCAGCCGCACCCTTTGATATCGCGGCAGTCGCCCGCGCCCTGGCCGCCCTGCGCAGCCAGCAGCACCTGCTGGATGCCACCGGTGCCACCCACGCCGCCGCCTGGTGCCATGCCGACGGAGCTATCGCTCTGGTGCGCGAAGACGTGGGCCGCCACAACGCGCTGGACAAGCTGGTAGGCGCCTTGCACGTGGCCGACGTGGCTGCCGCTAGCGGTTTCATCGTCGTCACCAGCCGCGCCAGCTTCGAGATGGTGCAAAAAGCCGCCTGCGCCGGTGTGGCCCTGCTGGCCGCCATCTCCGGCGTGACGGCCCTGGCCATCGACGTGGCCCAGGGCGCAGGCATCAGCTTGCTGGGCTTTGCGCGCGGCGACAACGCCAGCGTCTACAGCCATCCCGAACACATTGCATTGGACTGCACCCCATGAACGCCGACAACCTCATCCACATGGCCAACCAGATTGGCGAGTTCTTCGAGAGCATGCCCGAGCGCGAAGAAGCGCTGGACGACATCGCCACCCACATCCGCAAGTTCTGGGAACCCCGCATGCGCCGCACCCTGCTGGCCGCGCTGGACACCGACGAAGCCCAAGGCATGCGCGACATCGTGCGGGCCGCGCTGCGCAAGCACCGGGCAGATTTGCAGCCTGCTACGCAATAAATAGCTGCCTGCGCAGGTGCCACCTGCGCTGGAGGCTTATTTAGAACACAATAATCGCCTCGTCCAAGACTTCCACCCAATGTTTCACGGGTAGGAGCGTGCCGCTTTGCAGGTGCTGGATGCAACCGATGTTGGCCGAGACGATCACCTGCGCGCCCAGCGGCTCCAGGTTTTGCAGTTTGCGGTCGCGCAACTGGTACGCCAGCGTGGGCTGCAACACCGAGTAGGTGCCCGCCGAGCCGCAGCACAAATGGCTCTCTGATTCTGCTACCTGTACCTTGAAACCCAGGGCGTTCAAATGCGTCTCTACCCCGCCGCGCAGCTTTTGGCCGTGTTGTAGCGTGCAGGGCGGGTGAAAAGCCAACCGGGTCACTGCGCCCGTGGCACTGGGTTGAACCCGTTCCCGCAGGGCCACCACCAAATCGGGCAGCAGCTCGCTCAGGTCGCGGGTCAGCTTGCTGATGGCGGCGGCCTTGTCGGCATAGGCCGGGTCGGCGGCCAGGGCATGGCCGTAGTCTTTCACCATCACGCCGCAGCCCGAGGCGTTCATCACAATCGCCTCTACCGCATGCGATTCGACCAGCGGCCACCACGCGTCGATGTTGCGGCGCATGTCGTCTAGGCCGCCCGCGTGGTCGCCCAAATGGCTGCGCAGTGCGCCGCAGCAACCGGCCTTCTCGGCCACCAGGGTCTGGATGCCTGCCGCGTCCAGCACGCGGGCGGTGGCGCTGTTGATGTTGGGCATCATGGCCGGCTGCACGCAGCCGGTCAGCAGCAGCATCTTGCGTGCATGCGTGCGGCTGGGCCAGGGTTTGGCGGGGGTGGCTGCCGGTACTTTGCTCTTCAAGACCTTGGGCAGCAGCGGGCGCAGAGCCTGGCCCGCCTTGATGGCCGGGGCAAACAGTGGTGAGGTCAGGCCCTCCTTGAGCAGCCAGCGGGTGGCCTTTTCCACCGTGGGGCGTTCGACCCGGGCATCGACGATGCGCCGCCCGATGTCCACCAGCTGGCCGTATTCCACGCCGCTGGGGCAGGTGGATTCGCAGTTGCGGCAGGTGAGGCAGCGGTCCAGATGTTGCTGGGTGCTGCGGGTGACTTCTGCGCCCTCCAGCACCTGCTTCATCAGGTAGATGCGGCCGCGCGGGCCGTCCAGCTCATCGCCCAGCAACTGGTAGGTGGGGCAGGTGGCGGTGCAGAAGCCGCAGTGCACGCATTTGCGCAGAATCGCCTCGGCGGCTTGGCCGTCGGCGGTGTTTTTGAATTCAGGGGCCAGATTGGTTTGCATGGTTCAAAGCCCAGGGTACAGGCGACCCGGGTTAAAAATCCCCCGGGGGTCGAAGGCGGCTTTCAGGCCTTTGTGGATGCGCAGCAGCGGGGCCGACAGCGGTGTGAAAACCTCTGTGCGTGGTGCAGCGCCACGGAACAAGGTGGCATGGCCACCGGCCTGGACCGCGGCCGCGCGGACCTGTTTTACGGTGGCCTGGCCGCGCAGCCAGCGCTGGGCCCCACCCCATTCGATGAACTGCGTGCCTTGTAGGCCCAGTGCGGGGGTGGTGGCGGGCACCGAGATGCGCCACAGGTGTTCGCCTTTGGCCAGGTGGTTGTTGTCTAGGTGGAAAAACTTATGCTGGTGGTCTCGCACGTTGTCCCACCAACTGGCGGCGATTTCGGGGTCAATGGCCGTGCCGCCCAATTGGGCACAGGCCGCTTTGACGGCCGCTTGCGCACCCGCCAAACGCAGGTGCAACTGGCCGTGGTGCCAGGCGCTGGCGCGGATGGGCAGCGGCTGGCCGGCCCAGGTGTTGAGCTGTGCGAGCGCGCTGGCCTCGTCCATGGTGAACATCCGCGTGGCGGTGGCTGTGGCGATGGGCAGCACCTTGAGGGATACCTCGCAAATCACGCCCAGCACGCCCAGTGACCCGGCCATCACCCGCGACACGTCGTACCCGGCTACGTTCTTGATCACCTGTCCGCCAAAGGTCAGTACCTCGCCCTGTGCGTTCAGTACGGTGGTGCCCAGCACATAGTCGCGCACGCAGCCCACGCTGGCGCGCGACGGGCCGGACAGGCCTGCGGCGACCATGCCGCCGACCGTGCCACCTTCGGCAAAACGCGGTGGCTCGAAGGGCAGGCACTGGCCTTGTTCGGCCAGCCGGGCTTCCAGTTCGAACAGGCTGGTGCCCGCCCGCACGGTCACCACCAACTCACTGGGCTCGTAGCTGCTGATGCCGCTCAGAGGGCGCATGTCCAGCACCTCGCCATGGGACATCTCGCCGTAAAAATGCTTGGTGTTGCCGCCCTGGATGTTGAGCGCTTTGTGGGTGCTGCGGACCTGGTCGATCAGGCGCTTTAATTCGGGATCTTGGGTGTTCATCAGAATCGGGGCAAGTGGGGGAAGGGCAGCATGCCGCGCAGCACGGTGAGCTTGCCGTATTCGGCGCAGCGCTGCAGGCTGGGGATGACCTTGCCGGGGTTCAGCAGCTCGACGGGATCGAAGGCGCGCTTGACGGCAAACATCTGCGCACGCTCGGCGGCGCTGAATTGCACGCACATGGAGTTGAGCTTTTCCACGCCCACGCCGTGCTCGCCGGTGACGGTGCCGCCCAGGCGCACGCTGGTTTCCAGAATGTCCGCGCCAAACAGCTCGCAGCGGTGCATCTGGTCGGGGTCGTTGGCGTCGAACAGGATCAGCGGGTGCAGGTTGCCGTCGCCCGCGTGGAACACGTTGGCGCAGGCCAGGCCGTACTGGGCTTCCATGGCTTCAATGGCGCGCAAAATTTCGGCCAACTTTTTGCGTGGAATGGTGGAGTCCATGCACATGTAGTCGGGGCTGATGCGGCCGGATGCCGGAAAGGCGTTTTTGCGGCCACTCCAGAACTTCAGGCGCTGTACCTCGTCATGGCTAATGGCGATGTGCGCCGCGCCGTTGGCCTTCAGCACGCTGCGCATGTGGGCAATTTCCTCTTCCACCTCTTCGGCGGTGCCATCGCTTTCGCACAGCAGGATGGCGGCGGCGCCCAGGTCGTAACCGGCGTGCACAAAGTCTTCTACGGCGGCGGTCATGCGCTTGTCCATCAGCTCCAACCCGGCGGGGATGATGCCTGCGGCGATGACGCTGGCCACGGCATCGCCCGCGGCCTCTACATCGTTGAAGCTGGCCATGATGCAGCGGGCGATCTGCGGCTTGGGGATGAGCTTGACGGTAACCTCCAGGGTGATGGCCAGCATGCCCTCGCTGCCAATGATCAGCGGCAGCAAGTCCAGGCCGGGGCAGTCCAAGGCCTCCGAGCCAAATTCCACCGCTTCGCCTTCTACGGTGAAGCCGCGCACCCGCAGCACGTTGTGCAGGGTCAGGCCGTACTTCAGGCAGTGCACGCCGCCGGAGTTTTCGGCCACATTGCCGCCGATGGTGCAGGCAATTTGGCTGCTGGGGTCGGGGGCGTAGTACAGGCCGTGGGGCGCGGCGGCTTCGCTGATGGCCAGGTTGCGCACGCCACACTGCACGGTGGCGGTGCAGGCCAGCGGGTCTATGTTCAGGATGCGGTTGAACTTGGCCAGCGACAGCGTGACACCCAGGGTGTGCGGCATGGCCCCGCCGGACAGACCGGTGCCCGCGCCTCGGGCCACGACGGGCACGCCGAGCCGGTGGCAAATCTGCAGCACCGCCGCCACCTGGCCTTGCGTTTCGGGCAGCACCACCACCAGCGGCTGGGCGCGGTAGGCGGTCAGGCCATCGCACTCGTAGGGCGTGGTGTCTTCGGGGCGCGACAGGATGGCGTGGCGGGGCAGGGCGGCGGCCAGGGCGCTGGCGACTTCGGCACGGCGGGCCAGTAACTGGGTGCGGTCTTCGGTGGAAATGGTATGCATGGTGGGTGGGAGACTATAAGCAGCCAGAGCCGTCGGTGGGACTGAAATTTCTGGTGGCCGCTGTTGCAGAGATCTGTGTGCGTGCATGGCCTGTTTCATGCTACGTTGTGGCGTCCCTTTCATTGAAGCCATTCACCGAGAGCCCGCCTATGTCTTCCGCACTGCCAGACCCCATCGAAGAACGCCTGCCCGCCACGCAGCTCACCGCCTTGGGGCTACAGCATGTGCTGGTGATGTACGCCGGTGCCGTGGCCGTGCCGCTGATTGTGGGCCGCTCGCTCAAGCTCAGCCCGGAGCAGGTGGGCATGCTGATTTCGGCCGACTTGTTTTGCTGCGGCCTGGTCACGCTGATCCAGGCGCTGGGGGCCACGCAGTGGTTTGGCATCAAGCTGCCGGTGATGATGGGCGTGACTTTTGCATCGGTGGCACCGATGGTGGCCATGGTCAGCAGCCACCCCGGTGCCGAGGGCGCGGGCCTGGTGTTTGGCTCCATCATCGGGGCGGGCGTGGTGTCGATGGTGATAGCGCCGCTGGTTTGGCCCCATCACGCCAAGCGTACTCAACACAAAGTACGCCGAACTGACCGGTGTGGGCATTGCCGCCCTGGTGCTGGTGACGATTTTGCTGATCGCCAAACACGCCAAGGGCTTTATCGCCAACATCTCGGTGCTGCTGGGCATTGTGGTGGGCGGTGTGGTGTCTACCGCGCTGGGGCTAATGAGCTTTGACAAAGTGGGCAAGGCCGCGTGGTTCGACCTGGTGCTGCCGTTCGAGATTGCGCTGCCGATCTTTGACCCCATGCTGATCTTGACCATGTCGCTGGTGATGGTGGTGGTGATGATCGAGTCCACCGGCATGTTTTTGGCGCTGGGCGAGATGACCGGGCGCAAGGTCGACCAGGCGGCGCTGACCCGTGGCCTGCGCACCGACGGCCTGGGCACGCTGATCGGCGGCATCTTCAACACCTTCCCTTACACCAGTTTTTCGCAGAATGTGGGCCTGGTGGCGGTGATCGGGGTGAAGAGCCGCTTTGTCTGTGTGGCGGGCGGTTTGGTGTTGATCGTGCTGGGCCTGCTGCCCAAGATGGCGGCGCTGGCCGAGTCCTTGCCCACCGTGGTGCTGGGCGGTGCCGGGCTGGTGATGTTTGGCATGGTGGCCGCCACCAAAATGGCCGATGCCCATTAATTATTTATTGAGTTTTACTCCTAAAAAAATAGCTGCCAGCGCAGGTTTTAATTGCGCTGGCAGCTATTTTTATGCCTAAGTTTTTGGGTTAAAAGTGTAGCAATCAGCTACCGGGTGAGGTGCCTGCATGCGGGTTGGCGTGTACCGGGGTCGCGCGGGTGGCACCGGGGTGGCCCCACCAGTCTTTCGCGTCGGTGAAGGTGACCCGGCAGCCGGTGCAGCGGTACACGCCGGTCGGCATGAGTGCGCCGCTGGCATCGCGGCCAATCACGGGTTGGTAGCTGGTGGCACCGCATTGGCTGCATTTGTAAATCGTTTTGTAATGCGTCATGGTGCGGATAATGTAAATGCATACAAGCTGACTTCGATTTTTGGGGTTTCAAAACCCGAGGTCACGCAGGGAGTACCGGCACAAACGGCGCAAATTTGCTGCGCTTCAGGCTGAAAAACGCCTTCACATTGCGCACATTGGCATCGCTGGTGAACAGCCGCTGCGCCAGTGCCAAGTAGCCCGGCATGTCTTGCGCAAACACCACCAGGCAGAAATCAGGCCCCGGCGACACGCGGTAACACTGCTGCACGGCTGCATCGGCAGCCACCCGCAGCTCGAACGCGGCCAGGCGCTCCTCATCCTGCCGATCCAGCGTGATCTCGACGATGGCCGTGAGACCATGGCCTTGCTGCACCGCCAGCTTGTCGGCGCTCAAAATCGCCACTTGTCGCTCAATCAGCCCCGCCTCCACCAGCCGCTTGACCCGCCGCAGGCAGGTGGGGGCCGACACATGCACCAGCTCGGCCAGGGCCAG
The DNA here is from genome assembly GCF_039922535.1 of Rhodoferax sp. GTDB lineage: Bacteria > Pseudomonadota > Gammaproteobacteria > Burkholderiales > Burkholderiaceae_C > Rhodoferax_B. Next base: position 4,535 of record NZ_JBDTEM010000085.1, on the reverse strand, counting down.
GTTGCTCAGCGACGCATCCACTTGCAACTGGTGCAGCAGGCGCAGGTCGGTACTATCTAGGTCTATTTGTTCCATAAATTAAATATAAATGGAATTTAATTTCTTGTATAAATGTTTAAGAAATTAAACTGCAAAAAATGTGAAATATTGAAACCTTTGTGTTGAAGGTGCAGCTTAAGATCCGCACACTCAACAAACCGGAGTTCTCTATGTGTGGCATCGTTGGCGCAGTCTCTACCCGCAATATCGTCCCTATCCTTGTCCAGGGCCTGCAACGCCTGGAGTACCGGGGTTATGACTCCTGCGGTGTGGCCATCCAGGACAACGGCCAGACCACCCAGAACACCGGTGCCCTGCGCCGTGCCCGCAGCACCTCTCGCGTAGCCGAGCTGATGGCCCAGGTAGCGGATGACCATATCGAGGGCGGCACCGGCATCGCCCACACCCGCTGGGCCACCCACGGCGCGCCCGCCGTACACAACGCCCACCCCCATTTCAGCCACGGCCCTGGCAAAGATTCCGCCGACCGCCCTGGCCGCATCGCCCTGGTGCACAACGGCATCATCGAAAACCACGACGAACTCCGCGCCGCCCTGCAAGCCAAGGGCTACGTGTTCACCAGCCAGACCGACACCGAAGTCATCGCCCACCTGGTCGATAGCCTGTACAACGGCGACCTGTTTGAAGCGGTGAAGGCCACCGTGCTACAACTGCGTGGCGGCTACGCGATTGCCGTGTTCAGCAAAGACGAGCCGCACCGCATCATCGGCGCACGCGCCGGTTCGCCGTTGATCCTGGGCGTGGGCCAGGGCGAAATTTTCTTGGCCAGCGACGCGATGGCGCTGGCGGGCGTGACTGACCAGATCGTCTACCTGGAAGAGGGCGACGTGGTGGACGTGCAATTGGGCAAGTACTGGATCGTGGACAAGGCCCACAAGCCGGTCATCCGCAGCGTCAAAACCGTGCACGCCCACAGCGGCGCGGCCGAGCTGGGCCCGTACCGCCACTACATGCAAAAAGAAATCTTCGAACAGCCCCGCGCCATCGGCGACACGCTGGAAGGCGTGACCGGTATCGTGCCCGGCCTGTTCGACGGCCCCAACGGTGGGGATGCCGCCAAGGTGTTTGCTGGTATCGACTCGGTCCTCATCCTGGCCTGTGGCACCAGCTACTACAGCGGCTGCACCGCCAAATACTGGCTGGAATCCATCGCGAAAGTCCCGACCCAGGTAGAGATTGCCAGCGAATACCGTTACCGCGATTCGGTGCCCAATCCCAAGACCTTGGTGGTCACCATCACCCAGTCTGGCGAAACCGCCGACACCCTGGCCGCCTTACGCCACGCCCAAGGCCTGGGCATGCAGCACACGCTGACGGTGTGCAACGTGTCCACCTCGGCCATGGTGCGCGAATGCGAGCTGGCCTACATCACCCGCGCCGGGGTCGAGATCGGCGTGGCCTCCACCAAGGCCTTTACCACCCAGTTGGCGGGCCTGTTCCTGCTGACATTGGCCCTGGCCAAAACCAAGGGCCGCCTGAGCGCTGAAGAAGAGGCGGGCCATCTCAAAGCCATGCGCCACCTGCCCGCCGCCCTGCAAGCCGTGCTGGCGCTGGAACCCCAGCTTATCGCCTGGGCCGAAGATTTCGCACCCAAAGAAAACGCCTTGTTCCTGGGCCGTGGCCTGCATTACCCCATCGCCCTGGAAGGCGCGCTCAAGCTCAAAGAGATCACCTACATCCACGCCGAAGCCTACGCCGCAGGCGAGCTGAAACACGGCCCGCTGGCGCTGGTGACCAGCGAAATGCCGGTGGTGGCCGTGGCCCCCAACGACACGCTGATCGAGAAATTAAAGAGCAACCTGCAAGAAGTCCGCGCCCGGGGCGGCGTGCTCTACGTGCTGGCCGATGCCGACTCCCACATCGCCAGCGGCGAAGGCCTGCACGTGATCCGTATGCCCGAACACTACGGCGCGCTGTCGCCCCTGTTGCACGTGGTGCCCCTGCAATTGCTGGCGTACCACACGGCGTGCGCGCGAGGGACGGATGTAGACAAGCCCAGAAACCTAGCCAAGAGTGTCACGGTGGAGTGACATTTAGGGTGGCGTTGACTGGTGTTCTTTGCCATTAATGTCTGAGACAGCGCATTAAAGTCTGAGACACCGCATTAATGTCTGAGACAACCTTTGCTCGTGCAAAAAAATGCGTTGGCATAGGCCTTCGGCTGCTCTCGGCCGTGCCGTCCAGGGACTAGGGAAAATAAAGTCAGTCAGATCTGAATAAAGTTGGTCAGGCGTCGCAGGGCGCTCGACTTTTAGGTTTTCTATCGTATTGGGCAACTTGTTACTGGCCGCCCCCTAGAATGGCCCGCAGGGAGATAGAGCATGACGCCAGAGGCCAAGGCCAGGTTGACCATCGACAAGCTGTTGGTTTCAGCGGGTTGGCACGTTTGCAACGTGGCAGATGCCAACATCCATGCGGCCATGGGCGTGGCCATCCGCGAATTCCCTCTCAACAGCGGCTTTGGCTTTGCCGACTATCTGCTGTACGTGAATGGCAAAGCCTGCGGCGTGATCGAGGCCAAGAAAGAGGGCGCAACCCTCACCGGCGTAGAAGTGCAATCTGGCCGCTACGCCCAGGGCCTACCCACCAGCCTGCCCGCGTGGCGCAGGCCGCTACCCTTCTTGTGGGAGTCCACTGGTGTAGAAACCCACTTCACCAACTGCCTGGACCCCGAGCCGCGTGCCCGCAGTGTGTTCGCCTTCTTCCGCCCTGAGATGCTGGTGCAGTCGCTGGCCTATTTGCAGGCCCCGGCAGGTTCCAACACGGCGCAGGAAACACCGGGCACTTTCCTCGCCCGCATGCAGCACATGCCCCAGCTCGTCACCGAATGGGGTAGCGGCGGCGCACACTACCAGCTGTGGCCTGCGCAAATCAGCGCCATTTCCAACCTGGAGAAAAGCCTGGCCGCCAACAAGCCCAAAGCCCTCATCCAGATGGCCACCGGCAGTGGCAAGACCTTTACAAGCATTGGCTTCATCTACCGCCTCATCAAATTCGGCGGTGTGCGGCGTGTGCTGTTCCTCGTAGACCGTGGCAACCTGGCGCGCCAGACCAAAAAAGAGTTTGACGCCTACTCCTCGCCCTACAACGCCTACAAGTTTGGCGAGGAATACATCGTCCAGCACCTGCAGAACAACCAGCTCGACACATCCGCCCGCGTGGTCATCTGCACCATCCAGCGCATGTTCAGCATGCTCAAGGGGCGCGAGCTACCGGATGAGGCGGATGAAGAAAGCACCGAGCGCGTAGAAGGCCTCTTCAAAGACCCCGAGCCCATTGGCTACAACCCCGCCATCCCCATCGAGAGCTTTGACATTGTGGTCACCGACGAGGCCCACCGCAGCATCTACAACCTGTGGCGCCAGGTGCTGGAGTACTTTGACGCGTACCTCATCGGCCTGACCGCCACGCCCAACAAGCAGACCTTTGGCTTCTTCAACCAGAATTTGGTGATGGAATATGGCCACGCCCAGGCCGTGGCCGATGGCGTCAACGTCAACTACGACGTGTACCGCATCAAAACCGAGGTCACCGAGGTCGGCGCCAAGGTCGACAAAGGCTACTGGCTGGAAACGCAAGACAAAGCCACCCGCCGCAAAACCGCCTGGCAGCTGGACGAAGACTTTGAATACGACCCCGCCGAGCTGGACCGTGCCGTGCAAACGCCCGACCAAATCCGCACCGTGGTGCGCACCCTGCGTGACAACTGGAAGGCAGACCTCTTCCCCCAGCGCCAAGAGCTGCCCAAGACATTGGTCTTTGCCAAAGACGACAACCACGCTGAAAAGATTGTGGAAATCTTGCGCGAAGAATTTGGCAGGGGCAACGAGTTCGCACAAAAGATCACCTACCGCACTACGGGCACATCGCCAGAGCAACTCATCAAAGACTTCCGCACCGCCTACTACCCGCGCGTGGCCGTCACCGTGGACATGATCGCCACCGGCACCGACATAAAGCCGGTGGAAATCGTCGTCTTCATGCGCAGCGTCAAAAGCCGCAGCTTTTTTGAGCAGATGAAAGGCCGGGGCGTGCGCATCTGCAACCCCACCGACCTGGCTGCCGTCAACCCCGGGGAGGGCGTCAAAAAAGACCACTTCGTCATCGTCGACGCCGTGGGCGTGTGCGAGCGCGACAAAACCGACAGCCGCCCCATGGACCAGAAAAAGAGCGTGGGGCTGGACAAACTGCTCCAAGCCGTGAGCCTGGGCAATGTGGAAGATGAAGTGCTGAGCAGCATCGCCGCCCGCCTGGCACGGCTGGACCGGGATGCGTCAGACGCCGACCAAGCCAAGGTGCAAGAGCTGAGCGGCGGCAAAACCCTGCGCGACCTGGCGCGCGGCATTGTGGCGGCGCTCAATATTGACGCCACCCAAGACATGTCGCCCGCCGAGGCAGACGCAAGGCTTAGAGACGCAACCAAGCCCTTCGCCTCGCCACCCTTGCGCGAGCAGCTTTTAAAAATGAAGCAAAAG
>NZ_JBDTEM010000084.1:0-32810 GCF_039922535.1 Rhodoferax sp. | reverse complement strand
CGCTGGTGGCAGTGCTATGGAGCTCATCCACTCGCCTCTCGGTGGGGCCTACCGCCCTGAGCGCCCTGCTGGTAGGCACAGCGATGCTGGGCATGGCAGAACCCGGCAGCGCGCAATGGGTCACCCTGGCGGTATGGCTGGCCCTGCTGTCGGGCCTGCTGCAGATCGTGCTGGGGCTGGGGCGCTTTGGCTGGCTGCTGAACCTGGTCAGCGCGCCGGTGTTGACCGGCTTTACCCAGGCGGCGGTGGTGCTGATTGTGCTGTCGCAATTACCCACACTGGTCGGGCTTAAAGGTCCGCTGGTCGGCCTGCTGCACCAGCCACAGATCGACCGGCAGGCCACTGCATTCGGGCTGGGCGCGCTATTGGTGCTGGTGCTGGGCAAGCGCTGGTGGCCCAAATTTCCGGTGCTGATGGTGCTGGTGGTGGCCAGTGCGCTGTTGAGTGCCGGGTTGGGCTTTGCGGCGGGTGGCGGCGCAGTGGTAGGAGCCCTGCCAGCCGGTCTGCCTGCGCTGCATCTGCCCGGCCTGATTTCTCTGGCGCAACTGGGTGACTTGGCCCTGCCGGTGCTGGTGCTGACGCTGATCAGCTTTTTGGAAACCGCGTCGAGTGCCAAGGTGGACAACCAGCGCGGTGGCACCCGCTGGAACGAAAACCAAGACCTGATCGGCCAGGGCATGGCCAAGGTGGCATCGGGTTTGTGCGGGGCTTTTCCCACCAGTTCGTCGTTCTCGCGCTCGGCCATCAACCTGTACGCCGGAGCCAAAACCGGCTGGGCGACGATTTTCTCGGTGCTGCTGGTTTTGCTGGTGCTGCTATGGCTGACCCCGGCGCTGTACCACGTACCGCAGTCGGTACTGGCGGCAGTGGTAGTGGCCGCTGTGTCCAGCCTGGTGCAACCGGCCGAGCTGCGCCGCATCTGGCGTGCCGCCCCGGTAGAGGCGCTGACCTGCGCCACCACCTTTGTGCTAACCCTGGCCACCGCGCCGCGGCTGTACTGGGGCGTGCTGGCAGGCCTATTGATGGCCTTGTCCCACTTTTTGTACCACCGGCTGCACCCGCGCATCATCGAAATCGGACTGCACCCCGACGGCAGTCTGCGCGACCGGCATCTATGGAACCTGCCACCGCTGGCACCGCACCTGTACGCGCTGCGGATGGATGCCGAGCTGGACTTTGCCTCGGCCAGCAGCCTGGAGCGCGCGGTGATGGAGCACTTGGCGCTCTACCCAGGCATGCGCCAAGTCTGTCTGTTTGCACAGCCAATCAACCGCATCGATGCCACAGGGGTGGAAACTTTTGGCAAACTGCGCCATGCTCTGGCGCAACGCCACATCGCCCTGCACCTTAGTGGCATGAAGCTGCCGGTCGAAAACGTGCTGCGCCGAGCCGGAGAGTTGCCAGCCAAAGAAGTGCATCTGCACCGCACCGACCACGACGCATTGCTGGCGCTGCAGCACGGACAAGATGATTTTGTAATCTGAACCGATGTACATTGCCAGTAAAGCTGCCGATAGGCCCAGTAGAGCACGCCATATTGCAGCTTAGTCAGCGGCGACTTACTGTTAAACTTTCTGTAACTTTTGGCGCATATACGTGTCTTCATCGGTAACCTACTCGTCCATGGAACTACGCGATTTGCGGCTGGAGTCGGCTTGTGCGCTGCTACAGCAAGACATGCCCCCGGCGGACACACCTTTACCCGCTGCCTATTTGCAGGCAATGATCGATGGTCTGTGCGATTTGTCGCTCAGGGACCCGCTTACCGGCCTGTCCAACCGCCGCCACTTCAACACGGTGCTGGAGGCCGAGGTAGACCGGGTGGCCCGCTCAGGCGAGGCGGCGTTGCTGCTACTGATCGACATAGACCACTTTAAAAAAGTCAATGACACCCACGGCCACCCGGCGGGCGACCAGGTCTTGCGCGTGGTGGCCAAGGCGCTGCAAGCCTGTGTGCGCCCTATGGATACCTTGGCGCGTTACGGCGGCGAAGAGTTTGTGGTGGTGCTGCCATCGTGCCAGCCATCTTATGGCCATATAGTGGCGGAGCGGATCCGCCGCAACATTGAAAATACCCGGATCCCGCTGGGACCCGGAGTGGAGTTGCAGGTCACCATCAGCATCGGCGGCGCATTTGCATTGCAGTGGATTCGCTCCACCACCGAGCTCTGGACCGAGCGGGCCGATCAACAGCTCTACCTGGCCAAGAGCACCGGGCGCAACCGCCTGTGTCTGGAGCCCCAACCTGAAAGCCATGTCAGCGCCGAAGAGAAAAATTTGTTGTTTGGCCATTTGTCTGCCGCGGAACCGGCTTGGATTGATATGTCGTCTGGTGCCGCAAATGGCAGCACTGGACAAAGGTAAGCCGTGATGAGCAACATTCTGAATTCCCCTTCCTCCATCTCTTCCATCACTGGCGGTGCCAAGGTTTTGGCTATCACCAGTGGCAAAGGCGGCGTAGGCAAAACCTTTGTCTCTGCCAATTTGGCAGCCGCCCTGGCCAAACGCGGCCACCGCGTGCTGGTGCTGGATGCCGACCTCGGTCTGGCCAACTTGGACGTGGTCCTGAACCTGCACCCCAAGGTCACTCTGCACGACGTGTTTACCGGCAAAGCCACACTGGACGAGGCGATTGTCAAAGCCCCCGGTGGCTTCTCGGTGCTATTGGCGGGCTCGGGCATGGTCGAGTATTCACGCCTCACCCCAGAGGTGCGTGACGAGTTTTTGCAGGTGGTGCACACCCTGATTCCGCGTTTTGACGTGCTGCTGCTGGATACCGGCGCAGGCATTTCGGATGTAGTGCTGTTCTCGGTGTCATTAGCTTCTGAGGTGCTGGTGGTGGCGACGCCCGAACCCACCTCGCTGACCGATGCCTATGCGGCCATCAAGGTGCTGGCCACCCAGCAAAAGCGCCAGCACGTGCGCATGGTGATCAACCAAACTGCGCGCCCCGGCGATGGCCGCGCTATCACCACCCAGTTGCAGCAGGTGCTAGACCGCTTTGTGACCAACGGCACCGGCCGCTCGATCCGCCTGATCCATGTGGGCGACATCCCAGCCGACACCTCGGTACGCGAAGCCGTAATGCGTCGCCAGTTGCTGATGGTGAACACCCCCGGCTGCCCGGCCGCGCTTGCCGTATCAGAGCTGGCCCGCAAGCTGGACGAAACCGTCATCTCCCCCGCTGAAACACGCAATTAGATAGCTGCAGCGGCAGGATCCACGGGCGCTAAAGGCAATAAGGGTGCAAACAGCAATACCTGGTTACGGCCTTGCTGTTTGGAGCGGTACATCGCCATATCGGCATTTTTAGACAGCTCAATTTCGTCCTTGCCGTGGTCGGGGTAAATGGCGACCCCGGTGCTAGACGAAATGTGCACCATCTTGCCCGCCACCACTTCAAAGCTCTGGTTCAGCACATGGCGAATTTTCTCGGCAACTGCCAGGGCATCACTGTCATCGTGGACTATGGGAAGCAGCACCACAAACTCGTCACCCCCTATACGAGCCACGGTGTCCGAAGCGCGCACGCTGTCGTGCATGCGCTGGGCTACAGCCTTGAGTAGTACGTCGCCCACTGCATGGCCCAGGGTGTCGTTTACCGGTTTGAAATGGTCCAAATCCACATAAAGTAGGGCTAGCCGCCCGCGGTTGCGGTTAGCCTGGACAATGGCTTGTTTGAGCCGGTCATCAAACAGCGCACGGTTCGGCAGGCCGGTCAGGGTGTCATGCTGTGCCATATGGGCCATACGGTCTTCAATGGCTTTGCGGCCCGTGATGTCACGCACGACCCCCACAAAACACGCCACGCCTTTGAAGGTGGCGGGCTGCGCCGACAAAATTCCGACGATGGTGTTGCCGGTCTTGGTAACCAACGCCACTTCCAGATTTTCACAAAACTGGTGTTCGGCCAGCTCTTTGCGGTAACGGCGGCGGTCGTCGGCAGACTTCCAGATCGGCAAAACGCCTATCGAGATGCTGACCACATCGCCGCGCTCGTAGCCGGTCATGGCCGTAAAGCCCTTGTTGATATCCACCACCACACCGTCGGCTTGCTGGGTGATCACCATACCGTCAGGGCTACTGTCAAAGATGAGCTCAAAGTGTTCTTTGGTTTCGCGCAGCTCAGCAGTCATCTGGGTGGCCATGATGACGGTACGCGCGCGGTCACTCAGCAACACCCAGGCCAACAGCGCCAGCACCGCACTCAAAAACACCCCGTTGCGGGCGATCATCTGCGCCTTGTTATGTGCCGGAGAATCGGGCGAGTCGGCTTGCTCCGCCATGGCCAGGGTCCAGGTGCGGCCCGCCACCTGCATGTACTCCAGGCTATCTGCCGAAGCCTGCAGCTTGGGTAAGGACGTGGGTGCCGCATCGAATAGCAGCGACTGGTTGCTAAGCTCAATGCCGTCAAAAATCCGCACCCCAACCGCAGCCGCTGTGTACAGGCCGGGCAAGCCCGCCATCCACGCCTCCATGCGGCACGGTGCAACCACCCAACCCAGTAGATTGGCCCGCCGTTCTTCTATCGTAGCGATAGGGGCACCCAAATGGTAGACCGGCAGAAACATGACAAATCCAACCTGGGCATCGGCCCCGCTTTCTAAGGCACGCGTGAGTTTGGCGGTGATGGCGCTGGTGCCGGAATCGCGGGAACGGTCCAACGCGGCGCGGTAGTCCGCATTGACCATCAAGTCTTGGCCCAACATGCGTTTGTCCGACTCTACAGAAGGCTCTAGCTGCACCAGGGGGGCGTACTGCGGACGGCTGCCTTGGGGAGTGGTTACAAAATTCAAATAGCCTTGCGCACGCATCGTGGCCTCAAGCGCCGGCATCTGCACATCATTGATAAGAGGAGCCCAGCCCAAGCCCATCAGCCCGGCCATGTCGGCACCCAATTGCAAGGCATCGACATAGCGGGCAAAAGCCTCGCGCCCCACTGGCGCGCCGGCAGAAAACAGACCCTGCACGCCCCGCAGCACCTGCTCCTGGGCACGCATGCGCTGCTCCACCCGGCTCGCAAAGGCCTGCACGCTGGCATCCATGCGCGCACGCTGGTCGATCTCTGCGTTGTGGGTTTCAAACTGCCACAACCACCAAGTGGTCGCTAGCGACAACACCAGCACCAGCAGCGCACCACTCAGGTGATGGAGCCAGTTATCGGGGCGCTTCAGTTTCAAAACACCACCATTTCGCGGGCCAGCGCGGGCGGAAAATACTTTTCGAAGATCCGTAGCACCGTGCCGTCGTTACGCATGGACTGCACCAAGGCGACCCACTTGGTGATTTCGGCCGGGGAGATGGATTTCTTGGAAATGATGAGCCCGTGGGGTACTGGGGGGTCGTTGAACTCGATGATCTGGGTCGTGTCCTTGATACGTTTGGCCTCTACATCGCCAATATCGAAAGGCTCGATCACCATGCCCTGGATGCGTCCCAAAATCAGCACCTGGTACAGCGGATCCAGACCTGAGGCATAGCTCACCCGGCCAGCCTGGGCCAGCTTGTCGACCATGCGGTTGGCATTGGTGCTGTAACGAAAGCTGCGGATGGCACCCAGCTTCATCGCAGGCTGGCCCTCAAAGTCAGACAGCTTTTGGACATGGGTGCTTTTATTCACCAACAGGTAGTATTTGTTGGAAAAATACCAGGCAAAGTCGGCGTAGGTATTGCGCTCTTCGGTGGCGATACCCGACAGACTGAAGTCCAGCGCACCCGACTCGATCAACTGCCAAATGCGAGCGCGTGGCAATACGCTGGTCTGGATGCTGCAACCACTGCGCTGGCTCAAGGTGTCGGCAAAGTCCTTATCAATACCCGCATCCAAATCAGCAGAGTACAGCAGACCATGCACATGCAGACCCAACGTGAATGGCCTGCCGCAATCTGGCCGCCCATCTTCCGCCCAGACGGCTTGGCTGAACAGCAGCACCAACAAAAACCATCCACATTTGCAGACAAAAGAATACATAAATTGTACGCAATATTTAAAGCACCAAAATAATCAGTAAGTATTCGTTAACAACTATACAGCGACCCCAGCCCGTATCAAACAAGTGACATCACACAGTGACGATCCAGCCTTCCAGCGGGTCAAAATGGGTCGGCAATCCATAGCGCTGCGTTCCCGCCGCATGTTGGTGTGCAGCCCAAGCAGCCTGTAACAGGCATAGCACCGCGTCCAGGGCATCACCGCTGGCATCGGCCACCAATTCGGTGCGTTGAAGGGTTGTCAATTGCAAACGCATGCCCAAGCGCAACGGCCCATGTGCGCCCTGCCCCACCTCCAACGCGTAGACCAAATCAGACCTTGCAGCCAGCTGTTGCGGGCTTTGCTTGGCCTTGTCGTCGCTTTTGTAACTGCGCCGACCGATGCCTCGGGCCATGGGAGTCCAGCCGTCAAGCACCTCGCGCGCCAGTAGACCGGGATAGGCCTCCAGGGCTACCCGTTGCGGATCGCCGGGGTACACACCAGGGAAATCTACCCCAGCCGCCAACAGCAAAGGCACGCCCGCATGCAGCATGTAGGCCACGGGCGGATTCACCCATTTCATGGACGGACTAGAGCCCGCCAAGGCATCGCAAGCGCGGTGGGCAAACTTACTCCCCACCGGACGGGCATCGCAAAACGCGGCAAACAGCTTGCGGATGTGCGCCCGCTCCAGGCCGGCAAAGTGGCGGATACAAGCGCTCCACTCCAGCGGCCAACCCAAGCTTTCCACCAGTTCGCGCGGCAGGCCAAACGGCAGATCGAAACCGCCCACCCAAGGCCGTGGCTGGACCAGGGCGGCGGCAAATGCAGCGAGGGAAGGCAGGCGTTCCAGCCGCTGCAAGACCACGCGTCCTTCGGCGACATGGCCCCAGGCCAGCACGATGTTTTTGCGGGCGTTGGGGCTACTGGAGAAATCGCAACCCAGAAGTTCAGAAAAAAACATGGTTCACCTCAGGGCTAGCGCCACCAGCACCAAACACAGGGCAAAAAGGGACATTCAAAAAGGCAAAAACCCGCAAGCCGTTCAAGGCTTGCGGGTTGAAAGGGCAACAGGGCTGGCTACACGCGCCCAACGATAGAGGCGGTGGCCATCAACTCTTCCAGCAAAGCCAGCGACACCTTGCCCGACACCGCGTACGGGTCCAGTTCGGGCTTTTCGGCGTACTTCAGCAAAATCGACTGGTTGAGCTTGAGGATGTTGACCTGTCCCATGGTCCAACCGCCAAACCGGCGCTCAGAGATTTCCTCGAAGTGCAGCAAGGCCACGTCTTTGTGTCGTGGGTCGCGCTGGATGTGACCATACAGCTCGTTGACCGGCATGCGCCCGCCTTCGATGGCCTGCAAAAAGATGCCGCCGCCATAGCACAAGATGCCGGTGATGCCGCAAGCCGGGTTGTACTGGCGCGACTGGGCCAAGATGGCTTCGATGGCACCGGCACTGGTGTCCAGCGCGCGGCTGGCGTAGAGCAAACGTACAAGCATGGGACTAGCCTTTTCTAGGAATGAGGGCCAAAAATTCGCGGCGCAGGTTCGGGTCTTTCAAGAAAGCACCGCGCATCACCGAGTTGATCATCTTGCTGTCCATATCTTTCACGCCACGCCAGCCCATGCAATAGTGGCTGGCTTCCATGACGATGGCCAGGCCGTCGGGTTGGGTTTTTTCCTGGATCAGGTCGGCCAACTGCACCACGGCTTCTTCCTGGATCTGCGGGTGGCCCATGATCCATTCGGCCAGCCGCGCGTACTTCGACAAACCAATCACATTGGTGTGCTCGTTCGGCAAAACGCCGATCCAGATTTTGCCAATCACCGGGCACAGATGGTGTGAGCAGGCGCTGCGCACGGTGATGGGTCCGACGATCATCAGCTCGTTCAGATGCTCGGCATTGGGGAATTCGGTGATGTTGGGTGCCGAAACATAGCGCCCCTGGAATACCTCTTTGAGGTACATCTTGGCGACGCGGCGGGCGGTGTTGTTGGTGTTGTGGTCGCGGTCGGTGTCGATCACCATGCTGCTGAGCACGCCTTGCATTTTGTCGGTCACTTCGTCGAGCAGCAGCTCCAGCTCGCCAGGTTGGATGAACTCGGAAATGTTGTCGTTGGCGTTGAAACGTTTGCGGGCGGCCTGCAGCCGCTCACGGATCTTGACAGACACGGGTGTGCCTTCGCCGTCACGGGCATCAACCAGCTCAGGGAGATTTATAGCATCGGGTGTTTTCATTAACATACAAGAATGGTAGCAGGGCGGGCAAATTGGCTGCTGGCACAGCCGGTAAATACCCTTTTCTAAGCCCCTGCTGCCGACCGTGCGGTACACCGGTGTCCGCGGCTCTTATCGGTTTGAACACTTAGCAGCCGTTCACGGTTCTAGCTACTCGTTCTCTTTTTTTCAGCCATCGTGGCAATGAAGGCAAGCGCCGTCACCTGTTTTTCTATAAATGGGTAGGAGAGCCGGTCGCAGCGCCAAGCTTAGAAGGTATGCACCAAACCGCCAGAGATTCCTGTGGCATTGCGCTTTGCAGTCGTAGCTTGGTAGCCTGTTTTCCAATGCGTGCGGTCCAGCTCCGCGTAAACACGGCTGCGTTTAGACAGCTTGTATTCCAGGAAGGCCATGCTGCGGTGGAAGCCGTCGTCGGCCAGGGTGGTGCGGGAACGGCTTACCCGGTAATGGGCAAGGACCAGATCTAGACTCTCGCCCAAAGGCAGGCTGCCGCCCAGGCCCAGAGTCTTGTTGCGGGTTTTCGCCGTGGTACTGGTGTCCGCTTGGCTGCTGCCATACGTCAATGACAGCTTGCCGCTGCCCAGCTTGGCACTGATACCGCCCAGGTAGGCCTTCAATTGCAAATCGGCGGCGCTTTTGAACTGCATATAGCCCAGGGCAGCGCTGTAGTCGCCCGACTGGTAGCCCGTACCCAGACCAGACGCAGACAACTTGGCGTTGCTCCCAGCTTGCTCACCGAACGCATGCATGGCCCGCAGGCTGAAGTCCCCTACCCGCCCTACCGCTTTGGCGGAATTGTCCAGCCGGTATGAGCCGGACGCGGAGCCCGACGGGCCGTACTCGATGCCCAGGCGGTGTGCGCTCAAACCGGCAATGCTGACATTCGGGTTAAAGCTGGCAAAGCGGCTGCTCAGCGGATCGACCTGTCCGACCACATCGGCCAGTAGGCTGGTTTGTCGGCCCAAGGTCAGGGTGGCGGCGTTGGTCTGCAGCCCGACATATGCGGCCCGGTCAAATAACTTGGTGGTACTCACGCTCGCCCCGGTGTCGATATTCAAACCCGACTCCAGGTTGACGACGGCGCGCAGGCCGCTACCCAGGTCCTCGGAGCCGCGGAAGCCAAAGCGGCTGGTGGTGTTGACACCACTGCTGACGGCTGTCGCAGTGCTGGCCGAAGCCGCGTTGGCGGCATCCAGGCCGCTGGTGTAGCGCAGGCTGGCATCCATGACTCCGTAAAGGGTCACGCTGCTTTGGGCCTGGGCGGCGCAGGCGCAGGCCAGTAGCGACAGTGCGACCAGCGGGCGAAGGGTGGGATGGTGCTGCATAAAGTCTCAGTCTCCAGGGGGATGATTGTTTTAGGGACGTGCGCCGCAAGCTGCCAGGATGCGGGTGGCGGCGATCATGCCCACCGCTAACACATTCATCCATTGCAACATTTGCTACGATTGATGCATGCATCACATCAATCTGTAAAAACTGCTTAAAAGATAAGCGGTCCTAGGCCGGGCGATAATCGGCGCACGCTTCGCCCTGCGCCATAGCATTCTTCGCGTCTGGCCACTCCCTGCACCGGCAGGGGCGTGGAACGCAACGCCCCCGAGACAAATCCCCCCTAAAACCCTATGAAAAATCTAGATTTACTCAGCACACGCGAAGACTGGTATGCCGCATTTTTTGCCGGCGATACCGACTTCATGGCCGCCGTCGAGGCCGACTCATTTAGCGTGGTGCACGCCAATGGCGTGCAGTCCAAATGGGAGCAGTTGCATGGCATTTCGCGCGCGGTGCAAGCCGATCTGTGGTTCCCTGATAGCGCCTACAAGCAGGATGCCCAGCTATCGCTACAAAACCATGGCGACTTTTCCGTGGTCTCGGGCGTGAGCCACACCTGGATAGGCGATGCCGAACACAGCAGAGTGTTATTCAGTGAACTCTGGCGCAAAAATGCCCAGGACTGGCAACTGATGCATCTGCACTTCACGCCGATGGCGGAGTGATATTGACCCCTATTGATAGGGACTTTTTAGGCCGTTGGTGCTGACCAATCAAGCGGCAGCTGCTATTGAAAGAGTAGCACCCCATACCCCGCTTACTGCACAGGTGCGCCGCCCTCGAACCACTGCTTGATCAGTTCGCGCTCGGCATCGGTGATGCCGGTGGCGTTGTTCATGGGCATGATTTTGGTGACCACGGCCTGCTGGTAGACCATTTGCGCATGCAGTTTTAAATCGGCGGGCGAATCCAGCCGCACGCTCTTCATTTGCACTTGCGGGCCGTGGCACATATAGCAGCGTTGGGCAATGACCGCCTGCACTTTTTCATAAGAAATAACCGGCTTTGCGCCGGTAGCACCTGCGCTAGCAGCTACAGAAGTAGGAGCAGGCAGGGGTTTCATCCAGACGATCACACCCGCAATCACTGCCAGGCCCACCAGCGCATAGCCGATGGGGTGCCGGTTGCGGCCCAGCAGATAGCCGTGGCGCAGCACAAAAAACTGCCGTATAGCCGCACCCGCCAGCATCATCAGCACCAGCACCAGCCAGTTCTGCGGATGGGTGTAGGTAAAGCTGTAGTGGTTGCTGAGCATGGCAAACAGCACTGGCAGCGTGAAATAGGTGTTGTGCACGCTGCGCTGCTTGCCGCGCTGGCCGTAGATGGGATCGACCGGCTGGCCGGCCTTGATGGCCGCCACCACGGTGCGCTGGCCGGGGATGATCCAGAAGAACACGTTGGCGCTCATGGTGGTGGCGATCATTGCGCCCACCAGCAAGAAGGCCGCGCGCCCGGCAAACCAATGGCAGGCCAGCCAGGCTGCGGCGCACACCAGCACGGCCACCAGCGCCCCCACGATGGCATCGCCACCCTTGCGCTTGCCAAAGACCTGGCAGATGCCGTCGTAGGCCATCCAGAACACCACCAAAAACGCCAGCGCCACGCTCACCGCTGCGCCGCTGGACCAGTTCATCAGCGACTTGTCGACCAGGTAGGTGCTGGCGTTCCACAGGTAGGTGACGGTAAACAGCGAAAAGCCGGTTAACCAGGTGGAGTAGCTTTCCCAGAAAAACCAATGCAGGTGCTTGGGCAACTGCGGCGGGGCACCGGCGAACTTGACCGGGTGGTAAAAGCCGCCGCCGTGCACAGCCCACAGCTCGCCGCTCACGCCTTGTTTTTTGAGGTCCTCATCGACCGGCGGTGTCAGACTGCTGTCTAAAAAGACGAAGTAAAACGACGAGCCAATCCAGGCGATGGCGGTAATGACGTGGACCCAGCGCAGCAGCAGGTTGGCCCAGTCGAGGTAATAACTTTCCATGTGTCACTCACCCTTAGACAGTGAGGACTGGACGCAGCGCTCTCTTTGTGGTCCGCTGGGCGCACAGAGGGACTTGCGTCTAGTCCTGTCAGTATTGCGATGCCCACCACTGCGGGCGCTGTAGGCACAAAAAAGTCACGCACAAAAGCCCGGGGAGTTGGCTTTGCACCGCTGCGACCGGTCCATTTTATGGAGTAAGCCTTTGCAACAACTGTGCCGCAACCGCAACAGCAATCACCTCAGGCTCTTTACCGGGAATGCCGGGTACGCCAATCGGGCAGGTGACGTGGGCCAGTTCTACGTCGCTGAAGCCCCGCGCCGCCAGCCGGTGGTGGAAACTGGCCCATTTGGTCTGGCTGCCAATCAGGCCAATAAAGGGCAGATCGCCCTGGCTGCGCTGGCGCTGCAGGCAGGCGGCCACGATGTCCAGGTCTTCGGCGTGGCTGAAGCTCATGATGAGCACCTGGCTGCCGGGCGCCATGTCTTGCACCGCCTGCTGCACCGGGTCAGAGTATTCGCAGCGCACGGAAGCAGGCACATCGGCGGGAAAAATACCGTCGCGGCTGTCGATCCAGGTCAGGGCAAACGGCAAACGTGCCAGCACCTGCACCAGCGCATGGCCCACATGGCCGCCACCAAACAAGGCTACGGGCGGGTGCACCACGGCCAAGTGGGCGCGCAGCCGGTCGGTATCGGCCACGCTGAGCAGCTCAAACCGCAGATGCACCACGCCCCCGCAGCACTGCCCCAAACTGGGGCCTAGCGGGTAACGCAAGACTTCGGCACCCAAGGTACCCGCCAAACGGGCACGCGCCTCGGCCATGGCCTGGAATTCCAGGTTGCCGCCACCGATGGTGCCCAGCAACTGGTCGGGTAGCACCGCCATCCAGGTACCGGGCCCGCGCGGCACCGAGCCTTGGGTAGACTGCACCGTCACCAAGACCGCGGGCGCATGCTGTAAATATTGGAGTAAAACGTCGATAGAAGTCACCCGTGAAGTATGCATGGCACGCAACATGGTCCATCAACCGAACCCATTGAAATGATGAAACAAACCCGTTCTGCACGCCACCCCTTGCGCTGGGCGCTGGCGGGGTTCTCTACCGCCGTCGCCACCCTGTTGGCCGGATGCGGTGCTTCGCCCTCGCCCCCTACCGGGGCGTCGGTAGCCCCCGCCACGCCGGCCGCCAGCGCTAAGCCGGTCGCTCCAACTCCCACGCCGGTAGCCCCGCCCAAAATCTCCACCGCCACCACGCCGCGTGACTACCGCCGCGATGCCGCCCGCCACCTGTATGAACGCAACGCCAGCCGCATTTACCAGGGCAAGCTGCAGCCGAATTTGTACGCCGTGGGGGTGCTGGAAGTGCACGTGGACCGCCAGGGATTGGTCACCGGCCTGCACTGGATGCGCGCACCCAAACACGCCCCCGAAGTGGTGGCAGAAATCGAGCGCACCGTGCACGCCGCCGCGCCATTTCCGCCACCGTCGCGCCTGGGCCACGTCACCTACACCGACACCTGGCTGTGGGACAAAAGCGGACAGTTCCAGCTCGACACGCTGACCGAAGGCCAACTTTAAGCAGGCCCGGCAAATACTATAAAAAGCATAGCTGCTAGCGCAGGTGCAACATGCGCCAACGGCTTATTTTTTATAAATTTAGCTGCCGCGGTAGGTGGAGTAGCTCCAGGGGCTGACCAAGAGCGGCACGTGGTAATGCTGCTGGGGGTTGGCAATACCAAAGTCCAGGCTCACCCGGTTCAAAAAATTGGGCTCGGGCAGCTCCACCCCACGGGCCTTGAAGTACCCCACCACGTCAAACGTGAGTCGGTAGGTGCCTACGAGCAGGCTGGCGGTGTCGAGCAAAAGGCCTTCGCTACGTCCATCCGCATTGGTGACAAAACGCTTCAGCAAGCTACTAGTGTCGCCCTGTGTTGTGTAAAGTTCTACGGCCATACCAGCTGCTGGGCAGCCGTGCATGGTATCCAAAACGTGTGTGCTCAATCCCATACGTGTCCTCACTGAATCAAATACATTGCAACCAAACAAATTTGTATACAGTACAAATATTGCGCTATTATGGTGGTATGGAATCCACCACGACCAATACCAATACGATCGTCGAAGCGCTGACCAAGGCGATTGTTGAACACCGGCTCCACCCCGGTACCAAACTGGCTGAACAAAAACTGGCAGACCATTTTGGTGTATCCCGCACCCTGGTTCGGCAAGCCCTGTTCCAACTTTCGCAAAACCGCCTGATCCGGCTGGAGCCTGCGCGCGGGGCGTTTGTGGCCGCGCCGTCGGTGGCCGAAGCCCGGCAGGTGTTTGCCGTGCGCCGCATGCTAGAGGCCGAAATGGTGCGCGCCTTGGTGCGTGACATGACGCCTAGCAAAATCAAGGCCTTGAAAGAACAGGCCGTGGTGGAAAAAGCCGCGCTCAAAGACAAAGACCTGACCAACCGCACCGAAGTGCTGGGCAATTTCCACATCCGCATGGCCGAGCTGCTGGACAACGATGTGCTGGTGCAGATGATGGTGGAACTGCTGTCGCGTTGCTCGCTCATCACCCTGATGTACCAGACAGATAACCCCACCGACCACGCCAGCGACGACCACGACGAGCTCATCAAGGCCCTGGCCGCCAAAGACGAAGCCCTGGCTGTGCGCCTGATGGACCTGCATCTGCACAATGTCGAGGCCAACCTCACCTTCGACCGCAAAATCCCCAGCAACGATATTGCCATGGCCCTGGCCTGAGTTGTGCTTTGAAGCTGCCATGACCGAGACATCCGCACCCTACCCCCGTGACCTCGTCGGCTATGGCCGCAACGTCCCCCACGCCCAGTGGCCCAACCGGGCCAAAATTGCGGTGCAGTTCGTACTCAACTACGAAGAAGGCGGCGAAAACAATGTGCTGCACGGCGATGCCGCCTCGGAAACTTTTTTATCCGAGCTAATCACCGCCCAACCCTTCCCCGACCGGCACATGACCATCGAGTCGATGTACGAATACGGTTCGCGGGCAGGCTCGTGGCGCATCCTGCGCGAGTTCGAAAAGCGCGGCCTGCCGTTGACCATCTTTGGCGTGTCCATGGCGCTGGAGCGCCATCCTGAACTGACCCAGGCTTTCATCGATCTTGGCCATGAAATTGCCTGCCACGGTTGGCGCTGGATCCACTACCAAAACCTGCCCGAAGCCACCGAGCGCGAGCACATGGCAGTGGGTGCCGAAATCATCCGCAAAATGACCGGCGGCCAATGGCCCCAAGGCTGGTACACCGGCCGCGACAGCCCCAACACCCGCCGCCTGCTGGCCGACCAGGGTGGCTTTGCCTACGACAGCGATTACTACGGCGACGACCTGCCTTTCTGGCTGCCCACCACCAAGTCCGACGGCACGGTAGAACCGCGCCTGGTCATCCCCTACTCACTGGACACCAACGACATGCGCTGCGTGCAGGTGCAGGGCTTCAACACCGGTGACCACTTCCTGCAGTACCTCAAGGACAGCTTTGATGTGCTGTATGCCGAGGGCGAAGAGGCCCCCAAGATGATGAGCATTGGCATGCATTGCCGGGTGCTGGGCAAGCCCGGTCGGTTTGGCGCGCTGCAGAAGTTTCTGGACTATGTGCAAAGCCATGAACGCGTGTGGATTTGCCGCCGCATCGACATCGCCGAGCACTGGCAAAAAGTGCACCCCTACAAGCCCTGACCTCTGGTTACACCATGCCCCTGACGCTCGCCTTCCTCAATACCGCTCCCCAGCACGAGGTACTGCAGCAGCTACCCGGCCTGTACGAGCATTCCCCCTGGATCGCAGAAAAAGCCCTGGCCGCGCGGCCTTTTGTCGCGTTGGCCCAGTTCAAATACGCGATGGTAGAGGTGCTGGCCGCAGCAGGCACCCAGGCCCAGGTGGACCTGATCCGTGCCCACCCCGAGCTGGCGGGTAAAGCCGCCGATCCGCTCACCGCGGAATCCAGCTTTGAACAAAACCAGGCGGGCCTGACGCGCTGCACGCCGCAAGAGTTGGCCCAGTTGCAGCAGCTCAATGCTGAATACGGCCGCAAGTTCGGCTTCCCGTTCATTCTGGCAGTGCGCGGGCCACGCGGCACGGGCTTGCGCAAGCAGGAAATCATCGACACCTTTGTGCGCCGCCTGCGCAATCCGCAGGACTTTGAACACGCCGAGGCACTGCGCAACATCCACCGGATTGTCGAAATCCGCCTGAACGACGCGTTTGATGCGCACCCCACACAGGGCAATCTGGTGTGGGACTGGCAAGAAAATTTAAGCGTCCACACCGACCCCGGTTATGCCGAACACGGCCAACTCACCGTCACCTACCTGACCGACGCACACCGTGCCTGCGCCGCCCAGATCGCCCAGGGCATGCGCGACTGCGGCTTTGACACGGTGCAGATTGATGCCGTGGGCAACGTAGTGGGCCGCTACCTGGCCGCTACACCGGATGCCCAAACCCTACTCACCGGCAGCCACTATGACACCGTGCGCAATGGCGGCAAATACGATGGCCGCCTGGGTATTTTTGTGCCCATGGCCTGCGTGCAAGCCCTGGCCCAGCAAGGCAAACGCCTGCCCTTCCACTTTGAAGTGGTGGGCTTTGCCGAAGAAGAAGGCCAGCGCTACAAGGCCACCTTCCTCGGCTCGGGCGCACTGATCGGCCACTTCAACCCCGACTGGCTAGACCAGACCGATGTGGACGGCATCCGCATGCGCAGCGCAATGGCCCAGGCCGGCTTGCAAGTGAACGACATCCCCGCGCTGCAGCGCAACCCAGCCGACTACCTGGGCTTTGTCGAAGTCCACATCGAGCAGGGCCCGGTGCTCAACGAGCTGGATATTCCCTTAGGCATCGTTACCTCCATCAACGGCAGCGTGCGCTACACCGGCGAGGTGCTGGGTGTGGCCTGCCACGCGGGCACCACGCCCATGAACCGCCGCCGTGACGCCGCCACCGCCGTGGCCGAGTTAGCACTGTTTGTAGAGCAACGCGCCGGGCAAGATGGCGATTCGGTTGGCACCGTGGGCATGCTGCAGGTGCCCAATGGCTCCATCAACGTGGTGCCCGGCCAGTGCAACTTCAGCCTGGACCTTCGCGCGCCTAACAATACCCAACGCGATGCCCTGGCCAACGATGTGCTTGCCGCCTTGCAGTCCATCTGCGAACGCCGGGGCCTGCTGTACAAGCTGGAAGAAACCATGCGCGCTGCCGCCGCGCCCAGCGCGCCCTTGTGGCAACAACGCTGGGAAACCGCCGTCGCGGCCCTCGGCGTGGCCGTGCACCGCATGCCCAGCGGCGCGGGCCACGATGCCATGAAGCTGCACGAGGTCATGCCCCAGGCGATGCTGTTTGTGCGCGGCCAGAACGCCGGTATCAGCCACAACCCACTGGAAAGCAGCACGGCAGACGACATGCAACTGGCTGTGGATGCTTTTTCCTATCTTTTGAACAACCTTTCCCCCAATTAAGCTCCCCATGACAGATTACGCCCCGCTCGATGCCTGGATTGACCAGCATTTCGACGAAGAAGTCGCCTTTTTGCAAGAGCTCATCCGCGTCCCCACCGATACCCCGCCCGGCAACAACGCCCCCCACGCTGAGCGCACCGCCGTGCTGCTGGAGGCCATGGGCTTGGCGGTCGAGAAACACCCCGTGCCCGCCGATGAAGTTACCGCTGTAGGTATGGAGTCCATCACCAACCTGGTGGTGCGCCGCCACTACGGCGCGGGCAAAACCATTGCCCTAAACGCCCACGGCGACGTAGTTCCCCCCGGCGACGGCTGGACCCACGCGCCCTACGGCGGTGAAATCGCCGACGGCAGCATCTTTGGCCGCGCCACGGCGGTCAGCAAAGGCGACTTCGCCAGCTTTACCTTTGCCGTGCGGGCACTCGAATCCCTGGGCATGCCACTCAAAGGTGCGGTTGAATTGCATTTCACCTACGACGAAGAATTTGGCGGCGAACTCGGCCCCGGCTGGCTGCTCAAAAACAAAATCGTGCAGCCCGATCTGATGATCGCCGCAGGCTTCTCCTACCAGGTCGTTACCGCCCACAACGGCTGCCTGCAAATGGAAGTGACTGTGCATGGCAAGATGGCCCATGCGGCCATACCGACCAGCGGCGTAGATGCGCTGCACGGCGCGGTGCAAATTTTGAACGCCTTGTACGCGCAAAACACCTTGTACCAGCAGGTCACGTCCAACGTGGAAGGCATCACCCACCCTTACCTGAACGTGGGCACCATCCAAGGTGGCACCAACACCAACGTGGTCCCCGGCAAAGTCAGCTTCAAGCTCGACCGCCGCATGATCCCCGAAGAAAACCCGGTCGAGGTCGAAGCCAATATCCGCAACATCATTGCCGATGCCGCCGCCAGCCAGCCGGGCATCTCGGTAGACATCAAACGCCTGCTGTTGGCCCGTTCTATGCAGCCCCTGCCCGGCAACCAGCCGCTGGTGGATGCCATCCAGAAGCATGGCCTGGCGGTGTTTGGCGAGGCTATTCCGGCTATGGGCACGCCCCTGTACACCGACGTGCGGCTGTATGCAGAGGCAGGCATTCCCGGCGTGATCTACGGTGCGGGCCCACGCACCGTGCTCGAATCGCATGCCAAGCGCGCCGACGAACGTCTGAGCCTGGAAGACCTGCGCCGCGCCACCAAGGTCATAGCCCGCACGCTGGCCGATCTGCTGGCATAAATCCATACATCGTTTGCATGAACATAGGTAGTCTCCACGGGGACTATCGGGCTTTGCTTGGGGTAGGCTTACACACCTGACCCCATTTTTCGCAGCCACAACACCAAAGAGGACACCCAGCCAATGGCACAAGACATTTCCCCCGCAGAAATGGCGCTGCGCGACGCAGCCCGCGAATACCACTGCACCCCCACCAAGGGGAAAATCTCGGTCAACGCGACCAAGCCGCTGTCCAACCAGCGCGATCTGTCGCTGGCCTACTCGCCCGGCGTGGCCTATCCCTGTCTGGATATCCAGCGCGACCCGTCTTTGGCGGCCGAATACACCTCGCGCGGCAACCTGGTCGGCGTCATCACCAACGGCACAGCCGTGCTGGGTCTGGGCAATATCGGCCCGCTAGCTTCCAAGCCGGTGATGGAAGGCAAAGGCTGTTTGTTCAAGAAATTCGCCGGTATCGACGTGTTCGACATCGAACTAGCCGAAAACGACCCTGACAAGCTGGTGGACATCATCGCCGCCATGGAGCCCACGCTGGGTGGCGTCAACCTGGAAGACATCAAAGCCCCCGAGTGTTTCTACATCGAACAAAAGCTGCGCGAACGCATGAACATCCCGGTGTTCCACGACGACCAGCACGGCACGGCCATCATCTCGTCGGCCGCGCTGCTCAACGGCCTGGAGCTGGTGGGCAAGAAGATCGAAGACGTGAAAGTGGCGGTTTCCGGTGCCGGTGCCGCAGCCATCGCCTGCCTGGACGTGATGGTCGGCCTGGGCGTGCAAACCAAGAACATCTTCGCCTGCGATTCCAAAGGCATCATCTACCAAGGCCGCCCCGGTGGTTTTGACGCGTCCAAAGAGCGCTACGCCCAAGATACCTCGGCCCGTACGCTGGCCGACGCGGTGAACAATGCCGACGTGTTTTTGGGTTGCTCCGCCGCCGGTGTGCTGACGGCAGAGATGGTCAAGACCATGGCCGCCAAGCCCATCATCCTGGCGCTGGCCAACCCCGAGCCCGAAATCCGCCCCGAACTGGCCAAGGCCGTGCGCCCCGATTGCATCATTGCCACCGGCCGCTCGGATTACCCGAACCAGGTCAACAACGTGCTGTGTTTCCCGTACATCTTCCGCGGCGCACTCGATTGCGGCGCGACCAAGATCACCGAAGCCATGAAGCTGGCTTGCGTGCGCCAGATTGCCGACCTGGCCAAGGCCGACATCAGCGAAGAAGTGGCCGCCGCCTACTCCGGCAAAGAGCTGGTGTTTGGCAGCGAATACCTGATCCCCACGCCATTCGACTCGCGCCTGATTCTGCGCATCGCCCCCGCCGTGGCCAAGGCCGCCGAAGAATCTGGCGTGGCCACCCGTCCCATCCAGGACTACGAGGCCTACCGCCAAAGCCTGATGCGCTTTGTCTACCAAACCGGCATGGTCATGCGCCCGGTGTTCAGCAGCGCCAAGGCCGTGCCCGCCGGAGGCAAGCGTGTGGCCTATGCCGAAGGCGAAGACGACCGCGTGCTGCGCGCCGCCCAGGTGGCCGTAGACGAAAACCTGGCCCACCCGATTCTGATTGGCCGCCCCGCCGTGATTGAAGCGCGCATCCTCAAAGCCGGGCTGCGCATCCGCGTGGGTGTGGACGTGGAAGTGGTCAACCCCGAAGAAGACACCCGCTTCCGCCAGTACTGGGAGACGTACCACAAGCTGATGGGCCGCCGCGGCGTATCGCAAGATGTGGCCAAGGCCGCCGTGCGCCGCTCCAACACCACCATTGCCGCGCTGATGGTGCGCCTGGGCGATGCCGATGCCATGCTGTGCGGCCTGCTGGGCCGTTACGACGGGCATCTGGAGCACATACGCAACATCATCGGCCTGAAAAAAGGTGCCTCCGGCTTTGCGGCGCTGAACGCCTTGCTGCTGGACACGCGCACCTTATTCATCACCGACGCATTCGTGAACGAGGAGCCCACCGCCGAGCAACTGGCCAGCATCGCAGTAATGGCCGCTGACGAAGTCACCCGTTTCGGCCTGCCGCCCAAGGTGGCGTTTTTGTCGCACTCCAACTACGGCTCGTCAGAACGCCCATCGGCCCGCAAGATGCGCACCGCGCGTGAACTGTTTGCCGCCATGGCCCCGGACATCGAGTCCGACGGCGAACTGCAAGGCGATGCCGCCCTGTCGCAACCGATGCGCGAAGCCGCCTTGCTGGATAGTGATGCCAGCCTGCACGGTGAAGCCAACCTGTTGGTCTGCCCCAACCTGGACGCGGCCAACATCCTGTTCAACGTGCTGAAAGTGACGGCAGGCCATGGCGTGACCGTCGGCCCCATCCTGCTGGGTGCAGCCGCTTCGGCACACATCCTCACGCCCTCGGCCACCGTGCGCCGGGTGGTGAATATGACGGCCCTGGCCGTAGCCAACGCAGCCACTTTGCACAAGTAGGCCGCGGCCCTCCCCCCCAAAAAAAGCGCACTTTTATAGTGCGCTTTTTTATGGGCGTGGCACCTTTATTGCTGTAACGTCCGGACACCAATTTGGAGCATCCCGATGAAAAAACGCAGCTTTCTGCACACCACCCTCGCCAGTGCCGCCCTGCTGCTGGCCGCCCCCGCCTTCGCCCAGACCACCCCCATCAAATTCCAGCTCGACTGGCGTTTCGAAGGCCCGGCAGCGCTGTTTTTGACCCCCGCCGCCAAGGGTTACTTCAAGGATGCCAAGCTGGACGTGACGATTGACGCAGGCAACGGCTCGGGTGGCGCAGTCACCCGCGTGGCCTCGGGGGCCTACGACATGGGTTTTGCCGACCTTGCCGCGCTGATGGAGTTCCACGCCAACAACCCCGACGCGCCCAACAAACCAGTGGCGGTGATGATGGTCTACGCCGACACCCCGGCCTCGGTGATGGTGCTGAAAAAGTCCGGTATCAAAACCCCCGCCGACCTGAGCGGCAAAAAACTCGGTGCCCCGGTGTTCGACGCGGGCCGCCGCGCCTTCCCCATCTTTGCCAAGGCCAACGGCATCAGCGGCGTGCAGTGGACCAGCATGGACCCGCCGCTGCGCGAAACCATGCTGGTGCGCGGCGACGTGGACGCCATCACCGGCTTTACCTTCACCTCGCTGCTGAACCTGGAAGCCCGCGGCACCAAGGCGGAGGACGTGCTGGTCATGCCCTACCCGCAGTTTGGCGTAAAGCTGTACGGCAACGCCATCATCGCCTCGCCCAAGCTCATCAAAGAGAACCCGGCCGCCGTCAAAGCCTTCCTGCAGGCCTTTGCCAAGGGCATGCGCGAAGTCATCGCCCGGCCCGCCGTGGCCATCGAAGACGTGAAAGCCCGCGACGGCATCATCAACGGCCCGCTGGAGCTGCGCCGCCTGAACATGGCCATCGACACCGCCATCAACACCCCCAACGCCCGCGCCGAAGGTTTCGGCCAGACCACCCCGCCCCGCCTATCGCTGATGGCCTCGCAGGTGTCGGATGCGTTTGCCACCAAAACCCGGGTCAACCCCGACGCGGTATGGAACGGCAGTTTCCTGCCCGGTGCCGCCGAGCTGAACGTACTGCCGGGCAAGAAGTAGTCACTACAGTTTTCATAGCTGCTCACGCTTATAGGATAAGCGCTAGCGGCCTATTTCTTATAAATTTGTGAACACACCTCCTTTTGTAGATTTCTCGGATGTCTGGCTGGCCTACAACGACACGCTGCTGGCGCAAAACCAGTTTGCGGTGGAGGCCATCGACCTGCAGGTGCAGCAGGGCGAGTTCATCGCCATCGTCGGACCGTCGGGCTGCGGCAAGTCCACCTTCATGAAGCTGGCCACCGGGTTGAGGATGCCTTCCAGGGGGCGTATCCGCATCGATGGCCAGCCGGTCACCGGGCCGCTGAAGATATCCGGCATGGCGTTCCAGGCCCCGTCGCTGCTGCCGTGGCGCACCACGGTAGACAACGTGCTGCTGCCGCTGGAGATCGTGGAGCCCTACCGCAGCCAGTTCAAGACCCAGCGCAAGGCCTACGTGGAGCGCGCCCGCCAGTTGCTGCAAAAGGTGGGGCTGGGCGGCTATGAAGACAAATTCCCCTGGCAGCTCTCCGGCGGCATGCAGCAGCGCGCCAGCATTTGCCGCGCCCTCATCCACGAGCCCAAAATGCTGCTGCTCGACGAGCCCTTTGGCGCGCTCGATGCCTTCACCCGCGAGGAGTTGTGGTGCATCCTGCGCGACCTGTGGACCGAGCAGCGCTTTAACGTGATTTTGGTCACGCACGACCTGCGCGAGTCGGTGTTTCTGGCAGACACGGTCTACGTGATGGGCAAGAGCCCGGGCCGCTTCATGCACAAACAGCACATAGACCTGCCCCACCCGCGCGACCTGGAGCTGACCTACACGCCCGCGTTCACCGACATCGTGCACGCGCTGCGCGGCCACATCGGCAACTTCCGCAAGGCCACGCCATGAACCCCAAAACCCTGGAACGCGCATCGCCCTGGGTGCTGCTGGTGCTGATCCTGCTGCTGTGGCAGGGCATTTGCACCGTGTTTAACGTGTCGGAGTTCATCTTCCCCAGCCCCTGGCGCATCTGGACGCAGCTGGTCGAATTCAAGGGCCCCATCGCCGCCCACGCCTGGCGCACTTACTGGGTGACGATGGCCGGTTTTGGCCTGGCGATTGTGGTGGGCGTGCTGCTGGGCTTTGTGGTGGGCAGCTCGCGCCTGGCCTACGCCGCCATCTACCCGCTGATGACGGCCTTCAACGCCCTGCCCAAGGCCGCGTTTGTGCCGATTCTGGTGGTGTGGTTTGGCATCGGCACCGGGCCAGCGATCCTCACGGCATTTTTGATCAGCTTCTTCCCCATCATGGTCAACATCGCCACCGGCCTGGCCACGCTGGAGCCCGAGCTGGAAGACGTGCTGCGCGTGCTGGGTGCCAAGCGCTGGGACGTGCTGGTCAAGGTGGGCCTGCCGCGCTCCATGCCCTACTTTTACGGCTCGCTCAAGGTGGCCATCACCCTGGCGTTTGTGGGCACTACGGTGTCGGAGATGACCGCCGCCAACGAAGGCATTGGTTATTTGCTGATCTCGGCCGGCTCCAGCATGCAAATGGGCCTGGCCTTTGCCGGACTGATGGTGGTGGGCGCGATGGCCATGGTGATGTACGAGTTGTTTAGTTATATCGAAAAACACACCACCGGCTGGGCACACCGGGGGTCTCAGAACGACTGAGAGGGTAGCGGCACGCCACACGCCGCAGAGGCCTTTTTTTAGATCTCCAAATGGGTGCTTGTGCTTATCTAATGGGCATATCGTGCTATTTTTTTACCATCAAAAGAGAAGCATCCCCGCCGTCGCGCGCGTGCTCTGGCCCCGATTGGCAGATTGAAGATTTTGGGAGCTATCGCATTTGAAGGGCTTCAAAATGGATAGCAGCCTGTACATTCGCTACAGGCACTAGAGTCCTATTTGACTGCCTAATTACTGGTGGCGCTGGTGGAATTTTTTGACTTGAAGGACAAGACGCAAGGCTTGAACTTGACTCGCCTTTAGACTTGACCCTGACTCCCTTTGACCCGTTGGGTGGGCAGAGAGTGGGGATTTGACTGTTTTTTGAGGGAAGGGCGAAACTTGGCCCCGTGCCGGTTTTAGACGTACCGGCAAAAACAAAGCTCTCCACAACACCTTTTGTTAACTCTAGCTACTCCTTGCGACTCCACGGAACTGACAGCTAGATAACCCACACACCTTTACTCTGACCGCAAAAAATGAAAATACGAGACCTGGCCGCTGCTATTCATGTCGCTATTGCCGCACTTTTAGTATGCCCATCGTTGCACGCCCAGAACATACTCAACGATGGCGGTGCCTCCAGTACACCGGATGACTGGCTACTCGCCGGAAGAGGTTCACGATGGTGGTATCAAACACAGCCCAGCATCTCGCCGGTGATACTGCAAAAAGGGACACCCACCAACTCTGAGCAGGTAGTAATCGACCGTGCACGTACCTTGTTCGCAAACAAACCAGCCAAGGCCATTGTGCTTATGGATGGCAATAAAGTGCTTTATGCTGAACTCAAGGCTCCAGCCGATGATGACTCGTATTTCAGCGGGTTTTCGATAGGCAAGACGGTTACGGCTATGGCAGTGGGACAAGCAATCTGCGCAAACAAGCTGAAATTTGAAACCAAAGTGAGTGAAGTAATTCCAGAGTTGAACGGCAAAGCGTTGGGCAATGCCTCGGTACATGACTTACTTCGCATGGCTTCTGGTTCCGCTGAACCTAAAGGGGACAGCAATATGTGGACACCAACCCAGTTTGAGCAATGGAAACAAGGCGACCTCAACCTACTCTCGTTGGTTACTGAAGACAGAGTTTCCAAGGCTGCCAGGGGCGTTTTTTCCGAGTACAAACCCGGTGAATACTTCTCATACAAAAGCACTGATCCGTATGTCCTTGGCATTATGGTCACCCGGGCTACAGGCATTGAATTCAACCAGTGGATTCAAGCCAAAATTCTCGACCCGATGGGCGCGGCCAAGCCAGGGGTTTACCAACAGGACAAAGAAAAGAACCCACTATCGGACAGCGGGCTACGCTTGCGCCTGGAAGACTGGATGCGGTTTGCCCTCTGGGTCAAACGTAGTTCGAAGGAGCCAGGTTGTTTCGGAGATTTCGTCCGTGCGGCCACCACTACGCAGATACCTAACGGCAGCGGCCCGAATAGCCGTAAAACGGGTAAGCTGTTTGGCGGTTATGGCTATCTCACATGGACGGAAAACGTTATTGCTCCCAAAACTGCATGGGCCAGCGGAATCGGTGGACAGAGGATCTCATGGCACAAGGACAGTGACCGCATGGTCTTGGTCTTCTCCAACATAGAAAACTGGATGTCAGAAATTTACGCGCTTGGCAGGGACTGGAATCAACTTGGTAACTAATCGTCTGTGACCGATAGCCTTTTGCCTTTTCTCCCCAAATCACCCAACAAGTAACCTAAAAAACTAACAGTCAAATTGGCCTCTCGTGCTTATTTCACAAGCATAAGCAGCTACTTATTTTGTAGCAATTCGGGTGTGCCGCACTTTGAAGGGTAGCCAAAGGATGCCAGGGTCGCCCATTCGTGGTTATCGCGGTTCAGCCTTTGCCAGGCTGATGGTGCTGGGCGCACCGGGGGTCTCAGAACGAATGAGTAGGTCGTTGCGCGCTACGCCTCCCAGGGGTTTATGAAGGGCACACGGGCTGCCGCATAAGGCGCGGTATCGCGTGAAGCCACGGTGTAGCCGCGCGAAGCCGCTATGGCGGCAATGTAGCCATCAGGCGTTGGAAAACCGCGTCCACTGGTCTTGGCCGTCACCGCCAAGTCGGCATAGCGCCGTGCGGCATCGGTGTCAAATGGCAGCACCCGATTGCGGAACAAGCCCAGCAGACCGTCCAGGGCCTGCGCCAGCATGTCCTTGCGCTTGCCCGCTGGCAGTGCCGCGATG
The DNA here is from genome assembly GCF_039922535.1 of Rhodoferax sp. Taxonomy (GTDB): domain Bacteria; phylum Pseudomonadota; class Gammaproteobacteria; order Burkholderiales; family Burkholderiaceae_C; genus Rhodoferax_B. Next base: position 7,097 of record NZ_JBDTEM010000084.1, on the reverse strand, counting down.
CCAAACAGCAGCTCGGCCAGCGTCACACTCGACAGGTACAAGGTTTCGGCGGCTTGGGCGTTCAACCAGGCCCGCACGGCCGGATGCGGCTCGGGCTTCATCGCTTCGGAAACGACGTTGGTGTCCAGGACGATCATTCAAACCCCAGCGGCACGGCAGGAGTCTTATCGCGCACCCGCTCAAAAACCTCGAAATCCGCATTGGTAAGGCCAATGTCCCGGCTCAATGCCGCAAGCGCTTCACCCAAGCGAACACGCGATTCCGGCTTGACAGCGATAGCCAAAATCTCCCGCACCTCGGCCTCGGTGCTGCGCCCATGCAGAGCGGCCTGCATCCGCAACGCCCGGTGCACGTCGTCAGGCAGGTTACGTACGGTCAACATCGCCATAGCATCACCTCGTTAAATTGCATTCGATGCAGTCATTTTATATATTTGAATGCGAATTGACAAAAATGTGGCAGCGGTGGGGGTACAAATTGCTGATTTACTCCCAAATTGATAGCTTTTTGTGCAAGTGGAATAAGCACAAGAGGCATATTTGGCTACTAATTTTTGGGCGATGTATTGGGGTGATTTTGAAGAGACGGGCAAGACTTAGTACCCCCCCCCCGCTATTGCCCCCTGCGTCGACCCAAAAACCGGATTTATTCGTGAAGCGGGTCTATAAACAGCCGGGACTTGACACGCACCGGGGCTCACAAGGTGACTGAGTAGTATCAGACTAAACCGCTGCGTATTGATGTTGATCAAAGCAGCGCGCGCCGGTGTTGCGTATGCTCCGGCCACCGTTGCTTTTGACGGAGGCAGTCCGCCGGTATTCCCCCTGGGGAGCATCGGCAGGAGATACCCAAAATGACCCACCCACGACGCGTTTTCCTCATGGCCATTGCGGCCACCAGTGCAGCTATTTCGACAGGCGTACGTGCCCAGGCCAAGGTCGATGAAAAAGACCCCCAGGCGGCGGCACTGGGCTATGCCGCCGACACCACCAAGGTCGATGCCAAAAAGTACCCCAACCACGCCGCCGCCCAGATGTGCGGCAACTGTGCGCTGTACCAAGGCAAACCGGCAGATGCCGCCGGTGCCTGCCCGCTGTTTGCAGGCAAAGTGGTTGCCAGTAAAGGCTGGTGCAGTGCCTGGGCCAAGAAGGCCTGATGCCCCCTGCCCCATTCAAGGGTAACAAGCAGTCCTTGCCCAGCAAGCCCTGCGCGGCCTGCGGCAGGGCCATGACCTGGCGCAAACGCTGGGCCAAGACCTGGGCCGAGGTGAAGTACTGCTCAGATGCCTGTCGCAAAACAAAAAATGCTTAGAAACCTGGTCATCGTGCTGGGCGACCAGCTCGATAACACCTCCAGCGCCTTCGACGGGTTTGACCCCGCCCAAGACGCCGTGTGGATGGCCGAGGTGGCCGAGGAGTCCACCCACATCTGGTCCAGCAAGCAGCGTATTGCGCTGTTTCTGGCGGCCATGCGCCACTTTGCTAAAGGCCTGCGCGATGCAGGTCTGCCGTTGCATTACACCCGGCTAGACCAGCCCGACAACCGGGGCAGCTTGGCGGCCGAATTGCAATTTGCTATTAAAAATCTAGCTGCTCACGCCCTAGTCATAAGCGGTGCAGGCGATTTTCGTGTGTACCAATCGATCCGAGCCGTGGCCAAACAGGCCGGTGTGCCGCTGGACGTGCGCGAAGACCGCCACTTTTTTGCTACCGTGCGCCAGTTCGCCGACCACGCCCAAGGCCGCAAGTCGCTGCGCATGGAATATTTCTACCGCGAAATGCGCCGCCGCCACGGCGTGCTGATGGACGGCGACCAGCCCACCGGCGGCCAATGGAACTTCGATGCCGAGAACCGCGAAGCCTTTGGCAAAACCGGCCCCGGCTCGGTGCCCGCCCGCACCACGTTCGCGCCCGATGCCACCACGCAAGAGGTGATTGACCTGGTCAACACCCGCTTTGCCAGCCACCCCGGCACGCTAGATAGCTTTGCCTGGCCCGTCACCCGCGCGCAGGCGCTGCAGTCGCTAGATGCCTTCATCCAAGAGCGCCTGCCGCTGTTTGGCCGTTACCAGGATGCCCTGTGGCCGGGCGAGGCCTGGCTGTACCACTCGCACCTGTCGGCAGCGCTGAACCTCAAGCTGCTCAACCCGCGCGAAGTGGTGGCCGCCGCCGAGGCCGCCTACCACGCCGGTGCGGCACCGCTGGCCTGTGTGGAAGGCTTCATCCGCCAAATTCTGGGCTGGCGCGAATACGTGCGCGGCATCTACTGGACGCAAATGCCCGGCTACGCCGAGCGCAACGCCCTCAACGCCCAGGAGGCCCTGCCCGCCTGGTACTGGACCGGCCAGACCGACATGGCCTGCCTGCGCGATGCCATCGGCCAAACCCTGGCCCACGGCTACAGCCACCACATCCAGCGCCTCATGGTCACCGGCCTGTTCGCCCTGCTGCTGGGCGTGCAGCCACAGCAGGTGCACGCCTGGTACTTGTCGGTGTATGTGGACGCGGTGGAATGGGTGGAGCTGCCCAATACCTTGGGCATGGCGATGTACGCTGACGGCGTCAAGGATGGAGAGCGGTCCGTTGGCCACGGCCCGATGGCCAGCAAACCCTACATCGCCACCGGCAAGTACATCGAACGCATGGGCAGCAAACAGCACTGCGCGGGCTGCCGTTTTGATCCGGCCCAGCGCGAAGGCGAGCGTGCCTGCCCCTTCACCACGCTGTACTGGGACTTTTTGGCGCGGCACGAAAAGCTGCTGGCCGCCAACCCGCGCATGGCGCTGCAGGTCCGCAACCTGGCCCGCCTGAGCGACACCCAAAAACAGGCCGTGGCCGAGCGCGCCGCCGCCATCCGCAGCGGTGCCGTAGGGGCCAGCACATGAGTTTTGAGCCCACCCTGGCCGCCGCCCTGGCCCGCATCTCCGCCGTGCGCCCCGCCGACTACGCCCGTAGCCGCAACGCCATCGCGGGTGCCGTCACCGGCCTGTCGCCCTACATCACCCACGGTTTTGTCACCCTGCCCGAGGTGCTGGCGGGCGTGGCGGCGCGGCACCGGCTGGACGTGGGCCACAAGTTTGTCTTCGAGCTGGGCTGGCGCGCGTACTTTCGCCACGTGTGGCAGCACCTGGGCACGGGCATCCTGCAGTCGCTGCACGAGGGGTTGCTGCCTAAAAACGCCTACGCAGCCGAGATGCCCGCCGACATCCGCCAGGCCCGCACCGGCATCCCGGCCATCGACACCGCCGTACGTACGTTGTACGCCACCGGCTATCTGCACAACCACGCCCGCATGTGGCTGGCCAGCTACATCGTGCACATCCGCAAAGTACATTGGCGCGCCGGGGCCGACTGGATGCTGGCCCACCTGCTCGACGGCGACCTGGCCAGCAACCACCTCAGCTGGCAGTGGGTGGCGGGCACCGGCAGCACCAAACCCTACCTGTTCAACGCCGAAAACGTCGCCAAATACGCCCCGCCCGACTGGCACAGCCCCGGCAGCGTGATCGACACCAGCTACGCCGCGCTAGATGCCATCGCCCGCAGCCCGCGCGCCTTGGCGGGGCTGCCCGCAGCAGAAGGCTTGGACGAGCCCGCTGTGTCCTCCACCCCGCCGCACGCCACCGCGCCCGATGCCGCGCTGGTCGCGGGCCGCGACGTGTGGCTGGTCCACCCCTGGGCGCTGCGCCTGCCGCCCGACCTGCCCGCCCACACGGTGTGCATCGGCATCTACCTTGCAGAATTCCATAGCACCTGGCCCTGGAGCGATAAGCGCTGGGGCTTTGTGGGAGCCCGCATGGCCGAGCTGACCACGGCCCGCTGGCACGCCGACACCGCCACGCTGTTACAGGCCTTGCGCAGTGCGCGGTCGGTGCGCACTGTGGCCGACCCGCACATGGACCTGCGCGCCCTGGCCCAGGTGCAGCCCGCGCCCATGCTGTTTGCCGAAGTCGCCCGCCCCTGCACCTCGTTTTCGCAATGGTGGACGCGCACGACGCGCGGTGTCTCCGAGTTGCACGACCTCCCCGGACTGGCAGGCCTGTCTGCCGGTCCGCTGTTTGACATCCCCCCAGAAAGTGAACCCCATGACGAAGACATCCCCCCAGATAGCCCTGGTCACCGGCGCACGCGGTGGCATAGGCCGTGAAGTCGTCGCCCAGTTGCGCCAGGCAGGCCACAGGGTCGCCGCAGTAGGCCGCGATGCCGCCACGCTGGCCGACGTGGCAGCCGATGCCCTGATTGCCGCCGACACCACCACCCCCGAAGGCACAGCAGAAGCCATCGCCGCCTGCATCGCCCAGCTCGGCGGCCCGCCCACGCTGCTGGCCCACTGCGTCGGCAGCACGCTGATTGCCCCCCTGCACCGCAGCACGGCGGCCCAGTACCGCGAAGTCATGCGCATCAATCTGGACAGCGCCTTCTTCATGCTGCAAGCCTGGGTGGAAGCCCTGCGCGTGGCCAAGCTGCAAGGCTCGGCGGTACTCGCCTCCAGCGTGGTGTCGCGCATCGGCGTGGCCAACCACGAAGCCATCGCCGCCGCCAAAGGCGGCATCGAAGCCCTGGCCCGCAGTGCCGCAGCCACCTACGCCCCGCTGGGCCTGCGCGTCAACGTAGTCGCCCCCGGCATGACCGACACCCCTATGACCGCCAGCATGCTGCGCATGGACGCGATGCGCGAAGGCGCGGGCAAGCAATATCCGCTGGGTGGCGTACAAACCGCTGTGCAGGTGGCGGACGCCATGGCCTGGCTGCTGTCCGATGGGGCGGCGCGCATTACGGGGCAGGTGATTGCCGTCGACGGCGGATTCACCACCGTGCGTCCCTTGGTGAAGTAGGTTTAGCCACTGGCGGCGATTGCTATATATTAAATAGCTACTTGTGCTTATGCAATAAGCGCTAGAGCCCTATTTTTCATAAAATTCCCGCGCAAAGTAGCGTGGCGCAGTCATCGGCGGCATCCAGCCTTCAGACCGTATCGAAGAAGCCGCACACCTGGTTGCGGCCCTTGTTTTTTGCCCGGTAGAGCGCCTGGTCGGCCTGATCGAGTAGCGTGTCCAGATTGGTCAGACCATTGGACAGGAGGGTTACTCCGATGGATACGGTAAAGCGCACCGGCAAGCCTTGTGCTAGCGGCACACTTGCGGCTTCAATGGCCTGGCGCAGGCGCTCGGCTATTGCCATGGCCTGCGCTTGGTCTGCGTTGGGCATGGTGACCGCAAACTCTTCACCACCAAGGCGACCGATCACGTCCAAGTCTCTCAGTTGCTTGCGGCAGACGGCGGCCACCATCTGAATCACCGCGTCGCCAACCTGGTGGCCATGGGTATCGTTGATGCGCTTGAAGTGATCGATATCGAGCATCAGCAGCGACAGTGCGCCGCCATGGCGCGAGGTGCGCGACAACTCGGTCTCGGACAGCTGCATAAAGTGCCGCCGGTTATTCAGGCCTGTCAGCACGTCGGTATGCGCCATGCGCGCCAACTCCAGTTCGATCATCTTGCGGTCGGTGATATTGCCGTGCGCCACCAGCACATGGCCACTGTCGCCAGGGAAGCGCTGGACCCGGGCAAAAAAGAAGCGCTGCTCGGTCGGGCTGTCACACGGATACTCCACAGAAAACTGGTCGCGCTCTCCCGCCAGTACCGCCGCCAGACCTTTTGCCATCAGCGGGGCTTCGGTCGCATCCGCACCGGCTGCCGACTCGCACACCTGTAGATAGTTGGTGCCCAGCGCATAGTTAAGGGGCTGGGAGCCGCCATAGTTCGCGTCGTAGAAATCGCGCCATGCCTGGTTCACTGCAATGATGGTGCCCGTTTTGTCGAGCACACAGATCGTCTCTGGCACCGTGTCGATGATGCTCCTGGCAAACTTTTCAGACTCCATAACGGCAAGCTGGGCGCGCTTGAGCTCAGAGAAGTCGGAGATCAGCACAAAAAACCCTTGCCCCCGTCCATCTTGCACATCCGGCACGTATTGAACCCAGACAAACACGATGCGCCCATCGGCCTTGGTCATGGTGCGCTCGAACTGCTGCTTCTCACCGCGCAACGCGGCCTGGACCATCGGTTCATTCTTGGCAAACAGAGCCTCGCCGAACAGTTGTTGCAGCGAGATGCCGTCCATCTGCTCAGGCGTTTTACCGTAATACGCTTGGTAGCTGGCATTCGAAAACAGACACACCAAGTCGGCATTCCAGTAAGCAATAAGTCCTGGGACGTTGTCCGTCAGCGTGCGCATAAAGCGCTCACTGGACCGTAGCCGATCGGCCTGCAACTTCATTAACAGGTGGGTGTGCACCCTGGCCCGAAGAACGGTCTGGTGGAAGGGCTTGGTGACGTAGTCCACCGCACCCAGTGCAAAGCCCAGCGCCTCATCGGCCTCATCCCGTTGCGAGGTAATGAAGATGATGGGTATATGCCGTGTGCCGCTGTCGGCCTTCAGTCTCCGGCACACTTCATAGCCATCCATACCCGGCATCACCAGGTCCAGCAAGACCAGATCTGGCAAATTGGTATGGCATTGGGCAATGCCCTGCTCGCCATCCATGGCCATGTAGATGTCACATTCGTCTTTGAATATCTCGCCGACCAGGCGGATGTTGATAGTCTGGTCATCGACGACCAAAATTCTCGGGCGAATGCCCGAAGTACGCAGCAGCTGGTGGTACGCCGTTTCCATTTAATGCAAGCTTTCCAGCAATGATTGGGCAAATTTTTCGGCAGCGCTAAACTGCAATCGTTCGGTGGTATCGAGCAACTCCTGCACCCGCTTTTTATCGTCGCCCGAGGTCAAACCCAATAGCTCCTGCGTCATGTCGATGGCGCGCAGATTACCGGCGCGCAGCAGGGTCTGAATCTCCAGCAACCGGGTGGCAAGTTCCTCTGGCGGTGTGGCGACTTCGCCCGTTGCAGAAAATGTTTCTATCTTGGCAGGATCACGGGGCATGGTGGCGCTGAGTGCTGCATCACTGCGGTCTATCAGACCCGTAAAGGCCACGAGGGTCTCCTGGGAGAAAAGCAGCTCTAGCGCAATGCCTGGTTCGGTCTTGGCGCGGTGCTCCAGGTCGGCAGCCAACCTGGCCAGCGCCGCAGCCCCGAC
>NZ_JBDTEM010000083.1:0-16436 GCF_039922535.1 Rhodoferax sp. | reverse complement strand
GAATCTTTGAGCCAGCCCATGAGCCGCGAGCGCCTGCGCGTGGTGCTGGAAGCCATCACGCCCAACGCCACGCTGGACATTGAAATAGGCAGCGTGGCCGACAGCCCGGCCAAGCGCAATGCGGCGGCAGCCAACGAAAAACAGCGCATCGCGGAAGAGATCATCATGGGTGATCCGCTGGTGCAATCCCTCATGCGAGACTACGGCGCGAAAATTGTGCCGGGCACGCTGAAACCCCTTTAATTTCAACTACTTACTTAGGAAACACCATGTTCAACAAAGGACAACTCGCCGGCCTCATGAAGCAAGCCCAGGCCATGCAAGACAACATGAAAAAAGCCCAGGACGAACTGGCTTTTGTCGAAGTCACGGGTGAGTCCGGTGCCGGTTTGGTCAAGGTCGTGATGACCTGCAAGCACGACGTGAAACGCATCACCATTGACCCAAGTCTGCTGGCCGACGACAAAGACATGCTGGAAGACCTGGTCGCCGCCGCCTTCAACGCCGCAGTGCGCAAAGCCGAAGAAACCAGCCAGGAAAAGATGGGCAAGTTGACCGCAGGCATGCCCGGCCTCCCCGGTGGCATGAAATTCCCGTTCTGATCGGATTTATGCTTTTTAGGCCGCTAGCGCAGGTAGAACCTGCGCGGGCAGCTACTGAAAATGTAGCAGTCGGTACAAAGGGCTTGGATGTCTGATTCCAGTGCCTTGAACGCTTTGATCCAGGGCTTGCGCCGCCTGCCGGGCGTGGGCGTGAAGTCGGCCTCGCGCATGGCGTTTCACCTGCTGCAGCACGACCGCGAGGGTGCGCAGCTGCTGTCCCAGGCTTTGGCGCAGGCGGCGGGCAATGTGAAGCACTGCGCGCTGTGCTACACCTTCACCGAAGAAGACATCTGCGACACCTGCCAGGACGAAACCCGCGATGCCAGCAAACTGTGCGTGGTGGAGAACCCGGCCGACCAGTCGGCCGTAGAGCGCACGGCGGCATTTAAGGGTCTGTACTTTGTGCTGATGGGCAAAATCAGCCCCTTGGACGGGGTAGGGCCCAAAGACATCGGTCTGCAAAAGCTCATCGACCGCGCCTGCAACGGCTTGGTGCAAGAAGTCATTTTGGCTACCAACTTCACGGCCGAGGGCGAGGCTACGGCCCACGTCATCAGCGTGGCCCTGAAGGCGCGGGGCTTGCAGGTGACGCGGCTGGCGCGCGGCGTGCCGGTGGGCAGCGAGCTGGAATATGTCGATTTGGGCACCATCGCCCACGCATTCGTAGACAGGCGTTAACCCTTAAGCCAAACCGTTACGGGCAAACCCCGACGGGGATGCTCCCAATGTGTAACAAATGGATGAGCCTTATGCTGGCGCAAATACTGCCCACATGTCCATCCGTCCACTTCCCCGCCGTTCTTTTGTGGCTGCTGCCTTGCTGGCCGCGGGTTTCCATGCGACATCCACCCGCGCCCAGACCAAGCTGGAAAAGCCCCGGCTCACGCTGACCGTGGACGGCGAAGCCGCGCTCTACCACCTGCCGTTGACGATTGCCGACCAATTGGGTTACTTCAAGGCCGAGGGCCTGGAGGTGGAGATCAGCGACATGGTGGGTGGCATGCGCTCACCCCAGGCGCTGCTTGGCCGAACGGCTGACGTGTTTGCCGGGGCGTTTGAAAACACCATCACCGGCCAGGCCAAGGGCCAAATCTTGCAGTCGTTTGTACTGCAAGGCCGGGCACCGCAAATAGCGCTGGGGGTGTCGACCCACAACATGCCCGGCTACCGCGTATTGTCCGACCTGCGGGGTAAAAAAATTGGCGTGGGGGCGCTAGGTACTCCGTCGCACATGGTGGCGAACGTGGTGTTAGCGCGAGCCGGCGTGGGCCCTGGCGAGGTGCAGTTTGTGGGCATTGGTTCGGCGGGCGGGGCTTTGTGGGCCTTGCGCTCTGGCGAGATCGACGCGATTTGCAATACCGACCCGGTGATGGGCATGCTGGAGCAAAAAAACGACATCAGAATAGTGTCGGACACCCGTACGCTGAAAGGCACGCTGGAGGTGTTTGGCGCAGCCATGCCAGCTGCCTGCGTTTACGCCCCGCTGGAATTCATCCGCAAGAACCCCAATACCGTGCAGGCGTTGACCAATGCCATGGTGCATGCGATGAAATGGCTGCAAACCGCGGGCCCCAGTGACATCGTCAAAAGGGTGCCCGAAAGCTATTTCTTGGGCGACCGCGCGGCCTACTTGGCGGCCTTCAACAAGGCCCGTGAAGCGATTTCACCCGACGGGCTGCTGCCCGAAGACGGCCCCCAAACCGCTTTGATGGCTCTGGGTAGATTTGACCCGCTGGTCAAGGCCACCCGCATCGACCTGGGCCGGACCTACACCAACGACTTTGCCCGGCGCTCTAAAGAGCGTTTCAGAGCCTGAATTGGCTCACTCCCAGTCTTCAGTGCTGCGCATCTTTCGCCACCCCCCCCTCGTATCGGTTTGAAAAACCGATACGACATGCAGGGGGCAACACCGGCGGCCTGGCGGAGCCAGTTCCGCGTTGTTCTGGAACGGGCGTTACTAAAGAGTATCTCTGCGTTTTAAGGCGCTGCCGCTGATGGCGTCAGCGTAAGAAGCTATTTAACTAGTAGCAAAACCGCTATTTCTTGCGGGTGGTTTTGACCACCTTGTCTTTGTCGGAGCGGTTGGATTTTCGGGTGGCGGTGGCCTTGGAGGCCGGGGCCGCTTTTTCGGAGGAGCGTGCGGTGGCCTGGACTTTGCTGCGGACTGCACTGCGGCTGGTCGCCATGCGCACGGGCAGGTACAGCACGACCTGCTGCCCGACTTTGAAGCCTGCGTTGACCTTGAGGTCGTTCCAGTCGGCCACATTGCTGGCACTGACACCGTAGCGCTTGGCAATGCTGGCCACGGTGTCGCGCTTGCCCGCCTTGACGGCGGCTTTGCGGTTGACGATCTCGGGGGACAGGCTGAGCTGGGCGGTGTCGGCCACGTGTTCGCTCACGTCTTGCATGGTGGCCGAGCGGGGCACGATCAGCGCCGATCCGGCCTTGATCAGCATGCGTGGCGGGATGTTGTTGACGCTGCGCAGGTCGTATTCGCTCATACCCACCTGCTGGGCGGCGGCGCTGACACTCATGGTGCTGGGGGCCGTCCAGGCCGTCCAGCTGGCGTACTGGCCCTGAGTGTAGGCATCGTAATTGCGGGTAAATACGTTGGCGTTGTCCCACGGCAGCAGGATTTGCGGCGTACCGGCCGCCAGGATCACCATGCGGTGCGAGGAAGGGTTTAGTGCTTTGAAATCTTCCAGCCTCACGTCGGCTAGCTTGGCGGCCAGGGTCACGTCGATGTCGTGCGAGATGTCCACGGTTTGGAAATAAGGGTGGTTTTCAATCAGCGGCAGCTCGGTGCCAAACAGGTCCGGGTTGGCAATAATGTTCTTTACGGCCTGCAGCTTGGGCACGTACAGCCGGGTTTCGGCGGGCATGTTCAGCTCGGAATAGCTGATGCCTAGGCCCAATTTCTGGTTGCGGGCAATGGCGCGGCTGACACTGCCTTCGCCCCAGTTGTAGGCAGCCAGCGCCAGTTGCCAGTCGCCAAACATGCCGTACAGCTTTTGCAGGTAATCCAGGGCGGCGCGGGTCGATGCCAGCACGTCGCGCCGGTCGTCGCGGAAGATGTTTTGCTTCAGCTCAAAGTAGTTGCCGGTGGCCGGCATGAACTGCCACATGCCGGCCGCTTTGGCGCTGGACACGGCCTGCGGGTTGAAGGCGCTTTCGATGTAAGGCAGCAAGGCCAATTCGGTCGGCATGCCGCGGCGTTCCAGTTCTTCCACCACGTAGAACAGGTATTTGCTGGACCGCTCGGTCATGCGCTGCATGTAGTCCGGGCGGGTGGCGTACCACTGCTCGCGGTCCTGCACCAGGTCGCTTTCCAGGTTGGGCATGGCAAAGCCACGGCGGATGCGCTCCCACAGGTCGGCCGGGGCCTTGAGCTGGGCGACACCGCGTGAAGCGGCATCGGCGGCGGTGATGGGTTGCAGCGCTCCGCGGGGATACACAGCGGTATGGGGCGGTACAAGTGCCTGTTTCGGGTCCGTTGCGGGAACTGTGGCAGATGGAGTGGAATGGGCCCCACCGGCGGTGGGTGTCCCGACGGTGGCGCAGCCGGTCAGCCACAAAAGGGTGGACAGGCCAGCAAGGTGGATAAATTTCATTAAAACTGGTTCTTCCAGGTGCGAAGTGCGCCTAACACGCTGGCTTCGTCGAGGGTGGATGCATCAAACGCCCGCGCGGCCTGTTGGACCGCGGTACAGCGCGTGCGCAAAAATGGATTGATTTTGAGTTCCAGAGCGATGCTGGAGGGCAAGGTGGGCACATCGGCCGCACGCTTGGCCACACACTCGGCCTGGTATTGAGCCAGCGCGGCGTTGTCTGGTTCCACGGCGCGGGCAAATTTCAGGTTACCCAATGTGTATTCGTGGGTGCAGCATACCCGGGTGTTACCGGGCAGGGCGGCCAAAGCACTCAGCGAGACCAGCATTTGCGCCGGTGTGCCTTCAAACAACCGCCCGCAGCCGCCCGAAAACAGCGTGTCGCCGCAAAACAGCAGCGGCGCGCCCTCCCAGTCGGGCGCAAAGTAGGCAATGTGCCCGGCGGTGTGGCCGGGTACGTCGATCACCTCAAAAGCAATGCCGAGGGCCGAGATACGCTCACCCTGGCTGAGTTTGTGCAGCGGCGCGGGGATGCGCTCACGGGCTGGGCCGTACACCGAGGCACCGGTGGCATCGCGCAATGCGTCCACGCCGCCCACGTGGTCGGCATGGTGGTGCGTGACTAGAATGGCCTCCAACTGCAGGCCATGCTGCTGCAGCGCGTGAAATACGGGCTGTGCGTCGCCCGGGTCCACCACCAGCGCACGCTGTCCATCGTGCACCATCCAGATGTAGTTATCGGTAAAAGCAGGCAGGGCAAGCAAGTTCATGGGCAGTGAAATTATAAGTTTGCACGAATGGTTGAAGACCCCGCCGGGCCAGTATCTGCTGGACTGGGAGCGGGGGCGCTTCGACGAGGCGGTCGCCGATGTATTTGGCTACCACGCGCTCCAGCTTGGGCTGCCAGAGTTACCTGGGCTGCAGAATAACCGCATACCGCACCGCTGGCTGGCCACCGATGCCCTGCGGCCGCCCTCCATGGCCGATTCTGCGCCGGCTTCGCCCTGCTTGGTGACCGATTTCGCCGCTTTACCTTTTTCAGAAAACAGCCTCGATCTGCTCTTGCTGCCCCACGCGCTGGAACTCAGTCCCGACCCCCACGCCACCCTGCGCGAGGTCGAACGGGTGCTGGTGCCTGAGGGCCGGGTGGTGATTTCAGGCCTGAACCCGATGAGCCTGTGGGGCCTGCGCCAAAGCCGCACCCGGCTGCTGCACCGCCTGCGCCTGGGCGAAAACGACCTGCCCGAGGTCGGCGAATCGATTGGCTACTGGCGTTTGCGCGACTGGCTGCGCCTGCTGAGTTTTGAGGTGGAGTCGGTGCAGTTTGGCTGCTACCGGCCCGCCGCCCGCAGTGCTGCGTGGCTAGACCGCATGCGTTGGATGGACCGCGCGGGCGAGCGCTACTGGCCGATTTTGGGCTCAATCTACTTTGTGGTGGCTGTCAAGCGGGTGCGCGGCATGCGTTTGATGGGCCCCAGTTGGAAGGCATCCAAGGCCCTGGCCAACGCGCCGGTGCCGATTGCGAACAAAGGCCGCCACCGTAGCCATTAACTTTCACGTGGTGCATCTGGTAAAAACGACGCTTTGTTAGTTGAATTAGAAAGCTGTATTTGAACCACGTAGATATGTATACCGACGGTGCCTGCAAAGGCAACCCTGGCCCCGGCGGCTGGGGCGTTTTGCTGACCTGGAGCGGCACCGAGAAAGAACTGTTTGGCGGCGAGCTGGCCACCACCAACAACCGCATGGAAATGATGGCTGTGATCGAAGGCCTGGGTGCTTTGAAGCAACCCTGCAGCATCACCCTGTACATCGACAGCCAGTACGTGCTCAAGGGCATGACCGAATGGCTCAAGGGCTGGAAAGCCCGCGGCTGGCTCACAGCCTCTAAAGAACCGGTGAAGAACGTTGACCTGTGGCAACGGCTAGACACGCTGGTGAATACCGCCGGGCACAAGATCGACTGGCGCTGGGTCAAGGGCCATGCGGGCCACCCCGGCAACGAACGCGCCGACGCGCTGGCCAACCGGGGCGTGGATGTTGCCCTGGGCAAACGGTAATTCAGCGCATGGCGGACCACAGCTTTCTTTGGCACGACTACGAAACCTTTGGTGCCAATGCCCGGCGGGACCGCCCAGCCCAGTTTGCGGCCATCCGCACCGATGCCGATCTGAACGAGATCGGTGCGCCGATGATGCTGTACTGCCAGCCCGCCCCCGACTTCCTGCCCGACCCGCAGTCTTGCCTGATCACCGGCATCACCCCGCAGATCTGCCTGCAGCGCGGTGTGACCGAGGCCGCGTTTGCCGACCAGATCGAGCAGGCCTTCAGCCAACCCGGCACCATCGGTGTGGGCTACAACACCATCCGCTTCGACGACGAGATCACGCGGTTCATGTTTTGGCGCAACCTGATCGACCCCTACGCCCGCGAATGGCAAAACGACTGTGGCCGCTGGGATTTGCTGGACGTGGTACGCACCGCCTACGCCTTGCGCCCGGACGGCATCCAATGGCCCACCAAACCCGATGGCAGCCCCAGCTTTAAATTAACCGAGCTCAGTGCGGCCAATGGCCTGCTGCACGAAGCCGCACACGATGCCTTGTCCGACGTGCGCGCCACCATCGCCCTGGCCCGTCTGATCCGCAGCGCCCAGCCGCGCCTGTTCGACTTTTGCCTGGGCTTGCACAAAAAAGACCGTGTGGCCGCCGAGCTGGGCCTGCCGACCACGTTGCAAACGGCCAAGCCGTTTCTGCACATCTCCGGCATGTTCCCGGCGCAGCAAGGCTGCCTGGCGCTGATGTGGCCGCTGGCCATGCACCCGAACAACAAAAACGAGCTGATTGCCTGGGACCTGGCCCACAGCCCGGCCGAACTGGCCCAGATGGACGCCGACGACATCCGCCTGCGCCTGTTCAGCAAGGCCGAAGACCTGCCCGAAGGCGTGGCCCGCTTGCCCATCAAAACCATCCACCTGAACAAGTCGCCCATGGTGGTGTCTAACTTGAAAACCCTGTCGCCCGAACTGGCCACCCGCTGGGGCCTGGTGGGCGACACGCTGCGCGCCCACGCAGCCGAGGTGCGCGCATTGCCCGATATGAGCGCCATCTGGCCTGCAGTTTTCAGCCGCCCGGCCGACGAGCCGCGGGATGTGGACGAAGACCTGTACGGTGGCTTCGTGGGCTTTGAGGACCGCCGCCGCCTGAATGACCTGCGCGCGCTGTCGCCCGAAAAATTGGCCGATGCCCGCGCCAGCTTCGACGACGAACGCCTGGGCGAGCTGCTGTTTCGCTACCGCGCCCGCAACTTTCCGGCCACGCTCAGCCCCGAAGAAGCCGCCCGCTGGGAAGCCCACCGCGCCGCGCGCCTGTTTGACGGGGAGGGTGGTGCCCGCACGCTGGAAGGCCTGTTCGGCGAGATCGACGCCCTGTCGGAAACCGCAGACGAGCGCGGCGAAGAGATTCTGGGTGCCTTGTACGATTACGCCGAAGCCATCGCCCCCGATCGCGACTAACCAGGATTCACCACAGCCATGGCCAAAAGTTTCAGCAGCCTATGGTTGAAAAGCCTGACCCGTATCGCCAATACCCAGCAGAAAAAGCTGGTCCGCAGCATGGCGGCGGCGACCAAAAAAGCCACCAAGGCCGCAGTCAAGAAGGCGCTGGCGCCTGCTAAACCAGCGCCCAGGCCCAAACCCGCGGCAAAGCCCGCCCCTCAATCCGCCGCAAGATCGGCCACCAAACCCGCCACCAAACCCGCCGCCAAGCCCGCGCCGCCCGCAGTCGCGCTGCCCGGCAGCTGGACGCGTTCCTTCTTCGCCGCGCCCAACGGCCAGCGCATGACCTACTGGCTGTACCTGCCGCAGCGCGACAAGGCACAGGCCCTCAAACCGCTGCCGCTGGTCGTCATGCTGCACGGCTGCACCCAGACGGCCCCCGAATTCGCCCAGGGCAGCCGCATGAACGCCCTGGCCCAGCGCAAAGGCTTCGCCGTGCTTTACCCGCAGCAGTTGGTGACGATAGATGCCCACCGCTGCTGGCAGTGGTACCAGCGCGCCACCCAAAACGGCGGCGGCGAGGCAGCTTTGGTAGCGGGCATGGTCACCCAGGTGGTGGCTAAGCTGGGGCTGGACGCAAGCCGGGTCTACCTGGCGGGTATTTCGGCGGGTGCGGCGCTGGCCCAGATCATCGCGCTGCGCTACCCCTTTCGTGTCGCCGCCGTGGGCCTGCATTCTGGTCCGGTGTTTGGTACCGCCGATAGCCGCATGAAGGCCTTTGGCGCCATGCAAACCGGCGGTGGCACCCATGTGGCGCAGGCCGTGCAGGCCACGGTGGAGGGCGGCGGCTTCCCACGCATGCCCGCCATCGTCCTGCACGGCGAGGCCGATAAAGTGGTGCGCATCGTCAACCAGCAGCAGGTGGCGCAGCAGTTTCTCCGGGTCAACGGCATTGCTGATCTGGCCCCTGTGACCACCCATACCCCCGCCCGCCCCAAGGGCCGCAGCCCGCGCCACGCCTTCCAGACGCAAGACTACCGCGTGGGCCGCAAACCCATCGTATCGGTGTGTCGCATTGCCGGGCTAGAGCACGCCTGGAGCGGCGGCGACGGCACGCTGCGCTTCAACGACAGCGTGGGGCCGGATGCCAGTGCGCTGTTGTGGGCGTTTTTTGCCAAACACCGGCGGCTGCGCACGGTGAAGTGATTTGCTATTTTTTAAATAGCTGCTTGCGCAGGTTCTATCTGCGCCAGGGCCCGTTTTGATTCAAAGATAAATACAGCTTACCAGCCCAGCACATCGAACAGCGCGGGTACGCCGTCCAGCGCGGGCAGAGTGGCATCGGGTGTGTAGTCGGGCAGCGGGCTGCGGCGGCCCCGGTCGATCCAGACGCAGCGAAAGCCGATGTCGCGCGCGGCGGCGTGGTCCAGGTGCGGGCTGGCGCAGATGTGCACCACGTCTTCCTTGGCCACCTGCAACTGGGCGTGGGCGAAGTCGAACAACGGACGCGCGGGCTTGTAGGCCCCGGCTTGCTGGGCGGTGATGACCCGGTCGATGGTGCCGCCCAGTTGGGCCACGTTGCCCGCAATGATGTCGTCGTCGGTGTTGGAAATGATGCACAGCCTAAAGCCGCGCGCCTTCAGTTGCTGCAGCGTGGCCACGACTTCGGGGAAGGGCGGCATGCTGCCGATGCGCTCGGTCAGGCGGCGGGCATCGTCGGCATCGCCAACCAAGCCCAGTTCGGCCAACGCCAACTGCAAGGCGGTGCCCGAGACTTCGCGGAAAGAACGGTGCGGCGGGGTTTGCTCCAGCGCGTGTTCGTGCCGGTCGTGCAGGGCGATGAGCCGGGCCGGGTCGATTTGCGGGGCATTCTTGCGTTGCAAGATCTCAGCAAACACGGCTTGCAGGCCTTCATCCCACTGGATCAAGGTGCCGTAGCAGTCGAAGGTGAGCCACTGGGGCCGGGGTGTGTGGTTTAGCGTCATGGGGAATAGAGGGAGTGGAGCCAGGCCGCACTGTGCGGCAGGCATTGGATATTTGCAAATTGATTTAATATCTATTTTTAAGTTGAATATCCACTGACAAACGCCATGCTCGACCTTGATCTGCTCAAAACCCTGGTCTGCGTGGTGGACGAGTGCAGTTTTACCCGTGCCGCCGAGCGGGTGCACCGCACGCAGTCCACCGTCAGCCAGCAGATTTTGCGGCTGGAGGACAGCGTGGGCCACCCCTTGCTGCACCGCGACCGCACCGGCAAAAATGTCATTCCCACCGAGCGTGGCGAGCTGCTGGCCGCCTACGCCCGCCGACTGCTGGCCATTGCCCAGGAGGCCGAAGACGCGCTGGCCAGCCCGGCGGCGCTGGCACCGGTGCGCATCGGGCTGCCCGAAGACTTTGACCCGCGCCGGATGACGGCCATCTTGGCGGGCTTTTTGGCCATTGCGCCCGAGGTGCGGCTGGAAACCACCAGCGGCATGGGCAGCGATTTGCAGCGCGCCGTGGACGCGGGCAGCATCGACCTGGCCTTGCTTAAACGCGAGCCGGGCAGCGGGCCGTGCATCGCATCCTGGCCCGAGCCTTTGGCCTGGGCCGCCGGGCCCCAGGGTTTTCCGACGGGCGACACGGTGCCGCTGGCGGTGTTTCCGCTTGGCTGCATCTACCGGCTGCGGGCCATCCGCGCGCTGGAGACGGCGGGCAGGCGCTGGCGCATTGTGTTTGGCAGCCACAGCCTGGCGGGTATCCAGGCGGCGGTGTCGTCCGGCCTGGCCGTCAGCGTATTGCCCACCCGTGCCTTGCTGGCCGGGCACCGCGTGCTGGGCCTCGCCGACGGCTACCCCGAGGTGTCCGCCAGCGAGCTGGCCCTGGTAGCTGCCGCGTTGCCCTTGACCGCCGCCCAGCGCCGTCTGGCCGACTACCTGTGTGCGGCAATGGCGGCAGACGCGGTGGGATAGGTTTTGGATTTATTGCTACGTAAAATATAGCTGCCAGCGCAGGTACTATATGCGCTGGAACCGTATTTTTCATAAATAACCGCCTAGGGGAAACTCCTAGGAAATTTGGCCGTAACCCGTCAGTAACTGGTAAAAAAGCCCGCCCATAATCCAGCCAACAAAATAAACCTGCCACCGGATTTCGGCGCGTAGGCAACGGAGGCTATGTATGCTTAGTACACACCCTTACCAGCAGGGCCTGGAGAAGAATTCCGCCAATTTTGTGGCGCTGTCGCCGCTGAGCTATATCGAGCGCTCGGCCCATGTCTACCCCGAGCGGCTGGCTGTTATTTACGGCGAGCGCCGCCAAACCTGGGCCACCACCTACAACCGCTGCCGCCAACTGGCCAGCGCGTTGCAAGCCCGGGGCGTGGGCACCGGCGACACCGTGGCCGTGATGCTGCCCAATGTGCCCGCCATGCTGGAAGCCCACTTTGCCGTGCCGATGGCGGGTGCGGTACTCAACACCCTGAACACCCGGCTGGATGCCGAAGCCATCGCCTTCATGCTGCAGCATGGCGAGGCCACGGTGCTGCTGACCGACCGTGAATTCGCCAGCGTGGTGGAAAAAGCGTTGGCCATTCTGGGGGACAAGCGCCCCTTTGTGGTGGAGGTGGAAGATGCCCTGGCCCCGCCCGGCAAGGCGCTGGGCGACGTGGATTACGAGAGCTTCATCGCCCAGGGCGACCCGCAGTTCGCCTGGCAACTGCCCCCCGACGAGTGGGACGCGATTGCCCTGAACTACACCTCGGGCACCACCGGCAACCCCAAGGGCGTGGTCACCCACCACCGCGGCGCCTATTTGAACGCGGCCAACAATGTGCTGTCGTGGCAGCTGCCGCACCACGCGGTGTACCTTTGGACGCTGCCCATGTTCCACTGCAACGGCTGGTGCTTACCCTGGACCATGGCCTTGGTGGCGGGCACCAGCGTGTGCCTGCGCCGGGTGGACCCGGCGGTCATCTTCCCCCTGATACGCGAACACGCTATTACCCACCTGTGCGGCGCGCCCATCGTCTACAGCATGCTGGTGCATGCACCCGCCGCCTTGCGTGAAGGCATCGAGCACATCGTGCAGGGCCTGATTGCCGGGGCCGCGCCGCCCGCCGCGGTGATCGAAGGCTGCGAAAACATCGGCATCCGCATCACCCACGTCTACGGCTTGACCGAGGTCTACGGCCCGGCGGCGGTCTGCGCCCAGCAAGATGCCTGGACCGGCCTGCCTGCCGAAGAGCGCGCCCGCCTCAATGCCCGCCAGGGCGTGGCTTACCCGCTGCAGCAGTCCATGGCCGTGCTAGACCCCGAAACCCTGGTGCCTGTGCCTGCTGACGGCGTGACCATGGGCGAAATCTTCTTTCGCGGCAACATCGTGATGAAGGGCTACCTGAAAAACCCTGCGGCCACCGCCGAGGCTTTTAGGGGCGGCTGGTTCCATACCGGTGACCTGGCGGTGCTACACCCCGACGGCTACGCCCAGATCAAGGACCGCAGCAAGGACATCATCATCTCGGGCGGCGAAAACATCTCGTCCATCGAGGTGGAAGACGTGCTGCACCGCCACCCGGCGGTGATGCTGGCAGCGGTAGTAGCCCAGTTGGATGAGAAATGGGGTGAGGTACCGTGCGCATTTGTCGAACTGAAGCCCGATGCGCAGGCCACCGAGGAAGACATTATTGTGTTTTGCCGCACGCTGCTGGCCCGGTTCAAGGTGCCAAAACGGGTGGTTTTCGGGCCTTTGCCTAAAACATCGACAGGCAAGATTCAAAAGTTCGTGCTGCGCGCACAAACAAAATAGGAACCGCATGGCGAACGACATTATTTTGCAAACTACGGGGTTGACCAAGGAGTTCCTCGGCTTTGCCGCTGTCTCCAAGGTGGATCTGAAGGTGCAGCGCGGCAGCATCCACGCGCTGATCGGCCCCAACGGTGCGGGCAAGACGACCGTGTTCAACCTGCTGACCAAATTTATCCAGCCCACCCAGGGGCAGATCCAGTTCAACGGGGTGGACATTACCCGCGAAACCCCGATCCAGGTGGCGCGCCGGGGCATGGTGCGGTCGTTCCAGATTTCGGCCACCTTTGGCCACCTCACGGCGCTAGAAAACGTGCGCGTGGCCTTGCAGCGCAAGCGCGGCGACTCGTTTAACTTCTGGTCGTCGGTGCGGCGGCTGGACGCGCTCAATGGCCGCGCCATGGCCTTGCTGGAGGAGGTGGATTTGCAAACTTTTGCCGACACTGTGGCAGTAGAAATGCCCTATGGCCGCAAGCGCGCGCTAGAGATCGCCACTACGCTGGCGCTGGAGCCCGAGTTGATGCTGCTGGACGAACCCACCCAGGGCATGGGCCACGAGGACGTAGGCCGGGTGGTGGCGCTGATCCGCAAGGTGTCTAAAAACCGCACTATTTTGATGGTGGAACACAACCTGTCGGTGGTGGAGTCGCTGTGCGACACCATCACCGTGCTGCAGCGCGGCAGCGTGCTGGCCGAGGGCAACTACGCCACCGTGTCGCAAGACCCACGCGTGCTGGAAGCCTATGTGGGGGTGGAAGCATGAGTAATACGGGTAAAGAAGTCTTGCGCCTGAAAGGCCTGCATGCCTACTACGGCGAGTCGCACATCTTGCACGGCATCGACCTGCATGTGAACACCGGCGAGCTGGTCACCTTGCTGGGCCGCAACGGCGCGGGCCGCTCCACCACGCTAAAGGCTATTTTGGGCCTGGTGGGCAAGCGCACCGGCTCCATCCAGTTCAATGGGCAAGAGATCACCGGCCTGGCCCCGCACCTCATCGCCCGCCTGGGCGTGGGCTTTTGCCCGGAAGAGCGCGGCATCTTCGCCGGCCTGTCCACCGAAGAAAACCTGCTGCTGCCGCCCATCGTGGCCCCCGGCGGCATGACGCTGGACGAGATCTACACCCTGTTTCCCAACCTGCTGGAGCGGCGCAACAGCCCCGGCACGCGTTTGTCGGGCGGCGAGCAGCAGATGCTGGCCATGGCGCGGATTTTGCGCACCGGGGCCAAAACCCTGCTGCTGGACGAAATCACCGAAGGCCTGGCCCCGGTGATCGTCAAAAAGCTGGGCGAGGTGATCCGCCTGCTGAAAACCCGGGGCTACACCATCGTGCTGGTGGAGCAGAATTTTCGCTTTGCCGCCCCGTTGGCGGACCGGCATTACGTGCTGGAGCATGGCCAGGTGGCCATGGTGGTGCACAAGGACGAGCTGGCAGACAAGACCAGCGCGATGCAGGCCCTGCTAGGGGTTTGATTCCATTTTTTTCAATGTTGACCAGAGGAGACTTCCCATGAACTTCAAACTCAAACCCCTTGCCCAAGCTGTTGGCTTGTCGATGTTGCTGGCCACCGCCGCCCAGGCCCAGGTGTCCGACGGCGTGGTCAAAATCGGCGTGCTGACCGACCTGTCGGGCACCTATTCCGACCTGGCCGGCCCGGGTGCAGTGCTGGCCACCAAGATGGCCATCGACGACTTTGTGGCTGCTGAAAAGCCCAGCTTCAAGGTGGAAATGGTCGCTGCCGACCACCAAAACAAGGGCGATATTGCCGCCAACAAAGCCCGTGAATGGGTCGAACGCGACAAGGTGGACGTGCTGACCGAGCTGGTCACCAGCTCCACCGCGTTGGCGGTGCAAAAAATTGGCAAAGAAAAGAACAAGCTGGTGCTGATCAACGGCGCGGGCTCCACGGCCATCACCAACGAAGCCTGCAACGATGTCACCGTGCACTGGGCCTACGACACCTATGCGGTGGCCAACGGCACGGGCAAGGCGGTGACCAAGGCCGGTGGCAAGAAATGGTTCTTCCTGACCGCCGACTACGCCTTTGGCCAAGCATTGGAAAAAGACGCTTCGGATGTCGTCAAGGCCAATGGCGGCGAGGTGGTGGGCAGCGTGCGCCATCCATTCCCGTCGTCCGACTTTTCGTCCTTCCTGCTCAAAGCGCAGTCGTCGGGCGCGCAGATCATCGGCCTGGCCAATGCAGGCGGTGACACGGTCAACGCCATCAAGCAGGCGGCCGAGTTCGGCATCACCCCCAAGCAGCAATTGGCCGGCTTGCTGATGTTCATCACCGACATCCACGCCCTGGGCCTGAAGACCACCCAGAACATGTACCTGACCGAAGGTTTCTACTGGGATCTGAACGACCAGACCCGGGCCTGGTCCAAGCGCTTTTTTGACCAGCACAAACGCATGCCCACCATGGTGCAGGCCGGGCAATATTCGTCCACCATGCACTACCTGAAGGCGGTCAAAGCCATCAACAGCGACGACACCGCCAAGGTGATGGCGCAGATGAAGAAGATGCCGGTCAACGACTTCTTCGCCAAGAACGGCAGCATCCGCGACGATGGCCGCATGGTCCACGACATGTACCTGATGCAGGTTAAGACCCCGGCCGAATCGAAAACGCCGTGGGACTACTACAAGGTGAAAGCGGTGATTCCGGCTGCCGAGGCCTTCCAGCCGCTGTCGGCATCGCGCTGCCCCTTAATCAAAAAGTAAGTTGAGTTCCCCAGGGCCTTAGTGGCCCTGGATTTTTTGAGCTACCTGGGAAACACCCGTTATGGACATCTTCGGCATACCGTCACCCGCGTTTTTCGGCCAGCTTTTGCTGGGGCTGATCAACGGCTCGTTTTATGCCATCTTGAGCCTGGGCCTGGCCATCATTTTTGGCTTGCTCAACATCATCAACTTTGCCCACGGCGCGCAGTACATGGTGGGTGCGTTTGTGGCCTGGATGGCGCTGACCTGGCTGGGCATTGGCTACTGGTGGTCGCTGATTTTGTCGCCGCTGGCGGTAGGAGCGGTGGCGGTGGTAATCGAGCGCACCATGCTGCGCCATCTTTATAAGCTGGACCACCTGTACGGGCTGCTGCTGACCTTTGGGCTGGCACTGATTGCCGAGGGCGTGTTCAAAAACTATTTCGGCGTGTCCGGCTCGTCCTACGAGGTGCCCGAGCTGCTGCAGGGCGGCATGAACCTGGGCTTCATGTACCTGCCTATCTACCGTGCCTGGGTGGTGGTGGCGGCCATGACCGTGTGTTTCAGTGCCTGGTACGCCATTGAGCGCACCAGCCTGGGCGCCACGCTGCGCGCCGCTACCCAGCGGCCGGATCTGGTACAGGCCCTGGGCATCAACGTGCCAGTACTGTTGACGGCCACCTACGCCGCTGGTGCCGCGCTGGCCGCCTTTGCCGGGGTGCTGGCCGCGCCGATCCAGCAGGTGAACCCGGTGATGGGCTCGAACCTGATCATCGTGGTGTTTGCGGTGGTGGTGATTGGCGGCATGGGGTCCATCCTGGGCTCTATCCTCACCGGGCTGGGCCTGGGCGTGATCGAGGGGCTGACCAAGGTGTTCTACCCCGAAGCGTCGGCGGTGGTGATTTTTGTGGTGATGGTGCTGGTGCTGCTGGTCAAGCCTGCAGGCCTGTTTGGCAAACAAGCTTGAAAGAAGATTGATGACAACTGTTTCTTCCATGTCCGAACGCCAGCGCACCGTGTGGATGTTTGTGGCGCTGATCGTCGTCGGCTCCATCGCGCCCTTCGTGCTGTACCCCACGTTTTTGATGAAGGTGCTGTGCTTTGCGCTGTTTGCCTGCGCCTTCAACCTGCTGCTGGGCTTTGCCGGGTTGCTGTCGTTCGGGCACGCGGCCTTCTTTGGTGGCTCGGCCTACATCACCGGCTATTTATGCCGCGACCTGGGCCTGTCGCCCGAGCTGGGCCTG
>NZ_JBDTEM010000082.1:0-14996 GCF_039922535.1 Rhodoferax sp. | reverse complement strand
TACATTACCGGCCGTTTTGGCTGATTCCCAGGCTTGCCCACTTTGTGTGGCCGCCAACCTCTTTGCAGGAGGCAACATCAGCAGGCTGGCGAAGCCAGTTCTGCGGTGTTCTTGAACCGTACCGTTGGCACTGTTCTGCATTTATTGATTTGGAGACTCTCATGCCCGATAAACATCTTTCCAGCCAGTTCGACAGCGAACTTAATGGCGTTTCCAGCCGCGTGATGGAGCTGGGCGGCCTGGTGGAATCGCAGATTCGCCAGGCGGTATACGCGCTGTCACAGTTCAGTGTCGAAGTGGCCGACCAGGTTGCAGAAACCGAGATTCGTGTGAACGGCATGGAAATCGAAATCGACCGCGAGCTGTCCAGCATCATCGCCCGACGTCAGCCCACGGCGCGAGATCTGCGTTTGCTGATTGCCATCTCCAAAACCACCGCCAACCTGGAGCGCGTGGGCGACGAGGCCAATAAAATCGCCCGTATGGCCAAGTCGATCGCCAATAGCAACTCGCCCCGCTCTTTGCCGACGCTGGACCTGCGCGTTTCGGCCGACATGGCTTCCGGCCTGCTGCGCAAGGCGTTGGACGCGTTTGCCCGGCTGGATACCAGCGCCGCGCTGGATATCCTGAAAGAAGACGACCTGATCGACCAAGAATTCGACGGCTTTGTGCGCAAGCTGATCACCTACATGATGGAAGATCCACGCACCATCACCGCCAGTCTGGATCTGCTGTTCATCGCCAAGGCCATTGAGCGTATCGGTGACCACGCCAAGAACATTGCCGAGTTCATCATCTACATCGTGAAGGGCGAAGACGTGCGCCACGCCACCGTCGCGCAGGTGGAGTCGGCACTGCAATGAAGACCATGCCCCGGGTGTTGATCGTCGAAGACGAGCCCGCGATTGCCGAGCTGATTGCGGTCAACCTGCGCCACAGCGGCTTCCAGCCCACCTGGGCGATGGACAGCGTGACGGCCCAGTGCGAGCTGGATGCCACATTGCCCGACGTGATTTTGCTGGACTGGATGCTACCCGGCGAAAGCGGCTTGTCGCTAGCCAAAAAATGGCGGGCCAACCCGCGTACCAAGGGCGTGCCTATCATCCTGCTGACTGCCCGCAGCGATGAAAACGACCGTGTGGCCGGCCTGGATGCCGGGGCCGACGACTACATTTCCAAGCCATTTTCGACCAAGGAAATGCTGGCCCGTATCCGCGCTGTGTTGCGTCGCCGTGCACCGGAGCAGGAAAGTGGCACCCTGCGCATCGGTGCCCTGGCATTGGATGCTGCTACCTACCGGGTCACGTACCAGGAGCAGGCGGTGAAGATTGGTCCCACCGAATTCAAGCTGCTGCAGTACCTGATGAAGAATGCTGAGCGCGTGCACTCTCGCTCGCAACTGCTGGACCGTGTATGGGGCGACCACGTGTTTATCGAAGAGCGCACGGTGGATGTGCACGTCAAGCGCCTGCGCGAATCCCTGGGCGCGGGTGGTGCCATGGTGGAGACGGTGCGCGGCGCGGGCTACCGTATCACGGCGCAGCCGGTGGCGGCCATACCCGTCCCCACTTCAGCCTCTGCAGTTTGATTCCCAGGGTGGTGGCGTGAAACGACTTTCATGGCTTGGGGTGCACTGCACCCGAGTCATGGAAAGTTAGTACACCGCCCGCATTTCCTTTTTTACCCTATGTGGTTTCGATTTTTAAGCTTTTTAGGTCTCCAACTGTGTGCAGGCCTGCTGGGCTGGCAGTGGGCTGCCTACTTTGGTGCACTGGTCGGTGTGGTGCTGGCGGGCATTTTCTGGATGCTGCTGGACGCTGTACGCGGCTTGCGTGTAATGCGCTGGCTGCGTACCGGCGAGGCCACGCAGGCCCCGTACATGCAGGGCTGGTGGGGTGAAATCACCGACCGCACCCGCCGTTGGCTGCGCCAGACACAGCAAAAAATGCTGGATGCCGAAACCCGACTGCAAGAGTTTCTGGCGGCCATCCAGGCCTCGCCCAATGGCGTGGTGCTGCTGGATGCGCAGGGGCGGATCGAGTGGTGCAACCACATCGCGGCCGAACATTTTGGCTTCGATGCCCAGCGCGACCTGCAGCAGCAGATTGGTAATCTGGTGCGCGACCCGGCGTTTGCCGCCTACTACGCCGATGCCGATTTTTCACGCGGCACCTTCATGCACGGGCGCGGCGGCACTGCCAGCCGTCCGGTGCGCCTGTCGGTACACCTGCACCCTTACGGTGATGGCCGTCGGCTGCTGTTGTCGCGCGACGTGACGGCATTGGAGCAGGCCGAGGCCATGCGCCGTGACTTCGTGGCGAACGTGTCACACGAAATCCGCACGCCGCTGACCGTGATGTCGGGCTTTGTTGAAACCATGCAGAGCTTGCCGCTGGACGAAGGCCAGCGCGAGCGTTATCTGGGCTTCATGGCCCAGCAGGCCCAGCGCATGCAAACCCTGGTGAGTGATTTGCTCACCCTGTCCAGCATTGAAGGCAGCCCGGCGCCCAGCAACAGCGAGTGGATCGTGTTGCGCGACCTGCTGGCCCAGTGCGCCCGCGAGGCGGAGGCTCTGTCGGGGATGGTGACCGCTGGACAGCCCAAGGCCCATGCGCTACGGTTTGGCCCCATGCCCGAGGGCTCCATCGCCGGGGCGTCAAGTGAATTGCTCAGCGCCTTGTCTAATCTGGTCAGCAATGCCGTGCGCTACACACCCGCCGGGGGGCGTATTGACGTGCGCTGGCAGCCTTTGCCCGATGGCCGGGCCGAGTTTTCAGTGAAAGATACGGGGCCAGGTATCGCATCTGAGCATTTGTCGCGCTTGACCGAGCGCTTCTACCGCGTAGACCCGAGCCGCTCACGGGAAACCGGTGGCACCGGCCTGGGCTTGGCCATCGTCAAGCACGTAGTGCAGCGCCACGGTGCCGAGCTGCGCATCGAAAGCACGCAGGGCCAGGGTTCCCGCTTTGCCATCGTCTTCCCTGCCAGCCGCTTGCGCGGGGCCGTGCCACAGACCGCCAGCATCCAGTAGATTGAATACTATCTAATTAATAGCTGCCTGCGCAGGTGCGGTGTGCGCTAGAGGCCTAAAAAGCTTATAAAAAGATGTCTGGATGACTTAGGGTTTTATGCGCTGGTAGAGCTGCACCGCTTCACCATTGTCTGCCCGCCGACGCACCCCCAGTTTGAGCAGCCAGGTGCTCTTGTCTACCGCTTTTGGCAATGGGCGCGCGGTGGTGACATCGACCAGCAACCAAGCGCACTGGGTGGTACCCCGAGCGGGCTTGAGGACCAGGCGGCCATGGAACTGGAACGCGGCAATTTGACCCCGGGTCAAGTTGTCGAACTCCACGCAGTCGGGCAGGGCGCGTCCGGGGCTTTGTGCGCGGATAACGCGGTCCACATTACGTACCAGGGGTAGGTAGCTGCGGCCAAAGTTCACAGCGGGCATGCCCAGCGTCATCAGCAGCAGCCAGCACAGGGCGGTGCCACCTGCGGGCAATACCAGGCTTTTCCAGATGGCAGAGCGGT
Organism: Rhodoferax sp.; assembly: GCF_039922535.1. GTDB lineage: Bacteria > Pseudomonadota > Gammaproteobacteria > Burkholderiales > Burkholderiaceae_C > Rhodoferax_B. The sequence continues at coordinate 11,465 of NZ_JBDTEM010000082.1, read as the reverse complement.
GGCGGCCCACGCGCCATTTCACCAGCCAGACCCAGACCAGCGAGGCTGCAAGCGCCACCGCAAACGGGAACCATTCGAAACTCGGCATAAAACCGGGCAGCAAGCGGGCCAAGTTAGCGGCCGGCTGCTTGGGCACGCCGGTTTGTGCGGCCACCCAGACCACCCAAATGATCAGCGCAAAGATGGTGAAAAACAGCAGCGTAAACCAGTCCACCAGAGCGCTAACGGTGCGGCTCAGGGTGGGCAGGGCGAACGCGGCCAATGTGGCCATGGCGGGCAGGGCCAGCATCAGCGAGCGGTCGGCGGCATCGGTGGTCAGGGTGGCGGCCAGTGCCACGGCCACAAACCACAGCGGCAAGGCAAGGTGACGGCCGAAATTGCCACTGGTGAGTTGCCGCCGCCAGCGCCACAGCGTCCATACCGCCAGCGGCCACACGGGCCAGGTAAACCACAGCAGCAGCCGGGCCAGGTTGCGCAGGCTGGGCCAGTTGGTCTCGGGCAGGTCAATGCGCCAGCGCCATTGGTCCAAGGCCCAGGCCAAGGTTGCCACCGCCACCGTGACCATCAATACAGCCAGGCTCCAGCGCAGGCTACGTGGCGCATTGCAGGGCTCGCCAGGGTCTTGGGCATTGCGGTCCAGAAAGCACACCAGTGCGCCACCCAGGCCCAACAGTACCGCCATGGTAGGTGCACCTGACAGTGCCAACCCTGCCAAGCCCAGCACCACGCCAATGAGCGGTATCCCGGTGCGGTAGGGCATCGCCGCCAGTGCGAAGAAGCTCAGCGCGGTAAATGCCAGCTGCGCCAGCGCCGGAGTGGTTTCGTGCGACAGCTGCGCCATCCCCAGGCAGGCAATCATGGCCAGCAGGCCGCCATCGGCCATGGCCCGTGCGTAGTCGGCTGGCTTGGCTTCGCCGCCAAAAGCAAATGCGACCGGTTGGGCACGCGGGCTGCGGGCTAGGTAGTACACCGCATACCAGGTGGTGGTCAGCGCCATCGCCAGTAGCAGCATGAAGGGGATGCGCGCTACAAAATCGGTCGCCCAGCTGTGGGGGGCCAGTTTCACCGCCCAGGCTCCCAGCCAGTATGGCAACAGGGCTTCAATCTCCGGTGACTGGCCCTGCAAGGTGGGCTGCAACCACGCCGTGCTACCCCGCGCCAGTTCGGCAATGTAGCCAAACGTGGTCATGTCGTTGTTGCGCCAAGGTGCGCGACCGATGAAGCCTGGGAGTATGTAGGCCAGGCACAGCAGCCACAACGCGATGCGCGGCAGACGGCGGACGGCGCTTTGCGCGACGATGGCAGGGGTGGTTTGGTTCACAGAGCGGGAATGGTACGGCCAATAGTGCGGAGGACTTACGCAAATCCGCCTGATTGCCAAAGGGCATCAGGGGGATTTGTGTAAGTCCAAATGCAAAAAGGCAGCACGGATAAACCGGGCTGCCTTTTTGAGACGCAACGAGGTTGCGAGAAAACTTATTCTGCGGCGGCGACAGGCGCGGCTGCCACAGCAGCAGTGGTCTTGCCGAAACGGTTGCGGAAGCGCTCCACGCGGCCACCCATGTTGTCCACGGATTTTTGTGTACCAGTGTAGAAAGGATGGGATTCGCTGGAGGTGTCCAGCTTGTACAGCGGCAGTTCGCGGCCGTCTTCCATCTTGATCATTTCCTTGGCGTTAACGCAAGAACGGGTTACGAACTTAAAGTTGTTCGACAAGTCCATGAAGCACACGTCACGGTAGTTGGGGTGAATGCCAGCTTTCATTATTTCTTCCTTGTTCAATTGCGTTAGCCGCCCGGTGCCTTGGGAAATTCTTTACCCAATTTAAAAGCCCGGTACTTTTCGCGATTAGCCTTCGATTATAGCGCGGATTTTTTATCCGCCGCGGCGCATCATGTCGAAGAATTCATTGTTGTTCTTAGTGGACTTCATGTTTTTCAACATCAGTTCCATCGACTCGATTTCGTCCATGTTGTACATGAACTGGCGCAGGATGCGGCTTTTTTGCAAGATCTCAGGCGACAGCAGCAACTCTTCGCGGCGGGTGCCACTGCGGTTGAGCTGGATTGACGGAAACACGCGCTTTTCGTACAGGCGGCGGTCCAGGTGGATTTCGCAGTTGCCGGTGCCCTTGAATTCTTCAAAGATCACTTCGTCCATGCGGCTACCGGTATCGATCAGCGCGGTGGCGATGATGGTCAGCGAGCCGCCTTCTTCCACATTGCGGGCCGCACCCAGGAAGCGCTTGGGGCGCTGCAGTGCGTTGGAGTCCACGCCCCCGGTCAGCACCTTGCCGGAGGAGGGCACGACGTTGTTGTAGGCGCGGGCCAGTCGGGTGATCGAATCCAGCAGGATCACCACGTCTTTTTTCAGCTCGACCAGGCGCTTGGCACGCTCGATGACCATTTCGGCAACATGCACGTGGCGGGCGGCGGGTTCGTCAAAGGTAGAAGCGATGACTTCACCCTTCACCGAACGCTGCATTTCGGTCACTTCTTCGGGGCGCTCATCGACCAGTAGCACCATCATGTGGCTGTTCGGGTAGTTGGCGGCAATGGCGTGGGCCATGTGCTGCATCATCACCGTCTTGCCGCTTTTGGGCGGGGCGACGAGCAGGGCGCGCTGGCCTTTGCCGATGGGGGCCACGATATCGATGATGCGGCCGGTGATGTTCTCGTCACCCTTGATGTCGCGTTCCAGCTTCATCTGCTCTTTGGGGAACAGCGGGGTCAAGTTTTCAAACATGACCTTGTGCTTGTTGCTTTCGGGTGAGTCGCCGTTGACTGAATCCAGCTTGTTCAGTGCAAAGTAGCGCTCGCCATCTTTGGGCGTACGCACTTCGCCTTCGATCATGTCGCCGGTGTGCAGATTGAAGCGGCGCACCTGGCTGGGGCTGATGTAGATGTCGTCGGTGCTGGCGGTGTAGCTGGTGTCCGGGCTGCGCAGGAAGCCAAAGCCATCGGGCAGGATTTCCAGCACGCCATCGGCAATGATCTGCTCGCCGGTGCGGGCGCGCTTTTTGATGATGGCAAACATCAGCTCTTGCTTGCGCATACGGCCGGTGTTCTCAATTTCAAGTTCTTCGGCTTGCTTGAGGACTTCAGACACGTGCAGTGCCTTGAGTTCGTTTAAGTGCATGGATTGACTCCTGGGTGGAGTTCTGAGAGAGAAAAAAAGGGGGGAGGTTTTGAGGAGGCTGGAAGGGCCTCACAAACCGTGAACTCGAACCGACTTGCAGGATGGCAGGTGGGTGAGTGCTTTAATTATGACAGGAATAACTACCGGAAAAAACCAAGCCACCGCGAAGGTGGCTTGGTACGAAAGGCTTAGGCCAGTTGCTGGTCGATAAAAGCGGTCAGTTGCGACTTGCTCATGGCGCCCACTTTGGTGGCTGCCAGCTCGCCGCCCTTGAAAATCATCAAGGTAGGAATGCCGCGGATACCAAACTTGGCGGGGATGTCGCGGTTCTCGTCCACGTTCATCTTGGCGATTTGCAGCTTGCCTGCGTAGCCGGTGGCCACTTCGTCCAAAATGGGGGCAATCATTTTGCATGGACCGCACCATTCGGCCCAGTAATCGACCAACACGGGGGTGGTGGACTTTAAAACGTCCGCATCGAAAGTTGCGTCCGAGACATGTTTGATGAGTTCGTTGGCCATGGGGGTTTCCTTAAAACAGAGTGCCGAGACGACTAAAGTTGCGGCATTGTGACAGAAACCAAGAGCGCCTGTCGGCTACTACCGTGCTATCACAGACATAGCGAAAACCCATTGATCCATCTGCACCCATCTGCACCATCGCGTTAAATATGTCTAACTCTTTCGCCCCCCTCTGGTTTGCCCCCGGCACCGGCTTGCTGGCCCAGATACAGCAGGCCATGGCGCAGCGCCAGGCCCACCCTGCGCGCACCGTGGTCTTGCTGCCGTACGCGCAGCTCATGCCACTGGCGAACCGGTTTTGGGCGCAGGCCCAACCTGACGGATTTACCCCGCGTTTTGAGTCCACACTGAACTGGTCGCACGGCCTCGGCGGTACGGCTCTGGGTCCGCACGATCTGCGTTTTGACACCGCCATGGACATGCTGCAAGCCCCCGATCTGCTAGAGCGGGCCGGCCTGGGCGCACAGCGCGAGGCCTTGGCGGCGCGTCTGGTCGAAGCCGCCCACCAACTGGCCCCGCTGGTGGCCGCCGTGACGCCGCCACAGCGTGCCGACTGGGCCGCCCGGGCCCGTGACGCAGTGGGTTTGGGCATGGAAGCCCCGGTGCTGGCGCTGGAATGTGTAGTGGCCCGCATCGCGCTGGAATGGGCTGCCGCCTCCAGCTACGCCACCGACGTGCTGTGGAGCGACACCGTGCCCGCCGCGCTGGACTGCATCATCGTGCTCGACGGCTTCCAGACCGATCCACTCATCCACGCCCTGTGCGCCGTCTGGGGCGACAAGGTGACCCACCTGGTGTGTCCCGTGCCACCGCCAGCGCCCATGCCCGCCTTGCACGAGGCCCTTGACTCCGAAGACGAAGCCCAGCGCGCCGCCGCCTGCGTACTGCGCCACATCGAGGCTGGCCGTACCCCGGTGGCCCTGGTCGCCACCGACCGCCTGCTGACCCGCCGCATCCGCGCCATGTTGGCCGCACAGCAGGTGCGCATCCGCGATGAAACTGGTTGGAAGTTATCCACCACCCGCGCCGCTGCCCAGCTGGTGGTTACGCTGCGCGCTGCCCGCTGGGATGCCAGCAGCGATGCCGTGCTGGACTGGCTGAAAAACGCCCCCGCGTTCCGCCCCCGCACCGTGCAAACACTGGAGAAAGCGCTGCGCAAAGCCGCCGTGCAAAACTGGTCCGCCTGGAGCCCCGAGGCCACGCCGAACCAGGCCGCCGTGTCCGATGCGGTACGCCTGGCCAACGGCCTGCGCGCCAGCCTGCAAGCCGCCCGCCCGCTGGTCGCCTGGCTGGCTGCCGTGCGCGCCTTGCTGCAGGCCAGCGGCCAATGGGCCGCGCTGGAGGCCGATGCCGCCGGGGCCAAACTGCTCTCGGCCCTGCGCCTTACCGACGGGGCCGAGGCCGAATTTGCCGACTTCCCCCACGCCGCTCGCCGCCTGCGCCTGGCCGAGTTCAGTACCTGGGTGGGCGACGCACTCGAGGCCGCCAGCTACGTGCCCGACCATCCGCAGGACGAGCAGGTGGTGGTGCTGCCGCTGAGCCAACTGCTGGCCCGGCCCTTTGCCGCCCTGGTGCTACCCGGTTGCGACGAGGTGCGCCTGGCCGTCTCGCCCGAGCCGCCCGGTGCCTGGACCGCCGCCCAGCGCGAAGCCCTGGGCCTGCCGTCACGCACCGTGCTGGAAGCCGCCGCCCGCGCCGCCTGGGCCAACGCCTTGCAAACCCCGTGTACCGACGTGCTCTGGCGGCAAAGCGATGCTTCTGGCGAAACCCTGCTTGCAAGCCCGCTGGTGCAGGCGCTGCGGGTGAGCGAAGCACCTTCGTTGGCGGCCGACCCGCGCATTCCCCGCAGCCTCACGCCACTGCCCAGCGAACGGCCTTTGCCGGTGGGTGCCGCGCTGCCGATCACACGCTTGTCGGCCAGTGCCTATGAAGATTTGCGCCGCTGCCCCTACCGCTTCTTCGGCCTGCGCCAACTCGGCCTGCAAGAGCCACAAGAGCTGACCGGCGAGGTGGATAAGCGCGATTTCGGCACCTGGCTGCACGCGGTGCTAAAAACCTTCCATGAGGCATTAAATATGGCTCCAGCGCAATCGCTACCTGCACGGGTAGCTATGATTAACGCAGCAGCAGAACAAGTCACGCAAGACATGCACCTGGAGCCCGGCGAGTTCCTGCCCTTCGCCTCCGCCTGGCCCCGCGTGCGCGATGGCTATCTGGCGTGGCTGGCCCCGCACGAAGCCGCGGGCGGCCAGTTCGAGCAGGCCGAAAGCGCGCTAGAGCTGCCGTTGGGCCCCATCACTCTGATCGGCACCATCGACCGCGTTGACCAGGTGCATGCCGATGGGAGCACCACCGCACTCGTCATCGACTACAAAACCGAAAACGCCCAGGCCACCGGCAAACGCATCCAGCAGCCGCTGGAAGACACCCAGCTGGCCTTCTACGCGGCGCTACTGCCACACGACACCCTGCGTGCTGCCTACCTCAACGTGGGTGAAAAAGACGGCAGCCAGTTGTTCGAACAGACCGAAGTGGTGGAAGCCCGCGACGCGCTGATCGGCGGCATTTTGGACGACATGCAGCGCATTGCCGATGGGGCGACTTTGGCGCCGTTGGGGGAGGGTGCGGCGTGCACGTTTTGCGCGGCGCGGGGCCTGTGCCGTAAGGATTGGTGGACGGCGTAGAAAATCTAGGTGCTATTTAAAATGTAGCTTTTGACGAAGGTGCTATGTGCGCTGGTGGTCTAAAAAACATCTAGTCCTGCAGGTTCTCGTAGCCTTTCAATCAGCCGCAAGACGCTACGGCGTGCGGGCTTTGTGCTGCGTTGGTCTCGCGTTATCAATTTGGTAGGCTCGTTATTCTGCAATTTGACCTGGTTTTTTGGCAGCAGACGCTTATCGGAATCGACCTGTATCAATTTGAGCCAGCCAATGAATATTGACACCAACAAGAAAATCACACCGCTATCTCGTACATCAATGACCTTCTTGTATGCGGTCGACTTCGTTGTCCTGTGCTACTTTCTTTATGGTGCATACCATGGTCAACTTTTACTTCCCAGTAATCACGGTTTGTTGGCTTTAACTGGTTGGAAGGCTTGGCTTACTTGCCTGTTTCCAGTTTCATTTATAGCCGGATTTGCTATTGGCTTTGACCCCGCAATTGAATTACCTGACGGCGTGCGACGTGTTCTCATGTTCTTGATATTGATGGCGGGGGGCATGTCGTTGGTTGTCCCCGAGTTGCTGGCGGTCAGTCGGTGACGGTGAAAAGCAGACGAGCAAGAACAACCAGCTAGGGGCGAGGGTCAAATCTTGTTTCTTGCCCATTTCCTCAAATGAAACCCAACATGCAATTAAAAAATAAATAGCCAAATGTGCCTCCAGCGCATATATCGTCTGCGCAGGCAGCTATTAATTTAAAAGTAATCCAGCGCCCTTTCCGAAGGCGCAACGGTGCGGCCCCCAGACTTTGGACTGGTTTCAGCCCGCCGCTTCCCCACCACCCAACCCCCCACACTCCTCCAACCACCGGCAAAACGCCAGCGCCTGCGGGTTCTGCGCCGCGTGTGGAGGGCGGATCCAGTAGACGTTTTTCAAGTCGATCTCCAGCTCTGGGAAAGGCCGTACCAGCAGGCCGCCGTCTAGCACGTCGCGCAGCTGGTGCGGGTTGCCCAGTGCCACGCCCATGCCTTGGATGGCGGCTTGCACGGCCAGGTGGGTGTGGTCGAAGGTGAGGGTGTTGGCGGGGCGCAGCTGGGGTTCGCCGGCGGCGGCCAGCCAGTCTTGCCAGAACAGGGGGGTGGATCGGCTTTGCAGTAGCGTGTGTTGACCAAGGTCGCGCGGGGTTTGCAGTGCCAGCGTACCGTGGGCCAGTTGCGGACTGCACAGGGGGGTCAGCGACTCGGGCAGAAAGGCCTCCATCTGCACGCCCTGCCATTTGTCTTTGCGCAGCAGCTCGGCGCGTTCGATGTCGTACATGCAGCGGATGGACACATCAAAAGCCGCCGGGTCGAAGTCGAACGCCTTCACCGTGGTGGACAGCTGCACGTCCACATCCGGCACCTCGGCACAAAACGCGGCCAGCCGGGGGATCAGCCACTGGGCCGACAGCGAAGCCATGGAGTTGACCGACAAGGTGTTGCGCCGCGTGGGCTGGGCAATGCGTGCTGTTGCCTGGGCCACCAGGTCGAAAGCGCTGCGTAGGCTGGGCAAGTAGGCTGCGCCCTCGGCCGTAAGCCCCAGGCCCCGGCCACTGCGTTGCACCAGTGGAACGCCCAGCCATGTTTCCAGTGCCTTGATCTGGTGGCTGACCGCACTTTGCGTGACATGCAGCTCTTGCGCGGCCAGGGTCACGCTCTCGCAGCGAGCGGCGGCTTCAAAAGCCCGCAGCATGTTCAAGGGTGGCAGACGGCGGGTGGTGGTCTTGGCATGAGTTGAATTCATGGGTTTGGCGGAATTTCTCGATAGTTATGCAGCCTAGATACCACTAGCATAGCGCCACAGTGCAAATCACCAAATCACCAAATCAGTAATTAAGCTCATTAGTGACGGGTTACTGGCGAATGCTTGCCATGGCCTAAACGCTGTGTCTGGGTGCCTCGCACAAATGCTTTACCCTTGGACTCTGACCGATAAGGAATTTCCCCTTGCTCTCCCCATCTGCCTCCAAAACCGTTGTATTTGACCTGGGTGCCGTGCTTTTGCACTGGCAGCCGACCGAGATCGTTCAGCACGAGCTGCCTCTGCACGCGCCCAACACCGCCGCCGCACAGGCGTTGTGTGCGGGCATGTGGGAGCCATGGGCCGAATTTGACCGCGGCACGGTTGAGCCCGCACAGTTGGCATACACCCTTGCTGCGCAGAGTGGGCTAGAGTCGGCGGACTTGCTGCGCTTCATCCACGCCATCCCCAACCACCTGCACACCAAGCAAGACACCGCCGCGCTGCTGCCACGCCTGCAGGCGCAGGGGCACCGGCTGGTGTACCTGTCGAACATGCCGATCCCGTACGCCGACCTTTTGCTGGAGCGCGACTTTTTTGACCACTTTGAAGACGGCATTTTTTCGGCCCGCGTCGGACTGATCAAGCCGGAACATGGCATCTACGCGCTGGCCGAAACCCAGTTTGGGCTGACCCCCGCCGACACCGTGTTCATCGATGACAACGCCCATAACGTGGCCACAGCGCACGCACGCGGCTGGCAGGCGATCCAGTTTCTGGACGCGGCGCAGTGCGAACGCGACTTGGTGCAACTGGGTTGGCTGGAAGACAACAAAGCTTGATATGAAAACAAATACGCTCCCTAACATTGCGCGCTCTGCGCCCCCCGCCGAACATCGTTTCGGCCTGCATTTGTCCGCCGAATGGCGGGTGTTTGCGGCTTTCTTCATGTACTCGTTTGGCCTGGGCGGCATTTTTCCCCGGCTGGGCGAGATCCAGCGCGGCATGGGCGTGGGCGAGGGCGCTTTGGGCCTGGCGCTGATCGGCACCGCAGCGGGCACGATGGTGTCACTCACCTTGGCCAGCCGCGTCCTGGAGCGCCTGGGCTACCGCCGGGCGTTGTTAATGCTAACGCCCCTGATTGCGCTGTTTTTTGCCATCGCCAGCTGGGCTACCGGGCCGTTGGCACTGTTCCTATGCCTGGTGCCTGCGGGCATGTGCGTTGGCCTGGTGGAGGTGGTGGTGAATGTGGAGGCCGACCGGGTCGAGCACCAGTTGGGCCGCCGCATCATGAACCGCGCGCACGCCTTTTGGAGCTTTGGCTTTTTTACCGCCGGTCTGGCGGGCGCGGGCATTGCGCAGCTGGGCATCAGCCCGCAACTGCACCTGGCGCTGATGGCGCCGGTGTCGCTGGTGGCCACGTGCCTGCTGCTGGGTCGATTCAGCCCCGCGCCGTTGCGCGAAACCACCACCGAGAAGGCCCCGCACTTTGCCCGGCCCACCTGGGCCATCATGGCGCTGGTCTGCGTGACCCTGTCGGCCATGCTGCTCGAAGGCGCGGGCGCGGACTGGTCGGCCATCTACATGCGCAACGTGTTTGAGGCCGATCCCTGGATGTGCGGGCTGGCGGTGGCCACGGGCATGTTGACCCAGGCGGTAACGCGGTTTTATGCCGATGGGCTGGTGGAGCGTTTCAGCCCCGTGGTGTTTGCCCGCTGCCTGCTCACGGTGCTGGGCTGCGGTGCCTTGCTGGTGGTGCTGGCCCCATCGCCTGCGCTGGCACTGCTGGGTCTGGGGATGATGGGCGTGGGCACCAGCGGCATCTTTCCGCTGGCCATGTCGGCTGCAGCGCAGCGCACCGACCGGCCTGCCGCTGTCAATGTGGCGGCGCTGGCGCAAATCTCGTTTGTGGTGTTTCTGCTGGGCCCGCCCTTGCTGGGCCAGGTGGCCGAGCACTTTGGTATCCGCAGCCTTTACGGCGCCTGCCTGCCCTTTGTAGTTTTGAGCCTTTTGGCTGCGGGAGCGCTGGGTAAAAAGAAGTGACCCAGGCCGCCTACGAGCACAACGGCAGGTCGGTAGAACGGGCGGCGTTTTACGCCATTGCCTGCGACCCCCGGCGCAGCATCGCAGTGGAGGCCTGCGCGGGCGCGGGCAAGACCTGGATGCTGGTGTCGCGCATTCTGCGGGCCTTGCTGGAGGGCAGCCTGGCCAAAGACGGCCATGGCGTGCAAGCCCACGAAATCCTGGCCATCACCTTCACCAAAAAGGCCGCCGGTGAAATGCGCCAGCGCCTGAACGAATGGCTGGTCGAATTCGCCCAGGCCCCGCCCGAAAAGCTGGCCGCCGAACTGCTGGCCCGTGGCGTGCCGCCCGCACAGATTGCGGCGCAGGCCCCGGCACTTCAAAATCTCTACCCCCAGCTCCTGGCCAGCGCCCGCCCGGTGCAGATACGCACCTTCCATAGCTGGTTTGCGGCTTTGCTGCGCACCGCACCGCTGGCGGTTTTGCAAGACCTGGGCCTGCCCGCCAACTACAGCCTGTTGGAAGACGACACCGAAGCCATCACCGCTGTGTGGGCGCGTTTTTACGCCACCGTGGTCGATAGCCCCAGCGCCCGCGCCGACTTCGAAGCGCTGGTGGCCGTCCATGGCCGCTTCCAGGCCCATAAGGCGCTGGGAGCCGCGCTGAATAAGCGTGTCGAGTTTGTACTGGCCGATGCGCAGGGCGTGGTGGATGCCTCCGTGCCGCCTTTTGATGCGCAGTTTCCCGCCTTTGCCGGGCTGGCCGCGCCGGAGGATTTGCTGTGGGCCCAGCGCCCATTGCTACAAGAGGCGGCAGGCAATCTGGGCCGCGCCAGCGCCGTCACGTTCTCGGCGGCAGGTAGTGCGCTGGAACAGGCTTTGACAGCCCACGATGCCGATGCCGTGCTGGCCGCCTTGTTGACGCAAAAAGGCACGGCCCGCAAGTTTGGCGAAAAGATTGTGGGCATCGCCACCGTGCGCGCCGCGCAAGAACTGGCGCTGCAGGTCGCCCAGGCCCAGCTGCAACACGCTGCCTGGGCGCACCAGCAGCGCATGGCCCGGCTCACCCGCGTGCTGATCGCCGAGCTGGCTTCGCTGAAATACGAGCGCGGCTGGGTCGATATGAACGACGTGGAGCGCGCCGCGTCGGTGATGCTGTCCGACCCCGTGCTCAGCGGCTGGGTGCAGGAGCGGCTGGACGCCAAAGTCAAACATCTGTTGATCGACGAATTCCAGGACACCAGCCCGTTGCAGTGGCAGGCCCTGCACGCCTGGCTCAGCGGCTACGCGGGAGCCGCCGGTGCACCCAGCGTCTTCATCGTGGGCGACCCCAAGCAGAGCAT
>NZ_JBDTEM010000081.1:0-14521 GCF_039922535.1 Rhodoferax sp. | reverse complement strand
AGACACCACTCTACGCCAGGGCTTGCATCTGCTACGCCCGCGCCCATGTAAGCTAGTACAACCGCCAGACGCTGTTTTATAAAGAAAATCGACCTCTGGCGCTCATTCCATCAGCACAAGCAGCTATGCAAGTCATAGCAATTCGATAGTGCATTCTGAAAGGCTCCCGCCATGGGTTTAGGCTTGTTTTCTCTGCTCAAGACCGTACCGTGGACCGAGGTGATCTCGACCGCGCCGCTGGTGGCACAAGGGGCCAAAAAGCTGTGGGACAGCGTGGCCAAAAAAACGCCGCCCGCGCCCCCACCCCCGCCGACCCCGGTGCTGCCCACCCATGACCTGGTGGTGGCCGAGCTGCAAGCCCGCATCATCGCCCTGGAGGCCAGCAGCGCCGAGCTGCACACGCAGATGCGCGCCTCCAGCGAGCTGATCCAGGCGCTGGCCACGCAAAACACCGAGCTGGTGCAGCGGGCAGAGGCCAACCGCGTGCGGCTGCGTTGGGTGAGTGCGGCCCTGGTGGCGCTGGCTGTGGGCCTGGTCTACGCTTTGAGAACCCAGTTGTAGGAGGTCCGCCATGCGCATCCCGCCCGGATTCAATACCGTCGCACCCTATTTTTTCGTGAATGATGCCGACGCGTTTGCGCGTTTTCTGGTGGCCGGGCTGGGCGGCGTGGAGACCTGCCGCAGCCTGCGCCCCGACGGCCTGGTGGCCAATGTGCAGGTGCGGCTTGGCACCTCCACCGTGATGGCCAGCGAAGCCAGCCCCGCCTACCCGGCGATGGCCGCCGCGTTTTACCTGTATGTGGACGATGCCGACGCGGCTATGGCCCAAGCCCTGCAGCACGGTGCCACGCTGGAGATGGCGGTGGCCGACATGCCCTACGGCGACCGCCAGGGCGGCGTGCGTGACCCGCACGGCAACCTCTGGTGGATTTCGCAGCGGCTGGTGGACGGGGCTTACACACCCTAGCCCTCACATTGGAGGGCCAGGGAACCAGACGGGAATTTACAGAGCGCCTGGATTGGCGATCAGCGTGGTGCTGGAGCCGCTGGTGCCCAGTAAACCGGCCTCGGTGTACACCGCCAGCTTTTGGCGGGTGTCGGCGATGTCCATGTTGCGCATGGTCAATTGGCCGATGCGGTCGGCGGGGGTGAAGCCACCGGCTCCGCTTTCCATGGTCAGGCGCTCGGGGTGGTAGGTCAGGTTGGGGCTGACGGTGTCCATTAGCGAATAGTCGTTGCCGCGGCGCAGTTCCAGCGTGACTTCGCCGGTGATGGCGCGGGCGATCCAGCGCTGGGCAGTTTCGCGCAGCATCAGGCTTTGCGAGTCGAACCAGCGGCCTTGGTACAACAGGCGGCCCAGACGGCGGCCATTGCTGCGGTATTGCTCGATGGTGTCTTCGTTGTGGATGCCGGTCACCAGGCGCTCGTAGGCGATGTGCAGCAGCGCCATGCCGGGGGCTTCGTAGATGCCGCGGCTCTTGGCTTCGATGATGCGGTTCTCGATCTGGTCGCACATGCCTAAGCCGTGGCGGCCACCGATTTCATTGGCGGCGTACATCAGGGCCACCGCGTCGGGGTAGGTCTGGCCGTTCAAGGCGACTGGTTGGCCTTCTTCAAAGCGCACGGTGACCGATTCGGCCTTGACCACGCAGCCGTCGCGCCAAAACGGCACGCCCATGATCGGCTTGACGATGTGCATGCCGGCGTTCAAGAACTCCAGGTCCTTGGCTTCGTGGGTCGCGCCCAGGATGTTGGAGTCGGTGGAATAGGCTTTTTCCACGCTCATCTTGTAGTCAAAACCGTTGGCCACCAGGTATTCGCTCATCTCCTTGCGGCCACCGAGTTCGTCGATGAACAGCTGGTCCAGCCAGGGCTTGTAGATACGCAGCTCGGGGTTGCACAGCAGGCCGTAGCGGTAGAAGCGCTCGATGTCGTTGCCCTTGTAGGTGCTGCCGTCGCCCCAGATGTTCACGCCGTCGTCACGCATGGCCACCACCAGCGCGGTGCCGGTGACGGCCCGGCCCAGCGGCGTGGTGTTGAAATAGGTGGCGCCGCCGGTGCTGATGTGGAAAGCCCCGGCCTGGATGGCGGCAATGCCCTCGGCCACTAGCTGCGGGCGGCAATCCACCAAACGGGCCATTTCGGCACCGTAGGCCAGCGCCTTGCGCGGGATTTCGTCGTAATCGGACTCGTCGGGCTGGCCCAGATTGGCGGTGTAGGCGCAGGGAATGGCACCCTTGGCACGCATCCAGTGCACGGCGGCGCTGGTGTCCAGCCCGCCCGAGAACGCGATGCCGACGCGTTCGCCAGCGGGGAGTTTTTGCAGAATATTGGCAACCATGGTGTTCTCTGAGTCAGTGCGAAACCTTCGATGTTAAATGACACCGGAGAATCGCCGAGGACCGGGCCCTGGCCAATTGCTATTTATTTTGAAGCTGCCAGCGCAGATGGAATATGCGCTGGTGGCCTATTTCACACCTAAAAATACGCTCTCAATGCCCGGCCAAGACCTGTTCGAGCTCCGAGAAGGTCTGCGCCATCGCTGTCACCGGCAAGGGGTGGCCCAGCTGGCGCTCGACTTGGGTTTGCGAAATCAGGCCACGGATGCGCGGGGAGCCGTCGGCGGCTTCCGAGTCCACCACCAGCAGGTGCGGGCGGCCGCGTTGGATCAGCGTGGCCACCACCTGCTCCACCGTGGCGCGTTGCAGCGAGGCAAAGGTGACCGCGTCGATGTCGGACAGTGGGGTCATCACATCGGCGGCGGTGAGCTCTTGGTATTTGACTTGGCGCTGGTGCACCAGGCGCATGGGGCGGTCCCCGGCGATGTCGGCGGCGGTCAGAATGCCGTCCACCGAGGGCATGTCGGACACCACGAACAGTAGGCGCACGCCCTGGTAGATCATCTTCAGCTCGGCCTGGCCCAGCGAGGTTTGCGGCGGCACTGAAGCGGCACGGATTTGCGCCAAATCGGTAAACACCTCCAGCGCGGACGACTCCAGCGTCACCGCGCCGTGCTGGGGCGGCTGGACCTGGACGATGTGAGTGCTTGCGGGGAAGCGGAATGTGGGCAAAGAACCGTCAGACATGGAAACCTTTCAAAACCACACCCTGGGAGTCCGGGGGCATCAGCGTCCGCCGGAGGCCGGTCGCGTGGGTGTCAATGCGGTGCAACCGCCTCGGTTATAGGCCCGCCCTGCCCGCGCCACAAGGGTTTTTACCAGGGTTATCCCTAGCTTTACCAGTGGTTTGCAATCGGGTCGGCCAAGGGGGCAACCCGGATAGGGTAGATTAACCGTCCCCCACCGCACTGTGCACGCCCCATGACACCCTCCGCCTGGCTCCTTTTCATCACCATTTCCCTGGTGACCGCATTCACCCCTGGCCCGGCCGTTCTGCTGGCAATGTCGAACACCATGGCCTGGGGCCTGCGCAAGACGCTGCTGGGCAGCTCCGTCGGCAGCGCGGTAGGGGTTTTTGTGGTGTCGGGCATTGCCATGGCAGGGCTGGGCACCTTGCTGCATACCTCGGCATGGCTGTTTGCCGGGCTGAAGACTGCCGGGGCGTTGTACCTGATGTACCTGGGCTACCGGCAGTGGACCAACCCCGGCTCGGTATTCAGCAAGACCACCCAGGTCGTGGAGCAACCCAACAAGTCCCGCTTGGCGCTGGCCCGCCAGGGCCTACTGGTGTCGCTGACCAACCCCAAGAGCATTCTGTTCTTCACCGCGCTGTTTCCGCAGTTCCTGCACTTGGACGCGCCCATGCTGCCGCAGTTCCTGGCGCTGACCAGCACCTTCACCGCCTGCGCCTTGACCTCCCACGTAGTCTATTCGCTGCTGGCCACGCGCTTGCAGGGCTGGTTCTCCACCCCACGGCGGGCCCAGGTGTTCAACCGCGTCACCGGCGGTGCCTTTGGCCTGTTGGGCCTGGGCTTGCTGCGGCTCAAAAACCCGAACTGACCCGAACGGAACCCGGCTGCATGGCCGCCCCCCGCAACGCCACCGGCGACTCCTTTTTTGCCTGGGAGGGCGACGTGCTGATCGTCAACATCCTGGGCAAGCCCTCGGCCTGCTGTGACGCGATTGCCAAACCCATGGGCACGCAGCTCAAGGTCAGCGTCACCGCCACGCCCAAGAACGGCAAGGCGACAGACCACATGGTGCGCTTTCTCGCGCCTTTGTTTGGCGTGGCTGTAGCCGATATTGAGGTGGTGTTTGGCCAGGAAAGCATCCACAAACAGTTGCGCATCACCGCGCCGAAGAAGCTGCCAGCGGTATTCACCCAGCTCTGAGCCCGAGGTGGGCTGGGTGAGAGCCGGAACTTTGCGGCCTGCCAGCCGCTCCCACCCCGCATACTCGGGTCCCACCATGCTGCATCGCCTTCTCACCGCTCTGCTTTTAATAGCTGCCAGTGCACTCCCCATCTGCGCCAATGCCCAAAAAAGCTTAAATTCTGTCGTCACCACGCCGCAGGTGCGCGCCGAGCTGCTGGCCCATGCGCCACAGGGCGTGGTGCCCGGCCAGCCGGTGTGGGTGGGCTTGCAGATCGCCCACCAGCCCGAATGGCACACGTATTGGAAGAACCCCGGCGATTCGGGCCTGGCCACCAGCCTGACCTGGACGCTGCCACCGGGCGTGACGGCGGGCGATATCGCCTGGCCGGTGCCGCACAAGATCCGCATCGGTACGCTGGCCAACTACGGCTTTGAGGGCACGCTGCTGCTGCCGGTGCCGCTGACCATCTCGCCCGACTTCAAACCTGGCCTGTTGACCAGCGAGCTGGAAGTGAAGCTGCACGCCGCCTGGCTGGTGTGCCGCAAGGAGTGCATTCCCGAAGAAGGCGACTTCGTGCTCAAAGTGCCGGTGAAAAGCACCACCGCCCTCAACGGCAGCGCCTTCGATGCCAGCCTGGCCGCGCAACCCCACGACCTGGCCGCCCGCAGCAAGGTGCAGGTAGCGGGCGCAGAACTCAAAATCACCGTCGCCGACCTGCCCGCCGCACTGCACGGCAAGACGCTGGAACTGTTCCCCGAAACCCCGGAAATCACCGCCCCCGCGGCCGACATCACCCAGCGCTGGGACGGCGCCACCTGGTCCGCCACCGCGCCGCTGACCGCCATGCGCAGCCAAAGCCCCACCGAGATGCCGCTGGTACTGGCCACCGCGGAAGGCCAGGGCTACCGCACCGTGGCCGACGTGCAAGGCGAATGGCCGCGCACCGTGGCCGCACCCACCATTTCCCCGGCGCTGGAAGCCGCTCTGCGGGCCAATAGCGCTGCGTCGCAAATCCCCGCCGCGCCCAGCCTGTCGTGGGCGGCCGCTTTGCTCGGCGCGCTGCTGGGCGGGCTGATCCTGAATCTGATGCCCTGCGTGTTCCCGGTGCTGGCCATCAAGCTGATGGGTTTTGCCCAGCACGCGGGCGACAAGCGCGCGCACCGCGTCGATGGCCTGGCCTATACCGCCGGGGCCGTGCTGTCCTTCCTGGCGCTGGGCGGCCTGATGCTGGGTTTGCGGGCGGCGGGCGAGCAACTGGGCTGGGGCTTCCAGCTGCAGTCGCCAGCCGTGGTGGCGGGGCTGGCCGTGCTGTTTACGGTGGTCGGGCTGAATCTGGCGGGCTTGTTTGAGTTCGGCCAGTTCCTGCCCAGCCGCGTGGCCACCCTACAGGCGCGCAACCCGGCGCTGAACGCCTTTTTGTCGGGCGTGCTGGCGGTGGCCGTGGCCTCGCCCTGCACCGCGCCGTTCATGGGCGCATCGCTGGGCTTGGCGGTAGGCCTGCCGGTGGCGCAGGCGCTGCCGATCTTCGCGGTGATGGGTTTGGGCATGGCCCTGCCCTACCTGCTGGCCAGCCTGAGCCCGGCCCTGGCCCGGCTGCTGCCCCGGCCCGGCGCGTGGATGGCCACCTTCCGCCAGCTCATGGCCTTCCCGATGTTTGCCACCGTGGCCTGGCTGGTCTGGGTGCTGGGCCAGCAAAGCGGCATCGACGGCGCGGGCAGCCTGCTGGTGCTGCTGGTGGCGATGGCGGCAGTGCTGTGGGCGCTGGGCTTGGCCGGGCGCACGCGCTGGGCAATTGCTACGCTTTCAATAGCTGCCCTCGCAGGTGTTATCAGCGCTGTAGGCCCCAATGTTATAAAAAATACGCCGGTGTCTAATGTCGTGGCCGCCACCGATCGCTGGCAGCCCTGGGAGCCGGGCCGCGTCGAGCAGACGCTGGCTACCGGCCAGCCGGTAATGGTGGACTTCACCGCCGCCTGGTGCGTCACCTGCCAGTACAACAAGAAAACCACTTTGTCGCACCCCGCGGTGCTGGCCGATCTGGAGGCCAAAAACGTGCAGCTGCTGCGCGCCGACTGGACCCGCCGCGACCCCGACATCACCGCCGCGCTGGGCCAGCTGGGCCGCAACGGCGTGCCGGTGTACGTGCTGTACAAGGCCGGTAGCGCGCCGCAGGTGCTATCAGAAGTATTGAATGTGGACGACTTACGGGCAGCTATCGCCAAGTTGTAAAGAAGTGTTCAGAGAACGGCACCCCCACTGACAGCCAGGTTCATCCAAGCCTGCTATCTTGGATGGCAACCCACAAGGAGCCCCTATGCCCAACAACACGCCCCACGCGTTTGCCAGCACCCTGCAAACATTCACCACGGCCAGCGGCAGTACCGGCCAGTACTGGTCTATTCCCCAACTCGCCCGGCAGTACCCCAGCATCCAACGCCTGCCGGTGTCCATCCGCATCGTGCTGGAGTCGGTGCTGCGCAACTGCGACGGCAAAAAGGTCGCGCCGCAGCACGTTGAGCAACTGGCGCACTGGCTGCCGAATGCCGAGCGCACCGAGGAAATCCCGTTCGTAGTGACGCGCGTGGTGCTGCAGGATTTCACTGGCATCCCGCTGCTGGCCGACCTGGCCGCAATGCGCACGGTAGCGGCTTCGTTGGGCAAGAGCCCCAAAACCATCGAACCACTGGTGCCGGTGGACCTGGTGGTAGACCATTCTGTGATGGTCGATTACTACGGTACACCCCAAGCGCTGGACCTGAACATGCAGCTGGAATTCCAACGCAACCACGAGCGCTACCAGTTCATGCAGTGGGGCATGCAGGCGTTTGACACCTTCCGCGTGGTGCCGCCGGGCTTTGGCATCGTGCACCAGGTCAATCTGGAATACTTTGCGCGCGGCGTGTACAAGAGCCCGCAAGACACCGGGCCGGTGCCGGTGTACTACCCCGACTCGCTGGTCGGCACCGACAGCCACACCACCATGATTAACGGCATCGGCGTGGTCGGCTGGGGCGTGGGTGGCATCGAGGCCGAAGCCGCCATGCTGGGCCAGCCGGTGTACATGCTGACCCCGGACGTGGTGGGCTTCGAGCTGTCGGGCACGCTGCGCGAAGGTGTCACCGCCACCGACCTGGTGCTGTTTGTGACCAACATCCTGCGCGCCGAGAAGGTGGTGGGCAAGTTTGTGGAATTCTTTGGCCCGGGGGCCGCATCTATCCCCGTGCCCGACCGCGCCACCATCGGCAACATGGCCCCCGAGTACGGCGCGACCATGGGCTTCTTCCCGGTGGACGACAAGACGATTGCCTACTTCCAAAACACCGGCCGTACCGCCGAAGAGATTGCGCTCTTTGAGGCCTACTACAAGGCGCAGGGCCTGTTCGGCATGCCCAAGCCAGGCGACATTGACTACACCAAAATCGTGCGGCTGGACCTGGGCACCGTGGTGCCCAGCGTGGCAGGCCCAAAACGCCCGCAGGACCGCATCGACCTGGACCAACTGGCCAGTACCTTTGCCGCGCTGTACAGCCAACCCAACGCAGCCAATGGATTCAACCAGCCTGCAGAGACCTTGGGCCTGCGCCATCCCCTGCCGTCCAATGACACGACCATCGGCAATGGTGACGTGCTGATCGCGGCCATTACCTCGTGCACCAACACCTCCAACCCCAGCGTGATGCTGGCGGCGGGCTTGTTGGCCCAAAAGGCGGTAGAGGCGGGCTTGACGGTGCTGCCGCACATCAAAACCTCGCTGGCCCCGGGCTCGCGCATCGTCACCGAATATTTGCAAAAGGCCGGGCTGCTGCCCTACCTGGAAAAGCTGGGCTTTTACCTGGCGGGCTATGGCTGCACCACCTGCATTGGCAATGCGGGCGATCTGTCGCCCGAGATCAACGCTGCCATCGGTGCCAACCAGCTGGTCTGCGCGGCCGTGCTGTCGGGCAACCGCAATTTCGAGGCGCGCATCCACCCCAACCTGAAGGCCAACTTTTTGGCCTCACCGCCGCTGGTGGTGGCTTACGCGATTGCGGGCAATGTGATGACCGACCTGGCCACCCAGCCGGTGGGCCTGGGCACGGGTGGCAAACCGGTGTTTCTGGCCGACATCTGGCCCAGCATGGCCGAGATCGACGCGAAGCTGCGCTTTGCCACCGATGCGCAGGCGTTTCGCGCCAATTACGACAAGATCAAGTCCGAACCCGGTGCACTGTGGAGCAGCATCCAAGGGACGACCGGGCAAGTCTACGACTGGCCGCAATCCACCTACATCGCCGAGCCGCCGTTCTTCGGCGACTTCAGCCTGGTGCCCAAAATGTCGGTGCTGGGCTTTACCGGCGCGCGCACCATGGCGCTGTTTGGTGATTCCATCACCACCGACCACATTTCGCCTGCAGGTTCCATCGCCGAAAAATCCCCCGCCGGGCAGTGGCTGCTGGCCAACGGTGTACCCCGCGCCGACTTCAACAGCTACGGCTCGCGCCGGGGCAACCATGATGTGATGGTGCGCGGCACCTTCGCCAATGTCCGCATCAAAAACTTGATGCTGCCACCGGATGCCAAGGGCTCACAGGAAGAAGGCGGTGTGACGCTGTACCACTCCGCGCAAGCCGCACCGGAAAAAATGCCCATCTATGACGCGGCGCAAAAGTACCTAGCGGCGGGCATCCCCACGGTGGTGTTTGGTGGCGAGGAATACGGTACCGGCTCATCACGCGACTGGGCCGCCAAGGGCACGCAGCTGCTGGGCATCAAAGCCGTGGTGGCGCGCAGTTTTGAGCGCATCCACCGCGCCAACCTGGTGGGCATGGGCGTGCTGCCGCTGCAGTTCTTGGGCACCGACAGCTGGCAGACCCTGGGCCTGCGCGGCGACGAGGTGGTTGACGTAGTGATCGGCGGTGCGCTGCAACCGCAGATGGATGTGACGCTGGTGGTGCACCGTGCCAATGGACTTCAGCAGGAAGTCACGGTACGGCTGCGTATTGACACCCCGATCGAGGTGGACTACTACCAGCACGGTGGCATCTTGCCGTTTGTACTGCGGCAGTTGCTGGCGGCTTAGCACTGCAGGGGGCTAGCCCCCTTGCATCACACCAGCTTGCTGATCGCGCTTTTCACCAGCGCCGCACCGCCGGCCGCATACGCCGCAATGGCACCGGCGGAGACCAGCCCGTTTTGCGTCACCGCGTTGTAAACCGACTTGGCTGCGTTTTCCAGGGAAACGGTATTGAGAGCGACCGTCTTGATGCCACTCTCCAGGCCCAGAACCCCTTGGGCCACGGCATCGGTCGCAGCGACCGCAGCGGCACCGACCACACCGTACTTCTGCACATTGTTGTCAAACGTCGAGCTGCTGGCGCGCCCGGCAGACCACTGGGCATGTCTGGATGCGCTATCCGTGCGATGAATGCCCATACGTCCTCCGGCAGGCGAGTGGAAGGTGAAATAACCCGGTACGGTTGCAGGGGGAATTCCTCGAACCGATGGGTTTACTTACCCGATATGAATTGACGCAATTTGACCACAAACAGCTTACAAACGTCGGCCAAATCGCGTGCCATGTAAACCCACAGGTATATCCCAAGCGGCAACCCAGGGTGGCAAACGGCGAGACATATGGGTACATTCAATGGCCGTAATGGATACTGCTGACAGCACGCCACCTTTGGCCCAGCGCGGCCAATACTGACCCAAGGAGAGTTCCATGTTTTCCCCTATCCGCATCTCCTGCCTGGCGCTGAGCGGCCTGTTGGCCGCCTGCGCCAGCCAACCCCCAGCCCCGTCCGCCACCGCCCAGCTCGCCGCGACCACCGGCAACACGGCTACCGGCAGTATCCAATTCGTCCAACTGCCCGGCAAAGTGCTGGTGCGCGGCGAAGTGCATGGCCTGCTGCCCAACACCGTGCACGGCTTTCACATCCATGAAAAGGGCGACTGCTCCAGTGGCGACGGCATGTCTGCTGGTGGCCATTTCAACCCCGACGGCCACGCACACGGGGCCGCCAACGGCTCCATGCACCATGCTGGCGACCTGCCCAGCCTGCAGGCCGACGCATCGGGCAGCGCCAAGATCAGCTATGAAAGCACCGACCTGAGCGTGGACAGCGGCCCCCACGACGTGGTCGGCCGCGGCCTGATCGTACACAAGGACGCAGACGACTTCACCACCCAACCCACCGGTAATTCCGGTGCGCGGTTGGCCTGTGCCGTGATCACGCGGAATTAACGTGAAAGAGCTTTCATGGCTTGGAATGCTCTGCATCCGAGTCCACGAAAGTTAGAGCGGCATCGCCACTTATTGGGGGGTGGCTACACTCTGCTGACGAGGAAAACCCATGCAAATCCAAGCCAGCGAAGTCGATCTCCCCACCCCCACCGGCACCATGCGCTGTTATGTGTACCGCCCCAAAACCGAGGCTGGAGCGCCCCCTAAAAAATATCCGGCGCTCATTCTGTATTCTGAGATCTTTCAGCAAACTTCACCCATTCGCCGCAGCGCGCAAACCATGGCCGGGCATGGATTCATCGTGGTGGTGCCGGAAGTGTTCCATGAGCTCAACCCCATCGGCACGGTCCTCGGCTACGACGACGCAGGGCGCGACAAAGGCAATGCCGACAAAGTGACCAAGTATCTGGAAGCCCACGACAGCGATGCGCAGGCCATCATTGATTACCTGGGAACGCAAGACGATTGCTCCGAAAAATTCGGAGCCATGGGCTTCTGCTTAGGCGGTGGCCTGGCATACCGCGCCGCCCTAAACCCAGCTATTGCGGCCACCTCCTGCTTTTACGCCACCGACATCCACTCGGGTTTGACCCCCTCTCAGCCGGGCAACGAAAGCCTAGCGCGCACGGGCGAAATCAAAGGCGAATTGCAAATGGTCTGGGGCAAGCAAGACCCGCACATCCCACCTGAAGGCCGGGCGGTGGTTTACAAGAAGCTGAGCGACGAGGCGGTGAACTTCACTTGGCAC
The DNA here is from genome assembly GCF_039922535.1 of Rhodoferax sp. Taxonomy (GTDB): domain Bacteria; phylum Pseudomonadota; class Gammaproteobacteria; order Burkholderiales; family Burkholderiaceae_C; genus Rhodoferax_B. The sequence continues at coordinate 3,276 of NZ_JBDTEM010000081.1, read as the reverse complement.
GAATTCAACGGTGTCCACGCCTTCATGCGCGACGAAGGGGAGCGCTTTGATGCCGAACTGCAACTGCTCGGCTATCAGATGGCGATTGGGATGTTTCGGCGGGTGCTGTATTAAGCGCGCCTCCATCCAAGCCGCCATCGTTGACCTGGACGGAACCATGGTCGATACCCTGGGCGACTTTGCTGCCGCTTTAAACGGCATGCTGGCCGACTTGGCGTTGCCTGCCATCGCGCCCAGCACCATCCTGCCTATGGTGGGCAAAGGGTCTGAAAATCTCATAAATCTAGTGCTAAAACATGCTCTAGCGCAGACTGTACCTGCGCAAGCAGCTATCAATACCGCAGCATTATTCGACCACGCGTTAGCGCGCTACCAGCACCACTACGGGGCCATCAACGGCCAGTTCTCAGCCGTGTACCCCGGCGTGGTGGAGGGCTTGCAGACCATGCAGCAGCGCGGCTGGAAACTGGCCTGTGTGACCAACAAGCCGGTGGCTTTGGCCCAAGCGCTGCTGCAGGCCAAAGGCCTGGACGGTTTCTTCCGCCAGGTGTACGGTGGCGATTCGTTTGAACGCAAAAAGCCCTACCCGCTGCCGCTGTTCAAAGCCTGCGAAGCCCTGGGCAGCCAGCCCGCCCACACCCTGGTGGTGGGCGACTCCAGCAACGATGCACAGGCGGCGCGGGCCGCGGGCTGCCCGGTGCTGCTGGTGACCTACGGCTACAACCACGGCGAACCCGTCTCGGGCGTGGATGCCGACGGGCTGCTGGATTCGTTGGCCGCCATTTAATCCCGTTGCGCAGCGGGCTGCCGGTTCACCAGCCACAGCGACAGTCCGATCAGTACGCCGCCCAGCGCCTGCGCCCACACCAGGGTATGGCCGAGCACCAGAAACGACAGCAACACGGTGAACAAAGGGGCCAGAAACAAGTAGCCGCTGGTGCGTGTGGCACCGCCCTTTTTCAGCGCCACAAACCACAGGCCAAACGACCCGGTAGAGGCCGGAATGGCCAGCCAGAAAAACCAGCCCCACTGCGCAGGTGTCGTCACCTGCGGCCAGCGCTCGCCCGAGCCGTAGGCTATTGCCAACACTGCCAATGCCCCCACCAGCATTTGCCAAAAGCTCAGAGCCCAGCTGCCAATAGGAAGCCGGGCGCGCTTGTTGATGATGGTGGCGGTGGCCCAGCACCAGGCGGATCCCAGGCCAATGGCCTGCCCCGTCAGCGCACCCGCACCCGGCAGACTGGCCGCGCCTACCCCTATGGCCAGCGACACCCCGGCAATGCCCAACGCCAGTCCCAGCAGCCGCGTGCGGTGCAGCGACTCGCCCAAAAATATCTTACCCAGCACGGCCACCCAGATCGGGTTGGTAAACAGCAGAATGGCGGCAGTGGAGGCGGCAATCGTCCGCATCGCCACAAACAGCAAACCCATGACGGCGGCGGTTTGCAGCAAGCCGATCAGCACCACCACCATGGCATCGCGCAGCGTCATGGCCGAGGGCAGCAGGGCTTTGCCCAAGGGGCCTGCATCCAGCAAGACGAGGGGCAGCGTGGCTACCGCCGCCACCAGAAAGCGCCAGCCCACCAGCACCATGGGTGCAAATCCCCCCTGGAGCAATATCTTCCCGGCGATAAAGCTCGACCCCATCAAAAACGTGGCCGCCAGCAGTGTCAATACAAATGCAGCTTGGCCAGGATGCGCCGTGCGGGAGAGTGCAGCCATGGCAGGGTCAATGCACGCCGCCCAGGTACGCGGCTTTTACCGCCGGGTCGTCGCGCAGCTTGGCCGCATCGCCGTGCACCGAGATACGGCCGTTTTCCAGCACATAGCCGTAGTCGGCCACCTTCAGGGCGGCGGCGGCAAACTGTTCTACCAGCAGCATGGTCACACCGCGGGATTTCAGGTCGGCAATGATGCGAAACACCTCCTCCACCAGGATCGGGGCGAGGCCCATGGAAGGTTCGTCCAGCAGGATGATCTCGGGGTTGAGCATCACCGCGCGGGCCATGGCCAGCATTTGCTGTTCACCGCCCGACAAGGTGCCCGCCAGTTGGTTGCGGCGCTCTTTGAGGCGGGGAAACAGCTCCATGGCACGCTCCAGGTCGCCTGCCACGTCGCCTTTGGGGCGGCTGCCGGTGAGCCGGGGGAAAGCCCCCAGGGTGAGGTTGTCGGCCACCGTCATGGTGGCAAACACGCGCCGCCCCTCGGGCGAGTGCGCGAGGCCTTGTTTGGCGATGGTGTACGACTCCAAACCGTCTATCCGCTTGCCGTGCAGGCTGATCTGGCCTGCGGTGGGTTTGATCATGCCCGACACCGCCCGCATGGTGGTGGTTTTGCCTGCGCCGTTGGAGCCGATCAGGGTGACGACCTTGCCCTTGGGGACTTCCATGGAAATGCCGTGCAAGACCTGCACTTTGCCGTAACCGGCTTCCAGGTTTTTGATACTCAACATTGGGAATCCTTGTGCTTAGGCTGCCGTACCGCCGAGATAGGCGGTGATGACTTTTTCGTCGGCCTGCACTTCCGCAGGTTTGCCTTCGGCAATCTTTTGGCCAAAGTCCAGCACCGACACCGCGTCGCACAGACCCATCACTACGTCCATGTGGTGCTCGATCAGGATCACGGTGATGCCGTGGTCGCGGATCTTGCGGACAATCGCCACCAGTTCCTTGATGTCGGGCGCGGTCAGGCCCGCAGCCGGTTCGTCCAGCAGTAGCAGTTGCGGGTCCAGGGCCAGCGCCCGGGCAATCTCCAGCAAGCGCTGCTTGCCATACGGCAGGTTGCGCGCCTCCTCGGTGGCCAGTGCGCCCAGGCCCACAAACTGCAGCAGCCCCATGCCCCGCGCATGCGCAGCCTTTTCTTCGCGCTGGTAGCGCCCGGTGTGCAGGGCTACATCCACAATGTTGCTTCTGAAGGTGTGGTGCAAACCCACCTGTACGTTCTGCAAAGCCGTCATTTCGCCAAACAGCTGCACGTTCTGGAAAGTGCGCGCAATGCCTGACAAGGCGATGTCGGCCGAGGTGCGCCCCACCACCGCACGGCCTGCAAACGTAATGCTGCCCGCCGTGGGCACGTAGATGCCGGTGAGCACATTCATCATGGTGCTTTTACCCGAGCCATTGGGGCCAATCAGCCCATGGATGGTGCCGCGCTGGACCCGAAGATCGACGTTGTTGATGGCCTTTAAGCCGCCAAACTGCATCAACACACCCTGGGCCACCAGCAGGTCTGAGCCCACAGCGCTGTGGTTGGCATTGGCGGCCACCATGACGGCAT
>NZ_JBDTEM010000080.1:0-10488 GCF_039922535.1 Rhodoferax sp. | reverse complement strand
GGGGCATGAACCAGCAAGAAATTCGCAATCCGCACCGCATCTACCCCGGCCAGCAGCTGCTGCTGCTTAAGAAAGACGGCCGGGCCATGCTGCTGGCAGGCCAGGCGCAGCCCAACGACGGAGTGCGCACCGTGCGGCTGTCACCACGGACCCGCATCGAGAATCTGGGCGACAACGCCTTGCCCACGTTGCAGACCAATCTGATCGAGCCGTTTTTGGCCGAACCCCTGATCGTGGACGAAAACACCCTGGCGTTGGCACCGCGCATTGTGGCCACTGCAGACGAGCGGATCTTGCTCAGCCGGGGCGACCGTGCCTATGTGCGCGGGCCGCTGGAAGCGCCCCTGCTGGACGGCAAAGACAAGCCCTGGAACTTCCGCGTGATGCGCCAGGCCACGCCGCTACGTGACCCGGTCACCAAGGAAGTGCTGGGCTATGAGACCCAGTACGTTGGCAAGGTGGTGCTGGTCAAGGGGGAAAGCCGCCAGCCCTCGGGCCTGCTCGACAAAAATGGCCAACCGCTGGTGGACATCGTGCCCGCCACCGTCGATATCCAGTCGATCAAGGAAGAAATCAGCGTGGGCGACCGCCTGCTGCCCGAACCCGAACGCGAGCTGCTGAACTTTGTGCCGCGTGCGCCGTCGCAAAACGTCGATGCCCGCATCGTTTCGGTCTACGGTAGCACCTCTATCGCCAATGCGGCCCAGTACCAGATTGTGGTCATCAACAAGGGCACCAAAGACGGCATTGAGCGGGGTCACGTGCTGTCGCTGCTGTCCGCCGGCGCAAATATGGTGGACAGCACCGATGCCACCAAAACCCGCATCCAACTGCCGGACGAGCAAAACGGCCTGCTGATGGTGTTTCGCCCGTTCGAGCGCCTGTCTTATGGCCTGATTCTGGAAATCAAGACCGGCGTGAAAATCGGCGACCGGCTAACCACGCCACATTGAGGGTATGGACCGGGACGAGCTGGCAGGCTGGCTGCGCCTGCTTCTGACACCCGGAGTCGGCAACGCCAGCGCGCGCCGCCTGATGGCCGCCTTTGGTCTACCCCAAGCGGTGTTTGCGCAGCCGGCCACCAGCCTGCGTGACATCGTGACCCCGGCGCAGGCCCAAGCTCTGCAGCAAACCCCGCCCGAGCTAGATGCGCAGCTGGAAACCACTGCCCAATGGCTGGCCACCACCGGAGCCGCCCCACGCAGCCTTGTCACCTTGGGCGATGCCCATTACCCCGTCGGCCTGCTGGCCATGGAAGACCCACCGCTGTTGCTGTATGCGCTGGGCCGTACCGACCTGTGGCAGGCCGCCAGTACCCAGAACATCGCCATCGTCGGCAGCCGCAACCCCACGCCCCAGGGCGAGGCGAATGCGCGGCAGTTTGGCAAGGCCTGCGCCCAGGCCGGGTTGACTGTGGTGTCGGGCTTGGCCCTGGGCGTGGACAGTGCGGCCCATCTCGGTGCGTTGGAAGGCGCAGCCGGGGCGACAGACCGGCTGGCCACCATCGCCGTGGTGGGCACCGGGCTGGACCGCGTCTACCCCAAGCGCAACCTGGCCCTGGCCCACCAGATCGCACTGCATGGCCTGCTGCTCAGCGAATACCCACTGGGTACGCCGCCGCTGTCGGCCAACTTTCCCAAACGCAACCGTTTGATTGCCGGATTGACCCAGGGCACGCTGGTGGTCGAAGCCGCGCTGCAATCGGGCTCGTTGATCACTGCACGGCTGGCCTCCGAGCAGGGCAAGGAGGTGTTTGCGGTACCTGGCTCCATCCACTCGGCCCAGGCCCGAGGCTGCCATGCGCTGATCAAGCAAGGGGCCAAACTGGTGGAAAACATCCAGGATGTGCTGGACGAGTTGAAGTTGTCTAGTACTCCTGATTTCATAGCTTCTCACGCAGATGTCGCCAGCGCCAACGGCCAAAATGGCACTGAAAATCCATTGCTCACGGCCTTGGGCTATGACCCCGTAGGCCTGGACGCGCTGGTCGCCCGCACGGGCATTTCCGCGTCCCAGCTACAAGTCCAACTGCTAGAACTGGAGCTGGACAACCAGGTGGCGCGCCTGCCCGGAGGGCTTTTTCAGCGCATTGCCCACACTTAAAAGTTGCGACCGACCTACGCCAGGTTTCTGCGCTATATTGGGTTCATGTTTGAAGTACTCGTGTTCGTTTATGAAAACTACTGGCGCGGCGATGCCTGCCCCGAGTCGCCGCAATTGGGCCGCAAATTGTCGGCGGTCGGCTTCGACGCCGATGAAATCGAGGAGGCGCTGCGCTGGCTGGACGGCCTGCACCAGGCCTCGCACAGCCCCGACCTGGCCCTGACCGCCCCCATTCTTCCAGTCGAGGCGATCGCTTTCCCCGCCACCGACAGCCTGCGCATTTACTCTGTGGCCGAGCAAGACCATCTGGGGGCCGAATGCCTGGGGTTTGTGAGCTTTCTGGAAACCGCCGGGGTACTGGCCCCGATGATGCGCGAAATCGTACTGGACCGCGCCATGGCCGCCAATGGCAGCCCGGTGACCTTGGACGATCTGAAAATCATCATCCTGATGGTCTACTGGAGTTTTGGCGAGGAGCCGGATGCGCTGGTGCTCGACGAGCTCTGCGACGACGCATCGGACCGGGTAGCCCACTAGTCTTTTAGGCCGTTAGCGCCCATAGCATGAGCGCAAGCAGCTGCAAAAAACGTAGCAACTAGGCGAGCAAGCGCTCGGGATTCGCATCCAGCTTGGCCAATGCGTCGCGGGTGGCGCGCAGGGTCAACGCTTCTTCTTCTTGCGGCACCAATAAACCGGCTTGCAGATACGCGGCCAGGCGGCGGGCCTGGATCAGGTAGCTGCGGCCGTCCATGGCTGCAAACAGATGCAGTTGCTTGCGTTCGCTGCGCCAGGCGAACTGCACGCGGTTGACCTGGCGGTTGTGGTCCAGCATGAACCAATGCCCCAACTGCAGCTCTTGCGCCCAGGCCAGCATGGCATCGGTGGGCTTGGAGCCACCGTCGGCAATCACGTCGATGGTGGATGCATCCATACCCAGCATCATCTCGATGCTTTCCGGGTCCAGTGGCAAATCGCCGGTGGCTTCGTCGCTGAAGAAGTCTTCCAGGTTGGCCAAGTGTGCAGCCATGGAATCGATGCGGGCCTGGGGAATGGCCTCGGTCTTGGACATAAAGGCATCGGCCAGCGTGTCGCTGATGGTCTTGATGTGCGCCTCTTGGGCTGGCGTTTCCAGCCCCAGCAGGCCCATGCCCTGGCGCAGGCGCTGCAGCAAGGTGGGCAAGCTTTGGATGACTTTGGCGCGGTCGGCGCGGTTGGGCTTGGCGCTGGCCGACCAGACGAGTTCGGAGGCGGCTTTTTTCAGGGCCACGGTGTCTTCGTGTTGCGCTCCGTTGCGTACCGCCGCCATGGCCAAGACCTCGGCCCAGATCTTGAACAGAAACTCTCGGATCTCTTCGCGCACCGGCATGTCTTTGAGCATGTTGCGCAGCTCAATGGTGTACTGGATGGCCAAGGTTTCCTTTTGCTCCACCTGCTGTGCCAGGCTGACCAAACGCTGGGTACTGCATTTTTCGGTCAGGAATTTGGACAAAAACACCACAAACTCGTCGAACACCAGCTGGAATACGCGCCGGCCGGTTTCTGGGTACTGCTCAATCACCTGCACCACGCGGCGGATCTCGGCCTCCATGGCGCTGCCGTTGATGGCCCGTGCATCAAAGCCCATCACACAGGAGCCCATACGGTCGATCAGTTGGCGTGCCGGGTGGTCTACCGTACTGAAAAACTCGGGTTCGGCCAGGGCCACGCGCAGCACTGGCAGTTGCAAACGGGCAAACCACACCCGCACCGATGGCGGAATGCGCTCTTCGGCCAGGATGCTCTGGAACATCAGTGCGACCACTTCGATGGTGGCTTTTTCTGCTTGGGTGGCGGCTTTTTGCTTGAGTTCGTTGGAGCGGTCGCGCAGCACCGATGCGGCACGGGAGACATCGGCCACGCCGTATTCGTAGCGGTCGGTTGGCGCTGCCATGCCATCGGACATGGGGTCGGTATCACCGCCGTCGCGCTTGCGGGCAATCGCCCGCGCCAAGGCGGGCGACACTGGATGCTGCTCGGTGGCATCAAAATCACTGACGTGGTCGTTCAGCATGCGCTTCAGGTGGCCCATCACGCCCTGGGCCCGTCGCCGTGCCCGTGCCAATGGCGATACCGCTGTCATCATGCGGGTTTCGTCGGCTGCTTGGCGTGCCCCTCCAGCGCCAGGGGTTCTGCCACCGCCATCCAGCCGTTGCATGTCGTCCGCTGCGCCGCCACCTTGTCGACCCGCCGACAGGTTCGAAGGTTGAAAGCGGGTCACGTTCCCGTCGGGATCAAGACCCCCAGGCCGCGAAGTTGCTTCCTGGGTGGCGCGCGGCACGGCGGTTGCCGCTCCAGCAGCGTCGCTGCGCTTCACACGGGAGCGCAAGTCGACGGTGGGGATCACGCCGCGGGACAGCAACAGGGAATTGCAGGTCTCAAACGCATGCACAAAATGGTTGGCCAGCTCACGTTGCATGGCATCGGTGACCAGCGGCAGGATATTGCGCGCCAAGCCCACTGCCATCCATTGCTCGACCAGCGCCAGCATCATTACTTCGGGGCGGATCGGGTCGTGGCTGGCCAGCTCGTCGGTGGATTCCAGCAACTGGATGCGGGCGCACAGATTGCCATAGGCCTCGCCCAGCTTGTCCAGACTGAACTGGGACATGCGCGAAGCCAGTATTTTGTTTTCGACGACATCGTCGCCCATCAGCTCGAACTGCGATACGCGGTGGTGCGCCGGGGAAGGATTGGCCGTTGGCAGCAAGGCCTTTTGCCAAGCGGTGGCGGTGCCTTGTTCCCAGGTCCGGCTGTGTCGCTGGAAGGCGGTCCAGGCATCCTGGCGCTCGTGCATTTCACGGGTGGTGTGCGCTTCTTCAAGGAGTACCGTCAAGCGCGCAGTCACCGCCCGGCTGACTTCGCCCATGGATTGCCCCATCTCCGTGACAAGGCTCTCGCGCGCAGTGCGAGCGAGTTGCCGGTCGGGGTTGGAAGGGGCGTTAGAGGCCATGTTTCAGACGCAGGTCAGACGATTGCGCCTGCGTTGGGGTCGTTGGGGTCTTCGTCTTTCTTGTTGCCAGTGGCTTTGACCAAGTCTTCCCGCCGAATACCCAGCCACATAGCGATGGCCGCCGCCACAAACACCGACGAGTAAATGCCAAAGCAGATGCCGATGGTGAGGGCCAGCGCAAAGTAATGCAGGGTCGGGCCACCGAACACCAGCATCGACAAAACCATGATCTGGGTAGAGCCATGGGTAATGATAGTGCGGCTGATGGTCGATGTAATGGCGTTGTCAATCACCTGCATCGAAGTCATTTTGCGAAAGCGGCGAAAGTTCTCACGAATCCGGTCAAAGATCACCACCGACTCGTTCACCGAATAGCCTAGCACCGCCAGCACCGCCGCCAGCACCGGCAGCGAAAACTCCCACTGGAAGAAGGCAAAAAAGCCCAGGATGATGACCACGTCGTGCAAATTGGCGATGATGGCCGCCACCGCAAACTTCCATTCGAAGCGGATGGCCAAGTACAGCATGATGCCCGCCACCACGAATGCCAGCGCCTTCAGCCCGTCCACCGCCAGCTCGTCACCCACCTGCGGACCCACAAACTCGGTGCGTTTGAGCACTACCGCCGCGTCCCCGGTCTTCAGCGCAGCCAGTACCTGGTCGCTCTGCTGGGCCGAGGTCACGCCTTTTTGCACCGGCATGCGGATCAGCACATCTTGCGAGGTGCCAAAGTTTTGCACCTGCACATCTTGCAGGCCCAGGCCCGCTACCAGGGTGCGTACCTTGGTCAGGTCGGCGGGCTGCGAATAGCTCACCTCCATCAGGGTGCCGCCGGTAAATTCCACCGACAGATGCAGCCCGCGCGAGAACAAAAAGAAAACCGCCGCCAAAAAGGTGACGAACGAGACGATGTTGAACACCAGCGCATGCCGCATAAACGGAATGTCGCGGTGGATCTTGAAAAACTCCATGCTGACGCGTCCTTACTTGACTGGGGTTTCGGCGGCCGCTGCGGGCCGCCACACGGTGCCGATGGACACGGTTTTGAGCTTCTTGGTGCGGCCATACCAAAGATTGACCAGGCCGCGCGAGAAGAACACGCTCGAAAAAATACTGGTGGCAATACCCAGAACGTGCACCACGGCAAATCCGCGGACAGGGCCCGAGCCAAAAGCCAGCAAAGCGATGCCGACGATGGCGCTGGTGATGTTGGAGTCCAGAATCGTCGCCCAGGCGCGGTCAAAACCGGCGTGGATGGCCGCTTGCGGTGAGGCACCGCCGCGCAGCTCTTCGCGCACGCGCTCGTTGATCAGCACATTGGAGTCGATGGCCATACCCAGCACCAGGGCCATGGCGGCCATACCCGGCAAGGTCAGCGTCGCCTGCAGCATGGACAACACCGCCACCAGCAACAACAGATTGAAAGCCAGCGCAATGCTGGAGAACACGCCGAACAGCATGTAGTAGCAGCACATGAAGATGGCCACGGCCACAAAGCCCCAGGTCACGCTGTGGAAGCCCTTGGAAATGTTTTCCGCACCCAGGCTCGGGCCAATCGTGCGTTCTTCGATGATTTCCATCGGCGCGGCCAGCGAACCGGCGCGCAACAGCAGCGAGGTGTCGTTGGCTTCCTGGGTCGTCATGCGACCCGAGATTTGCACCCGGCCACCGGCGATTTCAGAGCGGATCACCGGAGCCGTCACCACTTCGCCTTTCCCCTTTTCGAACAAGATGATGGCCATGCGCTTGCCGATGTTTTCACGCGTCACATCCTTGAAGATGCGCGAACCCTTGGCGTCCAGCGTCAGGTTGACGGTGGGCTCCTGGGTCTGGCTGTCGAAGCCGGGCTGGGCATCGGTGAGGTTTTCACCGGTCAACACCACTTGTTTCTTCACGATGACGGGCTGGCCGCTGCGTTCCAAGTAGCGTTCGTCGCCAAACGGCACAGCCCCGGCACCCGCTGCGGCGGCACCGGCTTCGGTGCTTTCGTCCACCAAACGCACTTCCAGCGTGGCGGTGCGGCCCAGAATGTCTTTGGCCTTGGCCGTGTCTTGCACGCCGGGCAACTGCACCACGATGCGGTCCAAGCCCTGCTGCTGGATCACCGGCTCGGACACGCCGAGTTCGTTGATCCGGTTGTGCAGGGTGGTGATGTTCTGCTTCAGTGCCTGGTCTTGCACGCGGCGTGCCGACTCGGGGCGGATGGTGGCGGTCAGCTTGTACTCGGTGCCGTCGGGCGCGTCGGTGGTGATCAGGTCGGGAAACTGGTCCTGCACCACGGCTTTGGCGGCCGCCAGGGTCTCGCTGTCGCGAAAGCGCACTTCAATCGCCTGGCCGTTGCGGGCGATGCCGCTGTGGCGTACGTTTTTGTCGCGCAGGCTGGTGCGCAGGTCACCGGCCAGGGATTCGGCTTTTTTGGTCAGTGCGGCCTGCATGTCCACTTGCAGCATGAAGTGCACGCCACCGCGCAGGTCCAGCCCCAAATACATGGGAAAGGCGTGCAAAGCGGTCAGCCACGAGGGCGAGCGCGACAGCAGGTTCAGCGCCACCACGTAGTTGGCATCGTTGGTATCGGGCACCAGCGCCTTTTGCACCACGTCTTTGGCCTTGAGCTGGTCGTCGGTGTTGCCAAAGCGGGCCTTGACCGAAGTGCCTTCGATGCCGATCAGGTCGGGGGTGAGGTTGGCGGCCTTGAGTGCGTCTTGCACCTTGGCCAGGGTGGTGTCGTCGATCTTGACCGACGCGCGGGCGGCAGAAACCTGCACCGCGGGAGATTCACCAAAGAAATTGGGCAGGGTGTAAATGGCCCCCACCAGTAGCGCGACCAGGAGGATCACGTACTTCCATACCGGGTATCGATTCATGGTCGCGCTTGGGTCCTGGCTTGGTTACTTGACGGTGCCTTTGGGCATGACTTGGACCACGGCGCTGCGCTGCAGTTGCACTTCTACGCCGGTGGCGATTTCCAGGCTTAAAAAGCCGTCGCCCATCTTGGTGACCTTGCCGATCAGGCCGCCCGCGGTAGCGACTTCATCGCCCTTGGCCAGCGCTTCCAGCATGGTGCGGTGTTCTTTTTGCTTCTTCATCTGGGGGCGGATCATCACGAAGTACAGCACCACGAACATCAACACCAGGGGCAGCATGCCCGTCAGGGACGACATCATGTCGCCGCCCGTGGCAGCAGCAGCGGGGGCGGTTTGGGCAAAAGCAGAAGAAATAAACACAGAAGGCTCCAACGACAAATGGCAAAAATAAACCCGCAGACACAGCACAACAGGTGCCGTGCGACTGGGCGGGGGTAGAACCAATTGTATGCCGCTGTGTTGGTGCTTCGGAATCGGTGCTTGCCATAGGCACCGCACCGCAGGGTTGCTATGTTTTCAGTAGCTGCTTGCGCAGATTCAATAAGCGCTGGAAGCCTATTCCGTGCTGGTTTTGAAAGCGGCCAACGCAGCCGCCCACTGGATGCGGGCCGCCGCCAGGTGCCGCGCCTTGATGTGGCCGTAGCCGCGGATCTGCTCTGGAATGCGGGCCACCTCAATGGCCGCCGCATGGTTGGCGGCGCTGAGCTGCGGCAGCATCTGCGTGATGCTTTCGCGGTACTCGCCCACCAGCGCCCGCTCGGTGCGCCGCTCGCTCTGGTAGCCAAACGGGTCGAACGGCGTGCCGCGCAGGCCTTTGAGCCGGGCCAGCAGCTGGAAGGCCCAGCGCACGCCGGGGCCAAATTTTTGTTTTTGCAGCACACCCTGGGCGTTCTTTTGGGCCAGCAGCGGCGGCGCCAGGTGGTAGTGCAGCTGGAAGTCGCCCTCAAACTGGGCCTGGATGCTGGCCAGAAACGCCGGGTCGGTGTGCAGCCGTGCAACCTCGTATTCATCCTTATAGGCCATCAGCTTGAACAGGTAGCGGGCCACGGCCTCTGTGAGCTGCAAGTGGGCATCCAGCGGCTGCTCGGCCTGGCGCACCTGGGCCACAAAGGCGCTGTAGCTGGCGGCGTAGGCGGCGTTCTGGTAGCCGGTCAAAAACGCCACGCGGCGCTGCAGCATGGCGTCCAGCGGCTCGCGGGCATGCCACTGGATGGCTTGCGCCGGGGCGGCCACGCTGGCCGGGTCGACCGCCGCGAGGCGGCCCCAGGCGAAAGCGGTCTTGTTGGCCTCCACCGCCATGTTGTTGAGCTCGATGGCGCGCAGCAGCGAATCCAGCCGCAGCGGCACCCAGCCCTTTTGCCAGGCGTAGCCCAGCAGCATGGGGTTGGCGTACAGGCTGTCGCCCATCAGGCTGTTGGCGGCCGCATCGGCATCGAAGCTGGCGATGCCGTCCAGCCCCGCCGCGCGCACGATTTCGGCGGTGCAGGCGGCCGTGGGGTTTTGCCAGTCGGCGTTGTGCACAAAGGCCGCCGTGGGGGCGGTGTGGGTGTTCAGCGCCACGTGGGTGCGGCCCGGGCGCATGCGCAGCAGGGTTTCCTTGCCTGCCGTGACCACCGGGTCGCAGCCCAGCACCAAATCCGCTGCGCCTGCGCCGACCCGGGTGGTGCGGATAGCCTCTTGCCCCGCGTCCACCGGTGCCAGCAGCACGTGGCTCCAGGTGGCCCCGCCCTTTTGCGCCAGGCCCGCCGCGTCTTGCGTGACGACGCCCCGGCCCTCCAGGTGCGCGGCCACGCCCAGCAACTGGCCCAGGGTGATGACCCCGGTGCCGCCCACGCCCGCCACCACGATGCCCCACACGGCGGTGGTGCTGGGCAGTACCGGCTCGGGTAGCGGGCTGCCAGTGAAAGGCGACAGCGCCTGCGCAGGCTTTTTCTTGCGCAGTTGCCCGCCCTGCACGGTCACAAAGCTGGGGCAGAAGCCTTTGACGCAAGACATGTCCTTGTTGCAGCTGGACTGGTTGATCTGGCGTTTGCGGCCCAAGGGCGTTTCCAGCGGTTCCACACTCAGGCAGTTGCTTTGCACACCGCAGTCGCCGCAACCTTCGCAGACCAACGGGTTGATCACCACCCGGGTGGCCGGGTCTACCGCTGTGCCGCGCTTGCGGCGGCGGCGCTTTTCGGTGGCGCAGGTCTGGTCGTAAATGAGGATGGTGGTGCCCTTGATCTGGCGGAACTCGCGCTGGATGTCGTCCAGCAGGTCGCGGTGTTTGACCTCCACGCCCGCCGCCAGCGCGATGCCCTGGTACTTCTCCGGCTCGTCCGTCACTACTACGGTTTTGATAGCGCCTTCCGCAAGCACAGACTGCGCAATCTGCACCACCGAGTGCCCTTCTGGGCGCTCGCCAATCTGCTGGCCGCCGGTCATGGCCACCGCATCGTTGTACAAAATTTTGTAGGTGATGTTGACCCCCGCCGCAATCGCCTGGCGGATGGCCAGCAGGCCGCTGTGGAAGTAGGTGCCGTCGCCCAGGTT
>NZ_JBDTEM010000079.1:0-1846 GCF_039922535.1 Rhodoferax sp. | reverse complement strand
GCATAAAAATAATGAAACCGCGCACTCGGTGGCGGAAACACCCGCATCTGTAACCTGGTGTAACCAATTTATCGTCCGAAATCCGCCAAACTTAAACCCAATCGCCACATTTTGTGTACTGCGCGCGCAGCATGTTTTTTTGCACCTTGCCCATGGCGTTGCGCGGCAACTCGGCCACCACAAAGCAGTGTTTGGGGACTTTGAAATGGGCCATGCGGGCTTTCAGGGCGGCCAGAATCTGCGCCGGGTCCAGCACCGCGCCCACCTGCGCAATCACCACGGCCACGCCCACTTCTCCAAAGTCCGCGTGCGGTATGCCCACCACGGCACTCTCGGCCACGCCTGGGAGTTCGTTGATGGCGGCCTCCACCTCCGCCGGGTAGACGTTGTAGCCGCCGCTGATGATCAGGTCTTTGCTGCGGCCTACGATGTGCACATAGCCCCGCGCATCGATCTGGCCCACGTCGCCGGTTTTGAAGAAGCCATCGGCCGTGAACTCTTCGGCCGTCTTCTCGGGCATGCGCCAGTAGCCTTGGAACACATTCGGCCCGCGCACTTGGATACCGCCGATCTCGGCGGTGGGCAAGGGCTGGTCGGAATCCGCCACCACCCGCAGTTGCACATCCGGTAGTGGAAAACCCACCGTGCCGCCACGCCGCTCGCCGTCCTCCACGCGGTAGGGGTTGGAGGTCAGCATGGCGGTTTCGCTCATGCCGTAGCGTTCCAAAATGGTGTGGCCGGTACGGGTTTGCCATGCGTTGAAGGTGTCGATCAGCAAGGGAGCCGACCCGGCGATGAACAGCCGCATGCTGCGCGCCGCCTCGGCTGTCAGCCCCGGCTCCTGCAGCAAGCGCACGTACAGCGTGGGCACGCCCATGAACACCGTGGCGCGGGGCAGCCACTCCACCACTTTTCGGGCATCAAACTTGGCTGCCCACAGCATCTTGCTGCCACTGAGCAGCGCGCCATGGATGGCCACAAACAGCCCGTGCACGTGGAAGATGGGCAAGGTGTGGATGAGGACATCGCCCGGTTGCCAGCCCCAGTAGTCTTTCAGGGTGGCGGCATTGCTCAGCAGATTGCCATGCGACAGCATCGCCCCCTTGCTGCGCCCGGTGGTGCCGCTGGTGTACAGAATGGCGGCCAGATCGTCGGCCTGTTTTAGGGCCACGGTGTGCTGGTCGCTGTGGTGGGCCGCGCGGTCCAGCAGCGAACCGGTGCGGTCGCTGTTCAAGGTAAACACATATTCGGTGCCCGCCATGAAGGCGATCTTGCTGACCCAGCCAAAGTTGGGCGCGCTGCAGACCACCACGGCGGGCTCAGCATTGCCAATGAAGTAGCGGATTTCATCAGCCTGGTAGGCGGTGTTGAGCGGCAAAAACACATAGCCCGCACGCAGAGTGGCCAGGTACAAGACCATCGCCTCCACCGATTTATCCACCTGCACCGCAATGCGGGCCCCGGCAGTAAGACCTAATGAGGCCAGCAGGTTGGCCAGCATGGCGGTGCTGCGGTCCAGGTCGCGCCAGGAGTACCGCAGGCCGCTGTCGGTCTCGATGGCCACGGCATCCAGATCGGACGGAAAACCGGCCCGCAGCGCCGTAAACAGGTTGTAGTTGCGCTCGGCCATGCCGTGGTCCTTACAAGTCAAATGCTATTCATTGCATAGCTGCCAGCGCAGGTAGCACCTGCGCTGGAGCCTATTTTTACTTAAATTTTGTCTTTAACTGTGGCGTGGCAACTTTGCCCGCCCACCACCACATCAGCGCGCCGCCCAAAATCATCGGCACGCACAGCCACTGGCCCATGCTCATGCCCAGCGACAGCAGACCCAAAAAGGCATCCG
>NZ_JBDTEM010000078.1:0-33940 GCF_039922535.1 Rhodoferax sp. | reverse complement strand
GCCTGGGCTTTGTGGGTTTTGCCGAAGAAGTGCGCCAGCAAGAAGCTGAGCTGGGCTTCAAGTTCGACTACATCGTGGTCTGCTCGGTGACCGGCAGCACGCAAGCCGGCATGGTGGTGGGCTTTGCCGCCGATGGCCGGGCCGACAAAGTGATCGGTATCGACGCCTCGGCCAAGCCGGTGCAAACCAAGGCCCAGGTGCTGCGCATCGCCCAAAACACCGCCAAACTGGTGGAGCTGGGCCGCGACATCACCGAGCAAGACGTGGTGCTGGACACCCGCTACGGCGGCCCCGAATACGGCCTGCCCAGCGAAGGCACGCTGGACGCGATCCGCCTGTGCGCCCGCCAGGAAGGCATGCTGACCGACCCGGTGTACGAAGGCAAATCCATGCAGGGCATGATCGACATGGTGCGCAACGGCGAGTTCCCCGCGGGCTCCAAAGTGCTGTACGCCCACCTCGGCGGCGTGCCTGCCTTGAACGCCTACAGCTTCTTGTTCCGCAACGGCTAAAACTAGGAGGCACGCACCATGGAACAGCAGACCCCGAACGGAGCGAACAGCGAACACGACCCCGAGGAGCTGCGCGAATGGTGCGACGCGCTGGACGGCATCCTCCTGGCCTGGGGCCCGCAGGCCGGGCGGGCGCGGGCGGTGGAGCTGCTGGATACCCTGCTGGCACACGCGCGCAGCCGCAAGCTGGCCTGGCGGCCCGAGCCCGTCACGCCCTACCTGAACACCATCGACGTGGACGAACAACCGCCGTACCCCGGCGACCTGGCGCTGGAGCGCCGCTTGTCGGCCATCCTGCGTTGGAACGCCTTGGCCATGGTGGTGCGCGCCAACGCCGCCCATGGCGAGCTGGGCGGCCATATCGCCAGCTATGCCTCGGCGGCGGATTTGTTCGAGGTAGGCTTTCAGCACTTCTTCCATGCGCGCACGCCCAGCCACGGCGGCGACCTGGTGTACTTCCAGCCCCACTCGGCGCCAGGTGTGTACGCGCGGGCCTATCTGGAAGGGCGCTTGCCCGAGAGCGCGCTGCAGCACTACCGGCAAGAGCTGGTGGCCGAGGGGCAGGGCCTGCAGGGGCTTACCTCGTACCCGCACCCGTACCTGATGCCGGACTTCTGGCAGTTCCCCACCGGCTCCATGGGCATAGGCCCTATCAACGCCATTTACCAGGCGCGCTTCATGCGCTACCTGGCACACCGTAATTTGCTGGAAACCGCAGGCCGCAAGGTCTGGGGATTTTTTGGCGACGGCGAGATGGACGAGCCCGAGTCCATCGCCGCGCTGACCCTGGCTGCGCGCGAGAAGCTGGACAACTGCGTCTTCGTCATCAACTGCAATCTGCAGCGCCTGGACGGCCCGGTGCGCGGCAATGGCCGCATCGTGGACGAGCTGGAATCGCTGTTTGCTGGCGCGGGCTGGAACGTGGTGAAGTGCCTGTGGGGCTCCGAGTGGGATGCACTGATGGCGCATGATCACGGCCACGCCATTACCCAGGCTTTTGCGCAAACCGTGGACGGCGAATTCCAAACCCTGAGCGCCAACGACGGTGCCTTCAACCGCCGCACCTTTTTTAACAAGACACCTGCCCTGCAGGCGCTGGTCGCCCACCTGACCGACGAGCAGATTGACCAACTGCGCCGTGGCGGTCACGACCCGGTGAAGATCCACGCCGCCTTTGCCAAGGCCGCGCAACACCGTGGCCAGCCCACCGTGGTGCTGGCCAAAACCATGAAGGGCTACGGCATGGGCTCCGTGGGCCAGGGCCGCATGACCACGCACCAGCAAAAGAAGCTGGACCGCGACGACCTGATGGCGTTTCGCGAGCGCTTCCAGCTGCCGCTGACCGACGCAGAAGTCACACAGGCCGCATTCTTCAAACCCGCAGCCGACAGCCCCGAGATGCGCTACCTGCAGGCCCGGCGCCAGGCGCTGGGCGGCTACCTGCCGCTGCGCGAAAGAACCGCACCGCCGGTCGCGGTGCCCCCGCTGGAAAGTACTGCCGCCTTTGCACTGCACGCCGACGGCAAGGCCATGAGCACCACCATGGCTTTTGTGCGCCAGCTCGGCGCGCTGCTGAAGGACTCTGTACTGGGCCCGCGTGTCGTGCCCATCGTGGCCGACGAGGCGCGCACCTTTGGCATGGCCAATTTGTTCCGCCAGGTCGGCATTTATGCCCCCTTCGGCCAGCTTTACCAGCCCGAAGACGCGGAGTCCATGCTGTTCTACAAAGAAGAGGTGTCCGGCCAGATTCTGGAAGAGGGCATCAGCGAGGCCGGTGCCCTGTCGTCGTGGACCGCGGCTGCTACCAGCTACTCCACCCACGGCCTGGCCATGCTGCCGTTTTTCATCTACTACAGCATGTTTGGCTTCCAGCGGGTGGGCGATTTGATCTGGGCCGCAGCGGACCAGCGCGCCAGGGGCTTTCTGGTCGGCGCGACGTCCGGCCGCACCACACTGGGCGGCGAGGGCTTGCAGCACCAGGACGGCAGCAGCCATCTGGTGGCGTCCACCATCCCCAACTGCCGCGCCTACGATCCGGCTTTTGCGGGCGAACTGGCCGTCATCATCGACCACGGCGCGCGCCAGATGCTGGAGGCCCAGGTGGACGAGTTTTATTACGTCACGGTGACGAATGAGAACGTAGCCAACCCCAGCCTGCCCGCCGATGCGCATGCCGGTGTGCTGCGCGGCATGTACCTGCTGCGCCCCGGCCCGCGGCTGCCGCGCCGAGTGCAATTATTTGGCAGCGGCGCCATCATGGGCGAGGTGCTGCAGGCCGCCGAGATACTGGAGCGTGAGCACGGCGTGGCCGCCGACGTGTGGAGCATCACCAGTTACACCGAGCTGGCCCGCGAAGGCCAGGCGCAAGAGCGGCTGTGGCGACAGGGCACCCAGCCCACGGTAGACAGCTGGTTTGGCCGCCAGCTCGCGGCCAGCAGCGGCCCCATCATCGCCGCCACCGACTATGTGCGGGCCTTGCCCGAGATGGTGCGTGCCTTTGTGCCCGATGGCCGCAGGTTTGTGACCCTGGGCACCGACGGCTTTGGCCGCAGCGACTCGCGGGCCGCCCTGCGCGCGCATTTCGAGGTCAACGCCCAGGCCATCGTGCAAGCCAGCGTCCGCGTGGTGCACGAAATCATCGTCCATGAGGCCGACGACAACCGCCGCCGCCACGACGACGATGCCCTGTCCATGGCATCCATCTAGCCCGTCCCCCAGTCAGTACATGTTTTGCTATTTAAAAAATAGCTGCTTGCGCAGGTGCTACCTGCTCTAGAGTGCATTTTTATGGATAATTTTGCTGCCGTTGTTCTCTCAGGCGTGTAGGCCTTGGTGCAGCAGGGCGGCGCTGTCCGCAAGGCGCTGGAGGGGGCGCTCAGAGTGCGCCCGGTACAATCCGCGCCCAGCCTAGGCGATTCAAAAACAGCCAGCAGCTTTGTGCTGCAGATGGAATGACTAGGCTTAAAAGCGCTACGCGCAAGGTGTTTTCATCATCGGGGTGCGGGGGTCTCCACCGTGCTCTCGCCCACAGGCTTGTGGCCGGCGACGTGTTCACACGGCTGCCGCCCTGTACGCCTCCACTGCCGCTACCTCCTGGGTGCAAAGGAATCTTTTTTGCGCACGAACTTCAGCAGTTCCAAACTTGTTCGCTTGCTGAGTGAGCCGACCTCTGCCGCCACGGCGGGCGCCAGCGTGGATTCGGCCGAGCAGTTGAGCGCCGTGCTCGGCCTATTCGATGCGGTAACGCTGCGCAGCGCACTCCAGGCGATCCACACGACGCAAGCGTCAGTCGGTACGTCTGTCAATAAGGGCTCCAGTGTGCCGGTTGCAGAGCAGGTGCAGCAGGTGCGGATGGTCTTGGTCAACGCCATTACGGCTAAACCTGTGACTGCCGCCGATGCGGGCGCCAGCCGCCGCCGCGGCCGCAATCCCGATCCCGTGCCGGTACCCGCAGCGCCTGCAGAACCGGTGGCCGACTACGCGCTGTTTCGCCAGCGCCACCTGGACCTGCAGCGGCAAATGGAATGGATGATTCCGCCGCTGCGCATACGTGTGCGCGAGGCCGTGGCCTCGGTATCGCCCGCGTTACGGCAATTGGCCGCGCTGGACGCTGTGTGGGAGCAACTGCTGGCCGCGCGCGAGCAAAAGTCGCTGGCAACCATTCCAGCGTTGCTGAAGAACCGGTTTGAACAATTACGCACCACCCACCAGCAGGCAGACCAACCCGCCCTGCGGCAGCAAGCGGGTGGCTGGTTGGACAGGTTTGACAAGGAGCAGCAGGCCGTACTGCTGGCCGAGCTGGACCTGCGGCTGGAGCCGGTCATGGGCCTGGTAGAGGCATTCCAGCGAGAAATCGCACTTGCGCGTGCGCCCACGGTGGCGCCGCATAGGAACATTGAAAAAGTTGAGAACGCAGTATGAATAGGTTTGTTTTCGCCGCTATCTTCGCCATTGGTTTGCTGGGCGTCGCCTGGGTCGGCTATGGCTTTGTAGGCACCAGCGCGCTGGCGCTGGCCGTGACCGTGGTGATTGCCGGGGTGTATTTGCTGGGCGCGCTGGAGCTGCGCCGATTTAGGGCCGACACGGCATCGCTGGCCACCGCGCTGGCCGAGCTGGTGCAGCCTCCTGCGGATTTGCCTACCTGGCTGGAGCGCGTACCCGCGCTGCTGCGCAACCCCGTGCGCATGCGCGTCGAGGGCGAGCGCAGCGCTTTGCCCGGCCTGGCGTTGACGCCGTATCTGGTGGGCTTGCTGGTGATGCTGGGCATGTTGGGCACCTTCCTGGGCATGGTGGTGACCTTCAAGGGCGCGGTGTTTGCGCTGGAAGGCTCTACCGATCTGCACGCCATCCGCTCTGCTTTGGCCGCGCCCATCAAGGGCCTGGGCCTGTCATTTGGTACGTCGGTGGCGGGCGTGGCGGCGTCGGCGGTGTTGGGCCTGCTGTCGGCCATGGCCCGGCGCGAGCGGCTGGACGTGGTGCGCCTGCTGGATGCGCGTATCGCCACCAGCTTGCGACCGTTTTCCATGGCGCAACAGCGCCAAGAGGCTTTCAAGGCCGTGCAACTGCAAGCCCACGCGCTGCCCGAAGTGGCCGAGCGTTTGCAGGCGATGATGGACGGCATGGAGCGCCGTAGCCAGCAGCTCAGCGAACAGCTGCAGGGCCAGCAGGCGCAGTTTCACATGGGCGTGTCCGGCGCATATAGCGAACTCGCCAGTTCCGTCAGCGCCTCGCTGCAAGCCAGCCTCGCCGCTGCGGCACGGGCTGCGGGCGAAAGCATCCAGCCCGTCGTCCAGGCCGCGATGGCAGAGATGGCGCAAGAGTCCACGCGGCTGCACCAGCGCGTGTTTGATGCCACGCAAAGCCAGCTCCACGGCTTGGCCCAGAGTTGGGACGCTGCGGCCACCCGCGCGTCTGATGGCTGGGCCGCCGCGCAACACAACCATGTGCGCAGCAGCGAGGCCCAGGCGGAGCGTCTGGACGCGGCGCTGCAAGGCTTTGCCGATACCTTCGCGCAGCGCTCCAGTACGCTGCTAACTTCGGTCGAGGCGGCAGCAGCCACGTCGCGTGAAGCGCAGGCGGTGGCAGACCAGCTGCACCTGCAAGGCTGGACGCAGGCCTTGCAATCCACCACGCAGCTGCTGCAAGGCGAATGGGAGGCCATGGGCGCGCAAGCGCTGGCCCAGCAACAGGCGGTGTGCCACACGCTGGAGAAGACCGCTGCCGAGATGGTGGAACACACCGGCCAACGCGCCGCCGCCAGCATGGCCCAGGCGGCGCAGCTAGATGCGGCGCTGCAAGGCTTTGCCGACACCTTCGCACAGCGCTCCAGTGCCTTGCTGGACGCAGTACAGGCGACTGCCGCCAAGTCGCTGGACGCGCAGGCGGCGGCAGACCAGCAGCACCTGCAAGGCTGGACGCAGGCTTTGCAATCCACCACCCAACTCCTACAAGGCGAATGGCAGGCCATGGGCGCGCAGGCGCTGGCCCAGCAACAGGCGGTGTGCCACACGTTGGAAAAGACCGCAGGCGACATGGTGGAACACATCAGCCAGCGCGCTGGTGCCACGCTGGCACAGCTGGCCGACGTAGTGGGCCGGTCCGAAGGCTTGTTGGCCGCACACACAGCGGCAGAAGCCCGCTGGACGCAGCAGCAGGGCGAGCGGCTAGACCAACTGGCCAGCCTGTGGCGCACCGAGCTGGCGGCCTTGCGTGCCGAAGAAGCCGGGCGGGGCCAGGCGGCAGTGGACAGCCTGGCCCAATTGCAGACCGCCGTCACCACCCATTTGGCAACCCTGGGCACGGCCCTGGAAGAGCCTATGGCCCGCCTCATGGCCATGGCCGCCGAGGCCCCCCAAGCCGCCGCAGAAGTCATCGCCCAGCTGCGCCAGCAAATGGCCGGCTTCAGCGAGCGCGACAACCAGGTATTTGCCGAACGCACCCAACTGGCCGAGCAACTAGCCACGCTGCTGCAGACGCTGAACCAGGCGACAGGCGACCAGCGCGCCGCCATCGAGTCGCTGGTGGCATCCGCCTCCAACGTGCTGGAAGCTGCAGGTGGGCAGTTCGCCCAAGCGGTGGAGGCGCAAACCAGCCACACCGCGCACGCCGCGGCGCAAGTTGCTGGCAGTGCCGTGGAGCTGTCTAGCCTGGGCGAAGCCTTTGGCCACGGGGTGCAGCTGTTCAGCGCATCCAATGAAAAACTGGCGGACAGCCTGCAGCGCGTGGAAGGTGCCATCCAGCAATCGGCGGCGCGCAGCGACGAGCAACTGGCCTACTACGTGGCCCAGGCCCGCGAGGTGATCGACCTCAGCATCGCCGCGCAGCAAACGGTGGTGGAAGACATGCGCCGCCTGCGTAGCGCACCCGCCGTGGCCGAAGGCGCTGTGGCATGACCGGCGCGGACGACTGGGACGATGGCGTAGAGCAAACCGCGCCCGTCTGGGCCGTGTTTGGCGACCTGATGTCGGGCCTGCTGGGCGCCTTCGTGCTGGTGCTGGTCGGCGTACTCGTAGTGCAGATGGACCTGGTCACCAACCTGCAGGCCGAAGTCGCCAAGCGCCACACCGAGGAGCAGCGCCGCATGGCCCTGGAAAAAGCCTTGGCCGGACCGCTGGCCTCCGGCCGCGTCACGCTGAACAACGGCCGCATCGGCATCAGCGGCAACGTGCTGTTCCCCGTGAACTCCGACCAGCTGCGCCCCGAAGGCCGGCAATTGTTGAAGACCCTGGTGCCGCCGCTGCAGGTCTACCTGGGCGCACGCGACGACATGCTGATGGTCAGCGGCTTTACCGACAACCAGCCCATCATCGACCGCAACCAGCACTTCGCCGACAACCTGGAGCTGTCGGCCCAGCGCGCGCTCACCGTGTCACGCGCCCTGATCGAATCCGGCATGCCCTCGTCGCGGGTGTTCGCCGCTGCCTTTGGTGCCGAGCAGCCCGTGGCGTCGAACGACAACGACGCCGGCCGCGCGCAAAACCGCCGGGTGGAAATGGCCCCCGTGCCGCGCTCTGCTGCAGACAAACCCCCCACGCCATGATGCAGCCAGAGGCTTTCGATGCGTCACCAACGCTGGCGTCTTTGCGCAGCGTTGGCGCGCAGCACTGGGACCCCGTGCGCTTTCGTTATCTGGAGGCCATGCAACAGCGCGCGCAAGCCGCGCCCGAGCCCGTGCGGCGCGTGGTGGATGGCAAGCTGCAAACCGCTCTGGCTGACTATGCCGGGCGCAGACCCCAGGCCAATAGTTTCGAATCGGTCGCTCCCACTACATCCCCGCTGGCCGCGCTGAACGCCTACATCCGCACTGCCACGCAGCCCGACGCCGAAGGCAGTGCCGCCCCCAGCGGCTGGGGCGGCCGCCCCGAGCTGAAGAGTGTGCAAGCCTTCCGCGAGGTGTGGTCGCAATTTGCCGTCGTGGACCAGGTGGAGCAGTCCCTCCAACGCGGCCCGGAAAACGCAGGCCCGTTGAATTCCCACATGCTGGTGCTGCGCTCCCTGGCTACGATGCGCGCGCTGTCACCCGAGTACCTGCGCCGGTTTTTGTCGCATGCGGAAACGCTTCTGTGGCTGGATCAGGAGGGGCAGCGGCTGATTGCGCCGCAAGCGCGGGGGGCGCGGACTGGGCGGCGGAAGAAATAGGGGCGGTCTTCGAATGGGTTCTTGGACTGCTGCGCGGCTTGCATGCGCGGGGTCGCCTGACTCTGCGGTTCGGAAAAACGTCAACACGTTTTAAGAGTTGCTTCACTCGCTGTGCTCGGCAAAGTACGCGCACAGAAAATCCACGAAAACACTTACCTTGGGACTGACCAGGCGGCGAGATGCGTGCAGCACCCAGCATTCGATGGCAGGCGCTTGCACCACGCCCCACTCGACGAGGTGACCCGATGCGATCTCGACGGCAACGGCCGAGCGCGGCAGGATAGCGGCGCCAGCGCCAGCGAGAACCGCATCTCGCGCCAGCAAGGGTGTCGAAAAGCACAGAACTGGCCGAGGGTGGTAGGTATGTACTTGGCCTGTAGCATCGACGACAGTCCATAAGGCCACGTCGGTGCGACCGGCACGCACGACAGCCGGGAGCTCGGGCGTCCCTTCGTTGGTGCTGGGTCGTTGCAGATTCGGCGGTGCGACGAGCACGAGGCGGTCGCTTAAAAACCGGCGGCCGACCAGCGTATCGTCCGATCGCGGATTAAAGCGCACTACAACGTCGTAGCCATCGCCTACCAAGTCGACCAGTCGATCCTCTGCCGTGACATCGAGCCGCACGTCGGGCTGTGCCGCACAAAAGGCCGCACCTAACCGCCCCATCGCGACGTGTGCGAACAAGAGCGGCGCACTGACGCGCAGCACGCCACGCGGCCGGCCGATACCGGCCTTCAGTTCCTCTGCTGCCTGTGCGATCTCGCTGAAGGGGTCGACGGTGCGCGCGTGCAGGACAGCACCCTCCGGCGTCAGTCGCAGCGCGCGGCCACCTCGCTCGATGAGACGTACTCCCAGAGATTCCTCCAGCGCGCGCACATGGCGCGACAACGATGCCTTTGGCTGCCCGCTCACGCGACTCGCCCGCCCAAAGCCACCGTGGGTGGCGACAAGATTGAAATCGGAAAGTGCGGTGAGATCCATTAAGCGTTCCAAATTTGAGACAGATTGTCCAATTTTTTTAGACTATGCATCATTTGTGCGCATCAAGACAATGGCTACTTCACCAATTTCCAAACAAGGGGTTCTCAAATGAAGGCAGTACGGTTTTACAGCTATGGCGGTCCAGAGGTTTTGAAGATAGAGGGGGTTGACCTTCCTCAGCCAGGCGCAGGTGAGGTACGCATCGCGGTCAAGGCGGCGGGCGTTAACCCGATTGACTGGAAACTACGGTCTGGCTACCTCCACGCGATGATGCCGCTTGCGTTTCCGGCTGGCGTCGGATTTGACGCGGCGGGCGTGGTCGACGCCATAGGCGAGGGCGTGACCGGCGTGTCGGTGGGCGATGCCATATTTGGCAAAGGGCATGCCACCATGGCCGAGTATGCGATCCTCGACGAATGGGCACACAAGCCCGATGGTCTGTCGTTCGAGGAAGCGGGCGGTTACGGTGTGGCGGTCGAGACGGCGACACGGATCATCGCCCAGGTCGGCGTGAAGCCCGGCGAAACGCTGCTTGTTAGCGGCGCCGCCGGCGGGGTCGGCTTGGCGGTGATCCAGTTGGCCAAGGCGGCCGGTATCCGAACCATCGGCACCGCCAGCGAGCAGAAACATGACTACTTGCGCTCGATGGGGGCGATCCCAACGGCGTATGGTCCTGGACTTGCGGAGCGGGTCGCCGCCCTGGCGCCGGCCGGTGTGCATGCGGCGCTAGATATTGCCGGATCTGGCATCCTGCCAGAATTGGTGGCGATCACCGGCGATAGTTCCAAAGTACTTTCGATTTCTGATATCTCAGCGCCTGAGCATGGCGTGAAGACATCATTCGAGAACATAGATGCCACGCCCGCATTGGCACGCGCCGCCGCGCTGTTCACTGCTGGCTCCTTCACCTTGCCTGTGGAGCGGACGTTCCCGCTTGACCAGGTTGCGGCAGCGCACGAACTGAGCGCACAGGGCCGCGTCACGGGGCGGCTCGTCATCACCATCGGCTAAGCGTGCAAAACCCTCGGCAGTTGCGCGACCAGGGCGTCCACCGCCAGTCGCAGGCGTAACGGCATGTGGGGTGCATTGGGCCAGAGCGCGTGGCAATCCATCGTCGCGCCGGGTTGGTCGTCCAGTACGCTGACCAGGGCCCCGGTACGCAAGCGTTCTCTCACCAGCCATTCGGGCAGCCACGCGAGCCCCAAACTGGCGGCGGCCGCATCTGCAATGGTTTCCAGATCATCAAGCAACAGGCGCGAACTCAGTGGCGTGTCACCGATACGGCCGGTGGCGTCTGGCAGTTGCCAAACGTGGATACGGTCGGCGCGCCGGTACAGCAAGATACTGTGCCCGGCCAGCTCGGCCTTGTTCAGCGGCCGCCCGCGTGCGGCCAGATAGGCTGGCGAAGCGCACACCACCTTGCGTTGCTCCACCAGCTTGCGCGCACGCAGGCCTTCGCTTTCGGGGCCCAATGCGCCGCAGCGAATGGCGAGATCAAAACCCTCTGCCAGCACGTCGACGTGCTGGTCGTTGAAGCTCAAGTGCAGCTCAAGCAACGGGTTTTGTCGCGCCAGATCCAGCAGTATCGGCGCCACGCAATGGCGACCAAACAGCACGGGCATGGTGGCGCGCAATCGACCTGCCACTTCGTGTCGGCCCGACTCCATCTGTGCCTCGGCTGTTTGCATTTCGGCCAGCGCGCGTAGGCAGTGCTCGTGGTAAATCTGTCCGTCGTCGGTCAGGCTTTGTACCCGTGTGGTGCGATGAAACAAGCGTGTGGCTAGGCGTGCCTCCAAACGCGCCATGGCCTTGCCCACGGCCGAGCGCGTGAGGCCCAGGTGCTCGGAGGCCCGGGCAAACCCCCCTAAGCGCACGACCTCAACGAACACGGTAACGCCATCGAGCCGCTCCTGGCGCTCGGGGAGGGCACCTGCCGGGGACATTGGTGAATTTGTGTCTTCTCGCATGAGAACGTCTTTCTACATTGGATATTAATTTTCTACATTATGATTCAAAAACACCGTGAAATGGGAATTTCAGGCAACAAGTCGTGGGTCGGATTGCTGCCTTTAATTCGGCTAGTCCGCCCGGCCGGAATGTTGTGACATCAAATTTTGAAACGGAATATCAAGTGCTTATTGCAATCGTTTATGACAGTGGTTGGGGCCATACGGCCAAACAGGCTCGAAGTGTCGCCGAGGGCGTACGACGGGTATCGGACGCTGAAGCCCAACTCATAGCAGTGTCCGA
This sequence comes from Rhodoferax sp., assembly GCF_039922535.1. Lineage (GTDB taxonomy): Bacteria > Pseudomonadota > Gammaproteobacteria > Burkholderiales > Burkholderiaceae_C > Rhodoferax_B. The sequence continues at coordinate 22,559 of NZ_JBDTEM010000078.1, read as the reverse complement.
GGGCGCAATACCGTGGGAGGTACTTGAAGCCAGCGATGCCATCGTCTTCGGCTCGCCTACATACAACGGCGCGCCAAGTGCACGCTTCAAACAGTTTTGTGAGGACTCCACCAAGCTCGCCTGGATGGGAATGAAGTGGCGCGACAAAGTTGCCGCCGGTTTTACCAACTCTGGCGCGCAAAACGGTGACAAGCTGCACTCTCTGATTTCAATGGCGCTGTTTGCGGCCCAACACGGCATGTTGTGGGTCGGCCTCGACCTCAAGCCCGGCAACGACAGTAGCAGCGGCAGCGTGCATGACCTCAACCGACTGGGCAGCTGGCTAGGTGCGATGGCGCAATCCAACGGCGACCAGGGGCCAGAGGACACCCCCATGAAGAGCGATCTAGACACCGCAGCCTACCTGGGGCAGCGCGTGGCCGCCACCGTACGCCGACTCAAAACCGCGTGATCAGTTTTCGATTCACTACTTCCAACCAAGGAGCATCACCATGAAATTTCTTTGCCTCGACATCCCCCAACCCGGCGCCAGCATGGAGAAGTACCAGCCGCACATGCTGGATGAAGCGCGCCACGCCTGGCAGCTCTACAAGGGCGGCATCGTGCGCGATATCTATTTCCGCCAGGACCGTCCCGGCGTGGCCGTCATCGCCGAAGCCGATTCGGTCGAGGCCGCCCGCAAGGCGCTGGGCGAATTTCCGCTGGCCAAGGCCGGCCTCATCGACTGGGACGTGATCCCGCTCGGGCCTTTTACGAACTGGGAAATGCTCTTTGCGCCAGGCAACGCCTGATCAAGCCGAGGGCCTGGCTCGCATCCTTTGTTGGTGCAGGCCTCACTCTCGCCCCATTTGTTTGCACACATCAACCTCCGATCATGACAAAACAAGCCTCTGAAATTAAACCTGTACTTTTCGTCGTTACCAGCTGCGCGGTGAAGGGGGTCACCGGTATCCCCACCGGTTTCAATCTGGCCGAACTGACGCACCCTATGGACAAGCTGGAGGCCGCCGGTATCCGCGTGGAGATCGCATCCATCCTGGGCGGTGAACCACCGCTCGACGGCCTGGAGGACATGCAAGATCCCGTCATCGCCCGCTATTGGGCCGATGCCAAGTTCCGCCATACCCTCGCCAATACGCTTTGTCTGGATGACATCGATCCCTCACGCTATTCGGCCGTCATGTTTGCCGGCGGCCACGGCACGATGTGGGACTTCCCCGACAGCGCTGCCGCGCAGAAAGTTATCCGCGAGATCGACGCTGCCGGCGGTATCGTCTCGGCGGTGTGCCACGGCCCGGCGGCCCTGGTCAACGCGCGCCGCACCGACGGCAGCCTGTTGGTGGCAGGCAAGCGGCTGGCAGCGTTCACCGATGGTGAAGAAGAGGAAGTGCAGTCCACCCACGTCGTGCCCTTTTTGCTGGCGACCACGCTCAACGAACGCGGCGCGCTCCACCAGAACGCCCCGAATTGGGCCGACAACGTCATCGTCGATGGTCGGCTCATCACCGGCCAAAACCCGCAATCTGCATCGAGCCTGGGCAACGCGCTGCGCGACGCCCTGCTGGCCTGATCGACCGCTGACATTGAAAAGGAGGGCAAAGCATGAAACTCATTTGTGTCGAGGAGCATGTGCTCGATCGCGCCATCGGTGCTGCCACGCAAAGTCTCGTGCGCGCCGAGGCCCCTTATCTCCCCGACTGGGGTAGCCGCGTAGTCGATGGCCGGCAGATAGCCGATACCAGTCGGCCACACGTCATCGCTCCCAGCGAATCCGCTCGCAAATGCCTGGAAATAGGTGAGGAGCGCCTGGCTGATATGGATGCGGCAGGCATAGGCATGCAGGTGCTCTCTTACGGGGGATTTCCTCAGCTGCTGCCCGCCGCACAGGCCATCGAGCTGAACCGTGCGGCCAACGACAAGTTGGCGCTTGCAGCACAAACCCATCCCACGCGGTTCGCTGGCTTTGCCACGCTGCCCTGGCAAGCACCCGAGGCGGCGGCGCGCGAACTGGAACGTGCGGTAAAAGAACTCGGGCTCAAGGGGGCACTCATCAACGGTCGTCCTGGCGAGACCTTCCTGGACGATGCGCGCTACGCGCCCATACTCGCCGCTTTCGATGAGTTGAAGGTGCCGCTGTATGTACATCCTGGCCTGCCGTTGCCTGCTGTGCAAGCCCCCTACTATGGCGGCCTGGAGCGTGAACTCAGTGCGCGCCTTTCCATGTTCGCCTGGGGCTGGCACAACGAAGCGGGCATCCAGGTGGTGCGCATGCTGCTGGCCGGCGTGTTCGACCGCTACCCTAAGCTCCAGATCATCAGCGGCCATTGGGGCGAGATGGTGCCCTTCTTCCTTCAAAGGCTGGAGGATTCCATCCCGCAAGAAGCGTCGGGGCTCAAACGCCCCATCGTGCAGACCTACCGCGAGCATGTGTACGTCTCGCCCAGCGGCATGCTCACACTGCCGCACTTCCAGTTCATCCACACCCTGATGGGGGCGGAGCGTATCTTGTACTCCATCGACTACCCCTACCAGAGCCTGGACGGTGCCCGCGCTTTCATCGAGCGTCTGCCCGTCAGCGATGCTGACAAAGCCCTGATTGCCCACGGCAACGCCGAACGGCTCTTGGGTCTGTAATTTGACTATGTGAAAGGAATGCGCATGACGCAAGGAATCGAAAACAAGGTGGTTGTCATCACCGGCGGCAGCAGCGGCCTGGGGGCGGAAACAGCACGCCATCTGGTGCAAGCGGGCGCCAAGGTGGTTCTGGGTGCGCGACGGCTGGACCGCTTGCAGGCGCTCGCGAAAGAACTCGGCTTGGGCGCTGAGAGCATTGTGCAAACCGACGTTGCCGACCACGAGCAGGTTCAGGCGCTGCTAGCCCACGCGGTCGACACACACGGACGCATTGACGTGCTGCTGAACAACGCCGGGGTGATGCCGCTTTCGCCACTGGAGATGCTGCGTGTGGACGAGTGGAACCAGACCATCGACGTGAACATCAAGGGCGTGCTCTATGGAATTGCCGCCGCATTACCTTACATGAAGGCGCAAAAGAGTGGGCAGATCATCAATGTATCGTCGGTGGCCGGACACCTTGTGAGTGCGGGCGGCGTGGTGTACAGCGCCAGCAAGTTTGCTGTGCGCGCGATCTCCGAAGGGCTGCGCAAAGAGCTCAAGCCCTACAACATCCGCAGCACCATCCTCTCACCAGGAGCAATAGACACCGAATTGCCCGCCTCCACCAAAGCCGAGGGCATGGTTCAGGCTATGCAAACGTTCTATGAGCGCAATGCCATTCCCGCCAGCAGCTTTGCGCGCTGCGTGCTGTTTGCCATCAGCCAGCCCGAAGATGTCGATATCAACGAAATCCTCTTTCGCCCGACACGGCAGGAGTTTTGAGTATGGATCGCATTTTTTACGCAGAAGGCGGAAACAGCGTACCGCTCCGGGGCACATCCACATGAACGTGCTCGGCTACGCAGCGTACGCCGCCGACGCACCTCTTGCGCCGTTCCGCTTTGAACGCCGTACACCACGCCATGACGATGTGGTGATAGATATCCTTTACTGCGGGGTGTGTCATACGGATCTGCACCAGGTTCGCAATCACCGTGGTGCGTCCCGATACCCCATCGTGCCCGGCCATGAAGTCATCGGCCGCGTGCGCAGTGTTGGGCCGGCAGTCACGCGCTTCAAGCCCGGCGATACCGTCGGGGTCGGTTGCATGGTCGATTCCTGCCGGCACTGCGTAGCGTGCGAGAGCGGGCACGAGCAGCACTGCGCAACATCGCCTACCTTCACCTACGGCAGCACCGACCGTCACGACCAGACACGTACCTTCGGTGGCTATTCGGAATCGATCATCGTGTCAGACGGCTTCGTGCTGAGGGTGCCTGAGGGCATGGACCTGGCAGGTGCTGCGCCCCTGTTGTGTGCCGGCATCACCACCTGGGCGCCGCTACGGCGCTGGCAGGTTGGCCCGGGCAGTCGTGTCGCTGTCATGGGGCTGGGTGGGCTGGGTCACATGGCGCTGAAGCTTGCCAAGGGACTGGGTGCTGATGTCACCTTGTTCACCCGCTCTTCGGGCAAGGAAGCGGATGCCCGCCGCCTGGGCGCAGATCGGGTTGTCATCTCGACAGATGCGGCGCAGATGGCCGCGTGCGCCGGGCGTTTCGACCTGATCATAGACACCGTGCCCTATGTCCATGCGCTCACTCCCTATCTGCCCACGCTGAGCTTCGATGGAACCTTGGTGCTGGTCGGCTACATGGGCGCACTCGACGAGCAGTTAAATACTGCCCCGCTTGTCTATGGCGGTCGAGCCGTGGCGGGCTCCTTCATAGGCGGTGTTGCCGAAACCCAGGAAATGCTGGATTTCTGTGGACAGCACGGCATTAGCTCCGACGTTGAAGTAATCCGCGTCCAGCAAATTGACGAAGCCTACGAACGTATGCTCAAAAGCGACGTGAAGTATCGCTTCGTGATCGATATGTCTTCGCTGAAGTCGCAGGAGCTTGATGCATGAACATTCTGTCCAAGATCGCCATGGCTTACGTGCGTTGGTCAGAATTGGAGGTCGATCCCGCGGGGCTTGATCGCTTCACGAGGCTTGCAGAAGAAAACGTGCGCGAGACCCGGAGTACTGAGCCGGGCGTGCTCGCGTTCTACTGGGCGAGCGAGCGGGTGCACCCAAACCGCATCCGCGTGTTTGAGGTCTATGCAGACGAGAACGCCTACCAGGAGCACCTGCAGTCGCCGCATTTTCAGAAATTTCGTGCCGGCAGTGGTCCATTGGTGACGAGCCACCAATTCTTCGAAGCGGTGCCCGTGATGCTGGGCACCAAGCCGCAATTGCCGCCAACGGGCGCGGTGGTGCGCATCGCCGAACTGGAGATCAGGCCGACCCAACTCGATGCCTATAAGGCCATCGTGAGTGAGGAGATCGACGCCTCCATACGCGTCGAGCCGGGTGTATTCGCGATCCATGCATTTGCTCTCAAGAATCGCCCCAATCACCTGCGCCTCTACGAGATCTATGCCGACGAGCGCGCCTACCTGCTGCACCGCGAATCGCCCCACTTCAAGAGGTACCTGGAGGCATCACAGGACATGATCATTGCCCGCAGACTGATCGAGACTGCGCCGCCTGTGCTACCGCTCACGCTGAATTGACCACGGGTGTCAGAAATTACTGATCACCCTCAACATATAAAAAGGTATCTGTGCCCAGCCTGTTACCGCCAGCCCAAAGTTGACCTGCTCAATATGGCGTTGGCGGCAACACAAAAGGGGACTTTGTTGTCGAGACGGCCTTTCTGGCAGGAGCCGACGTGGCGACTGGCGGCTTAGCTGACCGCACTTGCTCAGAGTATCTTAGGGCCGTTGCTGGATATTTTGGCGATCTACAGCGACGATGACTGGAGGTCCTTGACCCTACTGCCAATGCCAGATGCATTGGCGTTGCACAACCATGCCAGACACCCATCGTGGCTGTTACTGTTTGCTATTAATTGAATAGCTGCTCGTGCAGGTATCACCTGTGCCAGAGCCCGATTTGGCTTAAAAATCCACAAACTTTCCAGTCCACAGGGCTATTCCCCGGTACCCCTACCGCCCCAGTTCCCTATAATCCACCCCTCCGAGGAGCGCTGCAACCCCCGGCCTGGCACCCCCAGGCCCCGGTGTGAGGCTCGGAGAACGTCCATCTAGTGATAACCGCGCTCACCCACTGCCTGTTAGGCGGCGTACCGGGTGAGTTCCCGGTGCACCGTCTGCGCAGTGGCCATACCAACATGTACCAACCTGTTTTGGAGCCAACTATGAACGCAGTTCTCAAACCCATCTTTACGGCAGACCAAGCCATTGCCGACCTGAGCCTCGCGGCCTGGGGCCAGCGCGAAATCCGCATTGCAGAAACCGAAATGCCTGGCCTGATGGCCATCCGCGAAGAGTTCGCGGCCGCCCAGCCCCTGAAGGGCGCGCGCATCACCGGTTCGCTGCACATGACGATCCAAACGGCGGTGCTGATCGAAACCCTGCAAGCCCTGGGCGCCACCGTGCGTTGGGCATCGTGCAACATTTTCTCGACGCAAGACCACGCCGCCGCCGCCATTGCCGCAGCCGGTACGCCGGTGTTCGCCATCAAGGGCGAGTCGCTGAAAGACTACTGGGACTACACCCATAGCATCTTCGACTTCGGCGCCAAGGGAACCCCCGGCGAAGGCCCGAACATGATTCTGGACGACGGCGGCGATGCCACGCTGCTGATGCACCTGGGCCAGCGCGCTGAAAAAGACGCTTCGCTGATCGCCAACCCCACCAGCGAAGAAGAAACCCTGCTGTTCGCCGCCATCAAGGCCAAGCTGGCCGTGGACGCGACCTGGTACACCCGCAAGTCGGCTGAGATCATCGGCGTGACCGAGGAAACCACCACCGGCGTGCACCGCCTGAACGAGATGTCGGCCAAGGGCACGCTGCTGTTCCGCGCCATCAACGTGAACGACTCGGTAACCAAGAGCAAGTTCGACAACCTGTACGGCTGCCGCGAATCGCTGGTGGACGGCATCAAGCGCGCCACCGATGTGATGATTGCGGGCAAGGTGGCTTGCGTGGCCGGTTACGGCGACGTGGGCAAGGGCTCGGCCCAGGCACTGCGCGCGCTGTCGGCCCAAGTTTGGGTGACCGAGATCGACCCGATCAACGCGCTGCAAGCCGCCATGGAAGGCTACCGCGTCGTGACCATGGACTACGCGTGCGAACACGCCGACATCTTCGTCACCACCACCGGCAACAAGAGCGTCATCACCCACGCCCACATGCTGAAGATGAAGGACCAGGCCATCGTCTGCAACATCGGCCACTTCGACAACGAAATCGAAGTCGCATCGATCGAGCAGTACGAGTGGGAAGAAATCAAGCCCCAGGTGGACCACATCAAGTTCCCTGACGGCAAGAAGATCATCCTGCTGGCCAAGGGCCGCTTGGTGAACCTGGGTTGCGGCACGGGCCACCCCAGCTTCGTGATGTCGGCCAGCTTCGCCAACCAGACCATCGCCCAGATCGAGCTGTTCACCAAGAAGGACGCGTACGAAGCTGGCAAGGTCTATGTGCTGCCCAAGCACTTAGACGAAAAGGTGGCACGCCTGCACCTGAAGAAGGTTGGCGCGATGCTGACCGAGCTGACCGACGAACAAGCCGCCTACATCGGCGTGAGCAAGTCTGGCCCGTATAAAGCCGAAACTTACCGCTACTGAGGCAACGCTGAACGAGTCCCTCGCGGTCTGCGCATCCCTGGACTCGGGCGGTCTGCGTCGTTGCAAATCCTCGCCATAGCCTTTGCTATGTCTGCGGTTTGCGCCTAGCATCCCATCCCGATCCAGGGCGCGCCGCCTCGCGGTGACTCATTCAACGTCGCCCGCGTCCGCTCCCCCGTTCCCCGGGGGAGTTTTTACCCCCTTACGGAGCCCCATGCGCGCTGACCAATTACTCGTAGAACGCGGCATGGCCGCATCCCGCTCGCAGGCCGTGCGCCTGATCACCGGGGGCATGCGCTGGTTCGACGGCATCAAATGGCGTGATGTCGCCAAGAACAAGGACGACATCCCCGAAGACGCCCAGCTGGAGCTGCTCAACGATGCCGAGGCGCGCTATGTTTCGCGCGGCGGGCTCAAGCTCGAAGCCGCGCTCAAGCATGTGGGTCTGGACGTGACGGGCCTGTACGTGCTGGACGTGGGGCAAAGCACCGGCGGTTTTACCGACTGCCTGCTGCAAGCGGGCGTGGCGCAGGTTACAGGTGTGGACGTGGGCCATGCCCAGCTGCACCCCAAGCTGCGCGTCGATGCCCGCGTGCTGTGCGTGGAGGGGTTGAACGCCCGTTCGCTCACCCCCGAATCCCTGCAGGAGGCGTGCGAGTTGGTGTTGTCCGAGCACTGGGTGCCGCCCACGGTGGACGACCCGGAGCCCGAGGCACCCTATAGCTGGATGCGCGGTGGTGGCGAAGTGACCGACTACGACGACAGCGACGACGCGGACGATGCCGAGGTGGAGGCGCACATTGCGCAGGCCACCGGCAAAGTCAACGCGAAGCTGCTGGAGACGGAACCCGCAGCCGATGCCGCCCCCAAGCGCCACCGCCGCAAGGCGGGGCTGGACGGTGTGGACACCACACCCGAGTTTGATCTGGTCACAGGCGATGTGTCGTTCATCTCGCTGACGCTGATCCTGCCCGCGCTGGTGCCCTTGTTGCCGCCAGAGGGTACCTTGCTGATGCTGGTCAAGCCGCAGTTTGAACTGCAACCCGGCCAGGTGGGCAAGGGCGGCATCGTGCGCGATCCCGAGATGTACGCCGTGGTGGAAGCGCGCCTGCGCCAGTGCTGCGCCGAGCTGGAGCTCGAAGTGCTGGACTGGTTCGACAGCGTGCTCGAAGGCGGCGACGGCAACCGTGAATTCTTTATCTATGCAAAAAAGGTGGCATGAGCCATGGCTAAGAATATTCCCCTCAGCTTAGAGTTTTTCCCGCCCAAAACGCCCGAAGGCGCCGCCAAGCTGCGCACCGTGCGCCAGGCCTTGTACGCACTGAAGCCCGAGTTTTGCTCGGTGACTTTTGGCGCCGGTGGCTCCACCCAAGAAGGTACGTTTGCCACCGTGGCCGAGATCCTGGCCGAGGGTGTGCCAGCCGCCAGCCATTTCTCGTGTGTGGGCGCGACCAAGGCCACGGTGCGGGCGCAACTTGCTATTCTGCAAGGCATGGGCGTGAAGCGTCTGGTGGCCCTGCGCGGCGACCTGCCCAGCGGCTACGGTGCGGGCGGTGAATTCCACTACGCCAGCGACCTGGTGGCCTTTATCCGCGCCGAGACGGGCGATGCCTTCCAGATCGAGGTGGCCTGCTACCCCGAGGTGCATCCCCAGGCCCGCTCGGCCGATGCCGACCTGAACGCTTTTGCCATCAAGGTGCACGCCGGGGCCAATTCGGCCATGACGCAGTATTTCTACAACGCCGACGCGTATTTCCGCCTGGTGGACGATGCCCGCAAGCTGGGCGTGACCATTCCGGTCGTGCCCGGCATCATGCCCATCGCCAGCTCGTCGCAGCTGATGCGTTTCAGCGATGCCTGCGGTGCCGAAATCCCCCGCTGGGTGCGCCTGCGCCTGCAAGGCTTTGGCGACGACACGGCCAGCATCAAGGCCTTCGGCCTGGAAGTGGTGACGGATCTGTGCGAGCGCCTGATTGCCGGTGGCGCGCCCAGCCTGCATTTCTACACCATGAACCAGAGCGCGGCGACACTGGAGATTTGCAAACGGCTGGGTCGTTTGGCGGTCTGATCAGTCGGGGGTGGGTGGGTTCAAATCCCCATCGCTCGATTGATCGCAGCGGCGCAACAACGGGCGAAGCCGGGTGGGGTCAGATCCCAATTGCGCGTACTACCGCGACGGTGAAGTAACAGCTGTCAACCGCATTTGGGCTCTGACCCCTCCCGGCGGCTCTTCGTGGCGGATGGTCAAGGTCGGCCCGGTTCCAGGGTGGCTGCATGGACGGTATAAGGCATCCTCACCGGTTCAAGCGAAAGTTCCCCTGGTGTTTATCCATTGGCGGTAGCAGCTATGAAAAATAGAGCTGCTGACGTTTTATACGGTGGTAATCACATGCTGTATCTGCTTGCATTGTTAGGGTTTTGGATACTGCGCAAAGCCAGCTTGCAGGCTGCTTTCAGGAGATTTTGGTGGGCGATTTGAACCTTGGGGTTTGCGGTGTAAATTTCGTTGAGTACAAGGAGCACCAATGAAGCTGGCCACACTGATTTCGCAAGAAACCTCTGGAAGTTTCGATGAGATTCTGTTCTTACGCCACGGCAACGACAGTCTGGATCAACTTATGCGCCATCGCGCAACGATAGAAGAGTTCACAGCCTTGCAACCTCCAGACACGAAATACGACTTCTCCAATCCGGAAAAGCCCAAGATTTCGATCGTCGTTGTCATTGCTTACGATCGTGTTTATGGAGTATTCCGAGTTTTAGGAGTGGATACGGAGGACGAGGTGAAGAAAATTGCGACGGAGCAATTTCTTGCTTTTGATTTGGAGCGTGGAAAGAGTCCTTCTAGGCGATGCAAGAAATTCCTGTTGCAACAACTGAGCAGCACCTCTACAAATATGCAAGTGCGCGGCTGGCAAGGAAGAACTCGCACGCCCGTGCAAAGAAGTGGTGATGGCTTTTTTGAGGAGGTTAGCGTTGGTACGTCGGGATTAGCGTTGCAGAAAGAGGAAGTCGCAGAAGCTTTTCACGCTCGCGTTGAGGTCTCTTTGGCTGAGTCTCACGCAAAGCGTCTTGAAAGGCTGGTCAACGCCAGTGACGCGCCGACCCGAGTTGAAGTTCGCTCATTTGTTTTCACCAGAAATCCGGATGTAGTGGCAGAAGTACTGTTTCAGGCAAACGGTGTCTGTCAGGCTTGTGGCGCGGATGCGCCTTTTGTACGGCGCACCGATGGTGCTCCTTATCTAGAAGTACATCATCGGACACCATTGGCAATGGGCGGGAAGGACTGTGTTGCGAACGCCATTGCCATTTGCCCAAATTGCCATCGCAAGGCCCATTACGCCTAACGAGTTCGTTCTAGTGCCGCACCCCGCCACCCCCGACCCGCCAATAGGGGTCGGAGCACGAATGCGGGGCAGGGTTGTGCGGATTCTGTGTACATCTAGCGCGCAATCGTGATCCGACCCCCATTAGCTCCGATCCCCATCGGCTCACCCCACCAAAAACCTCCCCCGAAACGCTTCGCAGAACTGCGGGCTGCCGGTCAGCGACAGGGTGAAGGTTTGCCGATGCTGCCCGGCGACCAGCTCAGGCTGCTGCTGCACCTGAAAGTCCCACTCACCGCCCTCGTCCAGCGGGGCCTGCAGGCCGGGGAAGGCCGTGTGGGCCCAGTCCAGCACCTGCTGGATTTCGGCCTGCACGGCGGCCACCTGGGGGGCGGGGACCGAGGCCATGGCTTCTAACGATGCATAGCCGTGCTCGTCTTCGCTGGTGTCGAAGTCGAGATACTGCATGGCTTGAAGACTTATTGCGCGGTGTTGGGTTTGGCCGTGCGCACGCCGTTTTTGGCGACCAGCTCGATGTAGAACGACGCGCCACCTGCGGCGGCCACGTCGTCGATCAGCTTGGTGATGGTGGCGAAGTGCACCACCGTGGCCGTCTCAGTGCTGGTGCCAAAGCGGCAATCCCAGTCCCAGTAGTCCACGCCTTCAGGCAGTGCCACACGCAGCTGGCGTTTGACGTATTTACGGATGTCGTGCTTGGTGGCTTCAACCACGCGGTCGCGGTTCTTGCCTTCGATATTCAGGGGAAATGTTTTTTTCACAGAGTGCCTTTGGGAAGCCGATGCCTCCCTTGAATATGTTTCAGAGACAGCCCTCGGCAGGCGCTCGATTATGAGGCTTAGGACAAGCTGCCTTGGTTGTGCTATTAAATAAATAGCTTCCTGCGCAGGTTGAATATGCGCTGGAGGCCTATTTTCTATAAATTTCTACGGACGGTTAACCGCATCGCCCGGCGCATAGTCGGTGGCTTTCAAGGGGCTGTGGGCTGTAATGAAGCTGCGCAGCACGTCGGCATAGACAAAACCGGTGTGGATGTAGCAGGGCCGCGACAGCTACGTGGGCCGGGGACCGCGCAACTCGGCCATGCGCTCGGCAAAGTACTTTTGCACGGTGTAGCGCTCGGACAAAACCACGTCGCGCCGGGGGTGCAGAAACAGCGGCAACGACACGCGCGATTTGAGGCGACCTTCGCCCGTGGGGTTGAGCACGCGGTGGGTGGTAGACGGGTAGTAGTGGCCGCTGGCCTCTTGCAGCATGTCGCCGATGTTGACGATCAGCAGGCCGAAATCACAGGGCACGTCGTACCAGGCACCGTCTTTGCCCAGTACCTGTAGGCCGGGCTCGGTGGCTGCGGGCAGGATGGTCAGCAGGTTGATGTCGCCGTGGGCGGCGGCCCGCACGCTGCCGGGTTCTTCGTTGCCGCGCAGGGGCGGGTAGTGCAGCACGCGCAGCAGGGTCTGGTCGCAGCCCGCAATCATCTGGGGCAGGGGTTCGGTGTAGCGGGCGCGCACTTCGGGGGGGGAGTTGTCTTCCACCCACTTGAGCAGCTCGGCGGCCAGGGCGCTGCCTTGCTGGTAGTAGCGGCGCGCGGCATCCGACACCTCGGCCGGGTACCGGCCCCAGGGATAGATGTGGAAGAACTCCTTGAGATCGCGCTGGGTGTTGCCCTTGGCGGTTTCGGACACGGCGGGCGAGAAATAGCCATCGTGGGTGGCCGGGTCGTGCGGGTAGCGGTGCTTGGCATCGCTGCCGAAGAAGGCCAGCCATTCGGCGTAGATGTCGTCCACCAGATGCTGGTCCAGCGGGTGGTGGGACAGCACGCCAAAGCCGGTCTCGTGCAGGCTTTTGCAAAAGTCTTGCGCAGCAGTGGCGCTGAGGTAGTTGACGACGGGGAATTGCATGGTGACCTCTCCTTTGAAGGGTCTAGCGGGGCAGCCAGTCGGACATCAGCATGTCTTCCAGCACGATATTGCAGGCTTCTGCCTGCACCTGCATGCAGACATGGGTGGCAGGCGTGTCGGCCCAACCGACTTGGGGGTGGAAGATGTCTTTGCGCTTCATCATGGTCTGGCCGTTGGCAATGCCCTCGGTGGCCACGCGGATGCCGCCGGACTCGATGGTGAACAGCTCGGGGTTCACCAGGTAAATGAAGGCCAGCACGTCGTGGCCAAAGCAGCCGTGGATCTTGGCCACATGCGGGTAGATGCCGCTGTAGAAGTCGGCGTAGAAGCTGACGGCATGGTGCAGCACGTCGGTGGCGATGTGCTTGTGGTGGTCGGCAATTTTCTTGAACAGCGCCAGCGGCAGGATCACGCGGTGCGTCACGTCCAGGCCGACCATGGTCAGTCTCCAGCCTGCGCTGAAGACGTGGTCGGCCGCGTGCGGGTCGTTCCACACATTGGCTTCGGCCACGGGGGAGACGTTGCCGGGTTCGGTCACGGTGCCGGCCATCAGAATCACTTCTTTGAGCAACTTGGGCAGGGTCGGTTCGAGCTTTAGGGCCAGACTCAGGTTGCCCAGCGGGCCGACCGCCACCAGGGTGATTTCACCTGGATGGGCGCGGGCCATGTCCACGATGAACTGGGCGCTGGAGCGCGGGTCGAGCTGGTTGGTGGTGGCGACGCGCGAGGGCAGGTTGCCCAGGCCATCGGCACCGTGGATGAAGGCTGGCGGCGCTTCGCCGGGCTTGACCCAGGGCGTGGCCACGCCTTTGGTGACGGGAATGGTCTTGCCTGCGATGGCGGTGAGGTACAGCGCGTTGGTGGCGGCTTGCTCGACCGTCACATTGCCGAAGGTGGTGGTGATGCCGACCACGTCAATGGCCGGATGCGCCAACGCGAAGTACAGGGCCATCGCGTCGTCTACGCCGGGATCGGTGTCAAAAATAACTTTGGTAGGAACTGTGGAAGAGGTCATAGCGAGTCTCACAAAAAAATAGTTTAGGCGGGGAATCCGCAAAATTCGCGCAAGGCGGCATCGGCACCCGCAGGCGTTCCGCTCTGCACCAGGGCTTGCACTTCAGCGTGGGTGGGGATGCTGGTCTGCGCGCCGGGGCGGGTGCAGGCCAGGGCACCGGCGGCGCTGCCGTACTGCATCGCCAGGGCCAGCGGGTGGCCTTGGGACAGGGCGGCGGTCAAGGCCCCGCAAAAGCTGTCGCCTGCCGCGGTGGTGTCCACGGGCCTGACGGGAAACGCGGCTTGCAGCAATATCTGCCCGTTCAGCCGCGCGCAGCAACCCCGGTGGCCCAGGGTGACGACCACGCAGGCGGTGTCCAGCCGGGCCAGGCATTCGGCAATGCTGCCGGTGTGCTGGGCCACGCTGGCCAATTCACCTTCGTTGACTACCAGCACGTCCACGGCGGCCAGCAGGTCGGTGGGCAGCACCTGGGCGGGAGCCGCATTCAATACCACTTGCACGCCTTGGGCGCGGGCCGCCTGGGCATAGGCGGTCACGGTATCCAACGGGGTTTCCAGTTGCAGCAGCAGGTGGCTAAAGCCCGCCAACGGCGGCAAATGCGCGGCGTTCAGGCTGGCGTTGGCACCGGGTGCCACCGTGATGGCGTTTTCGGCATCGTCCGACACGCAGATGAAGGCCGTGCCGGTGGGCTGGTCGAGGGGGCGCACCACGTGCTGCACCACGCCAGCGTCGGCCAGGGAAGCCTCCAGCGGCTGCGCATAGGCATCTGCGCCCAGCGCCAGCAGCATGTGCGTGGCCGCGCCCCCGGCACGTGCGCAGGCAATGGCCTGGTTGGCGCCTTTGCCGCCGGGAAAGGTCTGGAACGCGCGGCCCAGCACGGTTTCGCCCGGTGCGGGGATGTGGGTGGCACGCACCACAAAGTCAAGATTGGCCGAGCCAGCAACAAAAATCATGGGAGAGTCTGGTTAACGAGATTTAACGAAGGGCACGCCGATAGCTTTAGGCGCGACCGATTTAGCCATGAAGCCCGCCAGGATGATGACGGTGACGATGTACGGAATCATCTGGATCAGCGAGCCCGGTACCTTGCCGACAACCGGCAGCACCACGCCTTCCAGCTGGATTTGCAGGGCGCTGAAAAACGCAAACATCAGGCAGCCCAGCGTGGTGTGCACTGCGCGCCAACTGCCAAACACCAGCGCTGCCAGGGCCAGAAAGCCGTTGCCTGCCGACATGTCGCTCAAGAAAAAGCCGGTTTGCACGATGGCCAGGTAGGCACCCGACAGGCCGCACAGTACACCGCCCACCAGCAGGGCCAGATAGCGGGTTCTTGCCACGCTGATGCCTGCCGTGTCTGCCGCGTGCGGGTTGTCGCCCACGGCGCGCAGGCGCAGGCCAAAGCGGGTGTGGTTGACCACCCAGTGCACCAGCGGCACGGCCAGAAAGGCCAGGTACACCAGAATGGTGTGGCCGCCCACCAGTTCACCCAGCAGCCAGCCCAGCCCCGGCACATCGGCTACCGCCTGGCTGCCAGGGATGGTGAGCGCCTGGAACCGGCCTTCGTCCAGCGGCGGCGTACGGCCGCCTTGCTGGAAGAAGAACTGCGCCAGCACAAAGGTCAGGCCGCTGACCGAGATGTTGATGGCCATGCCCGACACCAGCTGGTTGCCGCGCTGCTGGATGCACACAAAACCGTGCAGCAGCGCCAGCAGGCAGGACACCGCAATGCCCGCCAACACGCCAAACCAGGGATTTTGGGTAGCGTAGGCCACGCAGGCCGAAGCAAAGGCGCTGCCCAGGATCTTGCCTTCCAGGCTGATGTCCACAATGCCCGAGCGCTCGGCAAACAGGCCGCCCAAAGCCGCAAAAATCAGCACCGGGGCGCTGCGCACCATGGCTACCAATATGCTGGAGAGTTGGATGTTGTCCATCAGGCTGCGCTCCTCTTTTTGTAGCCATTCAACAAGGCGGAGAGGGCGGGGGCATATAAATTCTCCATGGCCCCGCAAAACAGGATGATCAGGCCTTGGATGAACACAAAGGTTTCCGGCGGAATATTAGACTTCTCCAGTGACAAATCAAACCCGCCCTGGATCAGCCCGCCAAACAGCACTGCCGACAGCAAAATGCCAATCGGATGGTTGCGCCCCATCAAGGCCACGGCGATGCCGATGAAGCCTGCACCCGCCGTAAAGTTGAGCCCCAGGTTGTGGGAAGAGCCCATCTGGCTGTTCACCGCCGCCATGCCCGCCAGTGCGCCCGATACGGCCATCACGCCGATGATGGTGCCTTTGATGGAAATGCCTGCATAGTGGGCGGCGTGCGGGTTTAGGCCCACGGTGCTCACCCCGTAGCCCCAGGAGGTGCGCCACATCACCAGCGCATACAGGCCCAGCGCTGCCAGCGCCAGCACAAAGCTGATGTTGACCGGGGTCTGGCCCAGCACCGGCAGCCATTCGTTGAGCCGGGGCAGCCAGGTGGTTTGGGCAAACTGGCGGCTGGAGGTGCTTTGCTGGCCCACCGGGATCAGCAGGCTGACGATGATGTAGTTCATCAGCGACGAGGCGATGAAGTTGAACATGATGGTGGTCACCACGATGTGGCTGCCGCGCTTGGCCTGCAGATAGCCCGGCAAAAAAGCCCAGGCCGCGCCAAACAGGGTGCTCATGGCGATGGCCAGCGGAATCACCACCCATGGGCTCCAGCTAGCATCCATATTGAGAACTACCAGCGCCATGCCCAGGCCGCCGATGTACATCTGGCCTTCGCCGCCGATGTTGAACAGGCCGGCGTGCAGCGCAAACGCCACGGCCAGCCCGGTGAAGATGAAGGTGGTGGCGTAAAACAGCGTGTAGCCCAGCCCCTCGGGGTTGAGGAAGGCGCTGTTGACCAGAATGCCCAGCGATTCGATGGGGCTTTCGCCGAGGGCGTAGATCACCACGCCCGCCACCAGCATGGCCGAGACGAGGTTCAGGATAGGCAGCAGCAGGTTGGTGGCCCAGCCGGGGAGGTTGTGTGGGTTCATAAAATTAATGCCCGGACTTACGCAGCGCCCGCCTGAAGGCCCGCAGGGCCGCCAGTCAGGTCGTGCGGAAGGCCTAAATGTGTGATGCCGCCCATCATCAGGCCGATGCGGGTGGTGTCAAAGTTCCCCGCTGCCAGTTCGCCGGTGATCTTGCCGCCACACATCACCAGGATGCGGTCGGCCAGCACGCGGATTTCTTCCAGCTCTACCGACACCAACACGATGGCGATCCCCGCGTCGCGCAGCGCCAGTAGGCGGCGGTGGATGGTTTCGATCGAGCCGATATCCACGCCACGCGTGGGTTGCCCTATCAAAATGAGAGCGGGCTGTGCAGCTATCTCGCGCGCTAGCACCACTTTTTGTTGATTTCCGCCAGACAGCAGGCCGACGCGCAGGGTTGGGTCGGTGGGGCGCACGTCAAACTCGGCAATCAGCTTTTTGGCGTGGGCCAGAATGGCTTGCGGATTGAGCAGCCAGCCGGAGTGGAACAGGCGGTCGTTCTGGTGCCCCAGAAGGGTGTTGAGGGCCACCGAGTTGGCTTTGACCAGACCTTCGCGCAGGCGGTCTTCGGGTGCGTGGGCAATGCCCAAAGTGCGGTACACGGCAGGCAGGCCGTCGGCATCGCGCCGCCCTTTGAAAGGCAAGGGCTGGCCTTTGTAGCGGATGTCGCCGCTGCTGGGCAGGCGCATGCCCGCCAATACTTCCAATAGTTCGGACTGGCCGTTGCCAGAGACTCCGGCCACGGCCACGATTTCACCGGCACGCACCTGGAAGTTCAGGTCGTCCAGCAGCTTCACGCCCTGGGCGTTTTGCAGACTGAGCTGTTGTACTTCGAGCACGGCGGCACCAGGCTGGTAGGGGCCACGCGACAGGGTGGACTCGATGCTCCGGCCAATCATCAGGCTGGCCACGGCCTCGCGGCTGCTGGTGGCGGTATCGACCTCGCCCACCACGGTGCCGGCACGCATCACGGTGACGCGGTCGGTCAGCGCAAAGATTTCCTGCAGCTTGTGGGTGATCAGGATGATGGTTTTGCCCTGGTCGCGGAACACCCGCAGGATGGCGAACAGGGAGTCGGTTTCTTGCGGCGTGAGGACGGCGGTGGGCTCATCCAGAATCAAGATGTCGGCACCCCGGTAGATCAGCTTCAGGATTTCGACCCGCTGCTGCGCACCCACCGACAGGTTTTCCACCCGCACGTTGGGGTCAACTTCCAGGTTGTACTCGGCACCCAGTGCGCGCAGGCGCTTTTCGGCCGCCTGAAAGGGCCCGTCCAGTACCAGAGCACCTTCTACGCCCAGCAGAATGTTTTCCAGCACGGTAAAGCTGTCCACCAGCATGAAGTGCTGGTGGATCATGCCAATGCCGCGCTGGATGGCTTCTTGGCTGTTGCGCATGGGCGCGGGCTGGCCATTGAGCAGAATCTGCCCGCGGTCGGCTTGGTAATAGCCGTACAGAATGCTCATCAGCGTGGACTTGCCCGCGCCGTTTTCACCCACGATGCCGTGGATGGAGCCTTTGCGGACCTTGAAGCTGACGTTGGCGTTGGCTTTGACCAACCCAAACTGTTTGGAGATGCCTTGGAATTCGACGACCGGCACCCTCGGCAGGGTGCCTTCTTCTTGCGCAGTCAACACGCCCTCGATTAGACGGGGCAGCTGTTGCCAGTGCGGTAGTCCACCACTTTGACCTTGCCCGACTTGATGTCGGTAGCGGCCTGTTTGATGGTGGCTTCCATGGCGGGGGTGATGAGTTTGCGGTTGTTGGCATCCAGTGCCCAGTCCACGCCGCCTTCTTTCAGGCCTTTGCTGATGACACCGGGTGCCCAGGTGCCGTTCTTGATGCTCATGAAGCCGTCGTAGGTGGCGTTGTCCACGCGCTTGAGCATGGAAGTCAGGATGAAGCCGGGGTAGAGCGGGTTTTGGTTGGAATCGACACCAATGCCGAGCTTGCCCTTGTCCTTGACCGCTTGCAGTGCACCCATGCCACTGCCACCGGCGGCGGCAAACACCACATCGACACCCCGGTCAAATTGCGCGCGGGCCAGCTCGCCGCCCTTGGCTGGATCGCTCCAGGCCGCGGGGGTGGTGCCGACCATGTTTTGCGTCACGTCGATCTTGGCATCCACCGACTTGGCACCCTGGGCATAGCCGCAGCCAAACGCGCGGATCAGCGGCACGTCCATGCCACCGATGAAGCCGACTTTTTGCGACTTGCTGGCCAGCGCGGCGGCCACGCCTACCAGGTAGGAGCCTTCTTGCTCCTTGAAGGTGACGGAGCTGACGTTGTCGCCCTTGACCTCGTCATCGATGATCATGAACTTGACCTTGGGGAACTCTTTGGACACGGTGGTGACCGCATTGGTCATCGAAAAGCCGATGGAGACCACCAGATCGACGTTTTTACGGGCCATCTGGCGCAGCACCTGCTCGCTTTGTGCGTCGGAGGTGATGGAGGCTTCCAGGTAACCGATCTTGGTTTCCTTCTTGAAGCGCTCGGCACCTTCGTAGGCCGACTGGTTGAACGATTTGTCAAATTTGCCGCCGCTGCCGTAGATCAGCGCCAATTTGGGGTCGGCCGCGTGCGCGCTGAGTGCGCAAAATGCAGTGGCTACAGCGAGAGAGAGGGAGGTGAGTTTCATATCAAGCAAGTGGGGTGGTGGAAGAAATAAGAGCCAAGCATCATGCAATAAGCTTGCCAGTTTGTGCAATATCTTGATCGTTTGGTCAGGATATTAAGGGAATTAAACCGGTTGTGAACTGGCGTAAACACCCGGTCTTACGTTCCATGCTGGCACCGCTTTCTGCGCTCAGCCGCCCGAATCCAGCGTCGATGTGGCGTGCTTGTCTTGTCCCAGCCGCTCTACCATCTGTGCCAGAGCGGGCTTGAGGGCGGCTTTCAGGGTGTGCGGCGGGTTGATCAGGAACATGCCGCTGGCGGGCAGGCCAGGGCGCTTGACTTCGCCTTCGGCATCGGTGGTGAGCTTGCTGAACTTGACGGTCAGCGTGGCGTGCAACCAGCTTTTACCGGCCTTGGTGGCCAGAGTTTTGAGTTTGCGCGGCAGGTCGTGGGCTTCGGGGCGCGGAATGATGGGGTACCAGACGGCGTAGGTGCCGGTAGCAAACAGTTTCAGGCTGTTGGCGATCATCTCGGTCACCAGGCTGTAATCGCTCTTGATTTCATAGCTAGGATCGCACAGCAGAAAAGCGCGGCGGCTCGGTGGAGGCAAGAATTTGCGGATACCTTCAAAGCCGTCTTCGCGGAAAACCGCAACTTGCCGTCCGGCAGATAGCTGGGCGATGTTGGCCGACAGGGTTTTGCTATCGGTCGGGTGCAGTTCAAACAGCTTGAGGCGGTCGTGGTCACGTAACAGTTGTTGCATGATGAACGGCGAGCCGGGGTAGACCTTTTTGCCCCCCGATTTGTTGAAGCTGGCGACCAGGTCCAGATAGTCTTGCAGCGCGGGCGCGGCTACCAGCGGGGGCTGGCCCGGTTCGGGGTCGGCCAGCAGCTTCAGAATGCCGTTGGCGGCCTCGCCGCTGGTTTCGGCGTAATCGCCGTCGAGCCGGTACAGCCCGGCACCCGCATGGGTGTCCAGCACGGCCAGGGCCGGGTCTTTTTCGGTCAGGTGTTTGAGGGCAGCAATCAAAACCGTGTGTTTGAGCACATCGGCGTGGTTGCCTGCGTGGAAGGCGTGGCGGTAACTAAACATATGCCCATATGGTAACGAGGCGCAAACCTGCTGTGTGGGGCGACGCACTAAACTAGCCCTCCTTTTCCCCATGCCTGACGTCCTCCAGCCCCCCATCCTCCATTCCGATGCCTTGCCCAGGGGCGCGCGGCTGGGTGAGTTTGAGCTGGTGCGGCTGCTGGGTGTGGGTGGATTTGGCATGGTTTACGAAGCCTACGACCATTCCTTGCACCGGTCGGTTGCCATCAAGGAATATATGCCAACGGCGCTGGCCGGACGTGCAGGGGGTGTCACCGTCGGCATCCGTTCGTCACTGGACGGTGCCAGCTACCACGCCGGTTTGCAGTCGTTTGTGGCCGAGGCTCGGCTGCTGGCGCAGTTTGACCACCCCTCGCTGGTGAAGGTGTTTCGTTTCTGGGAGGCGAACAACACGGCTTACATGGTGATGCCCCTGTACAGCGGCATGACGCTCAAGCAGGCCCGTAGCCAGATGCGCGGCCCACCCCCGGAAGATTGGTTGCGCCAGGTGCTGTGGTCGGTGCTGCAAGCGTTGCAACTGCTGCATGACAGCCACACCGTGCACCGGGATGTATCCCCCGAAAATATTTTCTTGCAGGACAGTGGTCCGCCGGTGCTGCTGGACCTGGGTGCCGCCCGCCGAGCGATTGGCGACCTGGGCCTCAAACACACGGCGGTGCTGAAGGTGAATTACGCGCCGATTGAGCAATATGCCGATGTACGCGACATGGCGCAAGGGCCCTGGAGCGATTTGTACGCGTTGGCAGCCGTGGTGCATGGCTGCGTGGCCAATGCCTTGCCCCTGCCTGCCACGTTCCGGGTGTTGCGTGACCGAATGCCCAGCATGCAGGCGGTGGTGCAGGCCGCGCAAGGCCAAGCGTATTCACCCATCTTTACGGATGCGATCGACCAGGCTTTGGCGATCCGCCCCGAAGACCGCCCGCAGTCGGTGCAGGCTTTTGTCCATGCCCTGGGCTTGCAGCCGCCTGCAGAAATGACGCAGTTTGACTGGCGCACCGAGATGGGGCAGGGCTGGCAGCTTGCGCCACAAGAGCGGGCACGGCCAGAGCCCCTGGATTTGGCCGAGTTGCCCACGCATTTCGTCTATCCGCCTCGGCCGTCGGTGGGTGGGCACGCGGAGTTGGTGGGCACGGTGCTGGTGGTACGTGACCAAGTGCATTCACGCAGGCGCAGAGTTTGGGCGCTTGTGGCATTGCTGGCACTGGTGGCCGGTGTGGGACTGGCGGTGTGGAGGCCGTCATCCGAGGTGTCCAGGCTGACCGAAGCACCGACCTCTCCAATGGTGCTTGCTACGCCAACACTTGTTTCACCAGCGGTCACTGCCGAGGTCGTCGCAGAGCCGGTGGTGCCCGCTGCAATTCCAGCAGAGGCCCGCCCTGCGTCGCCGCGCAAAAAAGTTATTTCGGCCAAAGAGAAAAATGCCTACTCGTCAACAACTCCGCCAGGGGATGGGCTTTCTGCCCATGTGGAGCCGCCTCAGCGCACCGCTTTGGCCGGGAGTGTTTCGGTGTTTTTGTGCACCGACAATAATTTTTTGACCCGCCCCATGTGTCTGTACCGGGAATGCCAAAAGCCAGAATTTGCCGAATTGCCAGTCTGCAAAGAGAACACGCAGCGGTTGCTGGCCCAGCAACAAAGGCAGCGTTAACAGCCAAATTGACAGCGTGGCCGACAACTTTGTATAATCAAAGGCTTCGCAGCGTTTAGCTAGCCCCGCGACGAAGCTTGAAAACCCACCTAAGAGATCTCCACTAGAGAGACGCCGACCGTGGAAAAGGGTTGCTAGAACGCCAACCTCTTGGGTTGGCCAAACCATTCTTTTAAAGAGAAAATTCATGACCAAAACTTTCAGCGCCAAACCCGCTGACGTAGTGCATGAGTGGTTTGTGATTGACGCGACCGACAAGGTCCTCGGACGAGTAGCCAGCGAAGTTGCTCTCCGTTTGCGCGGCAAACACAAGGCCATTTATACGCCTCACGTCGATACCGGTGACTACATCGTCATCATCAATGCAGCCAAGCTGCGTGTCACCGGCGCCAAGTCGACCGACAAGATCTATTACAGCCATTCCGGCTACCCCGGTGGCATTTCGTCCATCAACTTCAAAGACATGCAGTCCCGTTTCCCGGGTCGCGCGCTCGAGAAGGCCGTCAAGGGCATGTTGCCCAAAGGCCCGCTCGGTTACGCCATGATCAAGAAGCTCAAGGTCTATGGTGGTGCAGAGCATCCGCATACCGCCCAACAGCCTAAAGTGCTTGAAATTGCAGGCATTTCCGCGAACGCACAACGG
>NZ_JBDTEM010000077.1:0-2948 GCF_039922535.1 Rhodoferax sp. | reverse complement strand
ACTCATCGCCCTGCACAAAAACTTCGGCCCGGCGCAGATCATCCGGGGTGCCCATCTGGCCGTGGCCGCAGGCGAGCGCGTAGCCTTAATCGGTCCCAACGGTGCGGGCAAGTCCACGCTGTTCAACCTCATCAGTGGCCGTGCGGCCCCCAGCAGCGGCCAGATTTTGCTGCACGGCCAGCCCATCCACGGCAAAAGACCGTTCGAAATCTACCGCGCAGGCCTGTCACGCAGCTTCCAGACCAGCAACCTGTTTGCCCAGCTCAGCGTGTTCGAGAACCTGCGCTGCAGCCTGCTGTGGAGCCGGGGCTACGGCTACACGTTTTGGCGGCGCTTGGCCGGTTTGCAGGATGTGCGTGCGCGGGCCGAGCAGGTCATGGCCCAGGTACAGCTGGACGGCAAACGCGACGTGCTGGCCGCCCACCTTACCTATGCCGAGCAGCGCGTGCTGGAGCTGGGAATCACCATCGCGGGCGGTGCCAACGTGGTTTTGCTGGACGAGCCCACGGCGGGCATGGGCGGGCAAGAGGCGGCCCGGTTTGTGCAACTCATCCACGAGGTGACGCACAACAAGACGCTATTGATAATAGAGCACGACATGCAGGTGGTATATGCGCTAGCGGCCAAAATAGCCGTAATGGTGGCGGGTGAGGTCATTGCGTTGGATACGCCTGACGCGGTGCGCGCCAATCCGCGGGTGCAAGCCGCTTACCTGGGCACGGTGGCCTGATGCTGCAAGTCCAAAACCTGCGCGCCTTCTACGGCCCAACCCCCGTGCTGCACGGCGTGTCGTTTGCGATCCAACCCGGCGAAACCGTGGCCTTGCTGGGGCGCAACGGCGCGGGCCGCTCCACCACCGCCAAGGCGCTGCTGGGCCTGGTGCGCTGCCAGGGCTCCATCCTGTGGCGCGGCCAGCAGTTGGTGGGCCAGCCGCCGTTTGCCATCGCCCAGCAGGGCATCGCCTATGTTGCCGAAGCCCGTGACATCTTCCCGCGCCTCAGCGTGCAGCAGAACCTGCTGCTGGGGCAAAAAGGTACCGGGCCGTGGACTTTCGATGCGGTCTACACCCTGTTTCCGCATTTGAAGGCCCGCCAGCACACCCCCGGCGGCGTGCTGTCAGGTGGCGAACAGCAAATGCTGGCCCTGGGCCGCGCGCTGATGGGCAACCCGCAACTGCTAGTGGTCGATGAACCTACCGAAGGCCTGGCCCCGCAGGTGGTGGCCCAGGTTGCCGCTACTTTGCAGCAGTTAAAAAACCAGGGCATGGCCATCTTGCTGGTGGAGCAAAAGCTGGCGTTGGCGCTAGACATCGCCGACCGGGTTCTGGTGGTGGGCCGTGGGCGCGTGGTGTTCGACGGCACGCCGCAGCAGTTGCGCAGCCATGCCGCGGTGCGCCGCGAATGGCTGGAGGTGTAGCGCCATTTCTACCGGGGTAGGGCAGGCTGGTTTTTGATAGAAAACTTTATATTCGGCTGCTATGGTGGCTTTCATAAACCTTTCATGAAAGCACCATCTTGACCACTCGGCCCTCCATTCGCCCAAGTATTTTCGCCTTCGCACTGTGCTCTTTGCTGGCCGCCTGCGGCGGCGGCAGCGATAGCAGCACCGCCTACACCCTGGGCGGCACTGTCAAAGGCCTGACCACCAACGGTCTGGTGCTGATGAACAGCAACGCCACCGTGGCGGTGGCTTCGGGTGCCAGCAGTTTTACTTTCAGCGACCAGATGACCGGCGACTACACGGTCAGCGTCGCCACCCAGCCGGACGGGCAAACCTGCGTGGCCACCAACGCCAGCGGTAGCGGTGGCAGCACCGTCACCAGCGTGGTGGTCAATTGCCGCAGCTACGCCGCCTTCACCAGCAATCTGACCGGCATGAATCTGGCCCAGCTCAGCGTGGGCAGCACGGGTGCCTTGGTGGCGCAAAGCCCGGCCACTTTGGCAACGTCCTCTTCGCCGTCCAGCCTCAGCACCAGCGCCGACGGCAAATTTGCCTATGTCGGCTTTCTCGACAGCTCGGCCATCGGCATCTACAGCATCTCGGGTACCACCGGCGCGTTGACGGCAGTGGGTTCGGGCGCGGCCCAAAGCGCGGGTTATGGCCTGGCCATCAGCCCCAACAGCAAGTACCTGTATGTGAGCAATTACGGCAACGCCAGCGTGTCGCAGTTCACTATCGGCTCCACCGGCGCGCTGACGGCGATGTCCACCGCGGCGGTGGCCGCAGGCGTGAACCCCTACGGTGTGGCCGTCAGCCCCGACGGCCTGTACGTCTATGTGGCCAACAGCAGCGGCAACACGATTTCGCAGTACGCCGTGGGCAGCAGTGGCGCGTTGACTGCGCTGACACCCGCATCGGTGAGCGTGACCAGCTCGGGCACCGGGCCGGTGAATCTGGCCATCGACCCGAGCAGCAAATACGTCTACGTGACCCTGGCCAACAGCGCCAAGCTGGCCCAGTTCAGCATAGGCAGCGGCGGCCTGCTCACGGCCTTGTCACCCACCAGCGTCAGCACCGGCACCACGCCACACAACCTGGTGGTCAGCCCCAGCGGGCGCTATGTCTACGTGACGAATGCGGGTGATAACACCGTGTCGCAGTACAGCACCAGCAGCGGCAAGCTCACCGCCTTGCCCACCGCCACCGTGGCCACCGGCGCCAATCCGCGCGGCATTTCCACCTCGCCCGATGGCAGCTATGTGTATGTGACCAACTACAACGATGCCACTGTGACCTCGTACAGCGTGGGCTCCAGCGGCGCGTTGACGTCCGTGGGCACGGCATCGACCAACGGCGCGGGGCCGACGACGGTGTCGGCGCGTTAACGCGGTAAATTGACCCAGGCCTGGTTTGTCCCAGTTGGGACAAACCAGCAGAGCCGAAGCGGGGTAGAGCCCCTAGAATAAAAATCGAACGATCGTTCTTTTTAATTCGAGGTGACTCTTATG
>NZ_JBDTEM010000076.1:0-4230 GCF_039922535.1 Rhodoferax sp. | reverse complement strand
GATCTGGCCCTGGTCGTGGTACATGGTGACGATGGCGTGGTACTCGCCATCGCGAGCCTTCAGGAAGATGGTGTCGGCGGGGAAGGGGCCGTCCACCGGGATGCCTTGCGCTTTGAGTGCGGCCACTGCCGGGATGATGGTGTCGATTTCTTCGCGCCCGCAGGTGCCGCCGTCGCCACCGTGCGGGTTGAAGGCCGCCACCGCCACTTTAGGCGCAGCAATGCCGCTGGCCTGCAGCGAGCGGTAGATCAGGGTCGCTGCCTGCTGGATGCGCTCTTGCGTCAGGTAGCTGGCAGCATCCTTGAGTGGGATGTGCGACGACACGCGCGAGGTCCACAAATCGCCCAGCGTGTTGAATTCGCAGAAGTAGCTCTTCACGCCCAGGTACTCGGCAAAGTGGTGCAGCTCGTCCTCGTGCTTGAGGCCACCTTGCTTCATGGCGAATTTGTTCAGCGGTGCAAAGCAGATCGCATCCACCTCGCCACGCTGGGTGGCATCCATGCAGGCATTGAGCACTTGCAGTACCGAGGCCCCGCCGATGGCCTGGGCCTGGCTGCGCACCACCTGCGCGGCGGCCACGGTGTCCATCGGCAGCCAGGCGGGCAGGGAGGTGTCGGCCCGGGCCCGCACTTCGGCAAAGTTGCTGACCGCTTGGGTGGCGACCTGCACACCGGCGATCTTTTGGCCATCGGCCCAGAGCCAGGCATCGCCGACCAGGACGATGTTGGCGTGCGCCGTGGCATCGGTCTGGCCGAGCAGACGGGCGATCAGCTCCGGGCCGATGCCCGCGGGGTCGCCCAGGGTGAGGGCTACGACAGGTTGGGTTGCAGTCTGCATAGTGGCATCCAGTAGGTGGGTTCCAACCGGACGCAAGCATCCATTTACCACCAGACGGGCTGGTCATAACAGGGGGCTTGTCTCCGGTCGCAAAGTCTTCGCAATGCGTTGGGGTGGAGCGTATCTTAGGAAGCCCATTGATTCCCGTATAGTGAAAGTATTTGATGTATTGATTGCCTGGGGTTATCAAATGACTGACACAACTACCCAGCTTCTGAACCGCTTGCGCATGCGCCAAGTGGCCTTGCTGCTGGCGATTGACGAGCACCGCACCTTGCACGCGGCGTCGCAGCAGATGGGCATGACCCAGCCTGCCGCCACCAAGATGCTGCACGAGCTGGAGGACGCGCTGGGCCAGCCGCTGTTTGACCGGGTCGGCCGTGGCCTGCAGCTGAACCCGGCCGGGCAGGCGGTAACGAATACTTTTCGCGGCATGCGCGGCACGATGGAGGCTTTGAGCCGCGAGCTGCAGGAGCTGCGCCTGGGCGGGGCCGGCAAACTCTTCATTGGCAGCATCATGGCCGCGTCGCCAGTGCTGCTGACCGATAGCCTGATCCGCCTGAAAGAGGAGTACCCGCTGCTCTCCATCGAGATATCGGTGGACACCAGCGACCGGCTGGTAGAGCAGATGCGTGAAGGCGCGCTGGACGTGGTGATTGGCCGCATGCTGGGCCCGGCGCGGCAGAACCACCACTTTCGGCCGATCGGCGAGGAGCCGTTGTCGGTGGTGGTGGCCGTGGACCATCCGCTGGCCGATAAACCCAGCGTGTCGTTTGACGACATGCTGCAGTTTCCGTGGATTCTGCAGCCCCATGGCAGCCCGATGCGCGAGGTGCTGGAGCAGGAGTTTCGTGACCACCACACCACCTTCCACCGCGGCCTGATCGAGACATCGTCGATCCTGACGACGACGAATCTGATCTTCAAAACCCAGATGATTGCGGTGATCCCCGAGTCCAGCGCCAGCCGCTACCAGACACACGGCCTGCTGAAAATTCTGTCCTACACCATAGCCCACAAGCTGGCGGCCTACGGCAGCATTGTGCGCAGCGACCGCCCCATGGGCGTGGCAGCCGCCCGGTTTCTAGAATTGCTGCACGCCTAGATTTAAGCTTTTTAGGGCTCTAGCGCATATTGCATCTGCGCTGGCAGCTATTTATTTTGTAGCTGCTGTGCCTGGCGCAACCAGCCCAGGCCTGCCGACGTGCCACCGGGTACCGCCCCGCGGCGGGGCCGGTATTCGCAGCCCACGTGGCCGGTGTAGCCCAGGCCGTCCAGCAGGGCGAATACATAGGCGAAGTTGATTTCGCCCATATCCGGTTCATGGCGCTCCGGCACGCCCGCAATCTGGATATGGCCGACGCGGCCGGTGGGCAGGTACTGGCGCAGCTTCATCGCCAGGTCGCCTTCCATGACCTGGCAGTGGTAGAGGTCCATCTGCACTTTCAGATTGGGCGCACCCACGGCCTGCACGGTGGCGTGGGCCTGGGCCTGGCGGTTCAGGTAGAAGCCGGGCATGTCGCGGGTGTTGATGGGCTCGATCAGCACGTCCAGGCCGACGCTGGCCGCCTGCGCCGCAGCCCAGGCCAGGTTGGCTTCATACAGCGGGCGCAGGCTTTCGCGGCTGCTGCCCGCGGGCAGCAGGCCGGCCATTACATGGATGCGTGGGCAGGCCAGGGTGTGGGCGTAATCCAGGGCCTGGGCAAAACCCTGCCGGAACTCGGCTTCGCGGCCCGGCAGGCAGGCCAGGCCGCGCTCTCCCGCATCCCAGTCGCCCGGCGGCGCGTTGAACAGCACTTGCTTCAGGCCGTGCTGCTGGAGTTGCGCGGCGATGTCGCTGGCCGAGAAGGGGTAGGGGAACAGGTATTCCACGGCGGTAAAGCCGTCGGCAGCAGCGGCGGCAAAGCGGTCCAGGAAGGCATGCTCTTGGTAGAGCATGCTGAGGTTGGCGGCGAATTGGGGCATGCGGCTATTTTTACAGGCTTTTTATGCCGCTGGCGCTTATCCCTCCAGCACAAGCAGCTCTTTAATTAATAGCAATATCGCTATCCAGCCGGGCATCTGCCGCCAGCTCGCCCAGGGTCTGCACCTGCGCATACAGCGGGGTGAAGTCGGGCGCCGTCATGTCAAACAGCTGCTGGAAGCTGTCGATGGCGAAATAGGTCTGCTGGTAGCTGTCGATTTTGTAGCGGGTACGCATGCAGCGCGTGACGTCCAGTGCCAGGCGCTGTGGCTCGGCGCTGCGCACGCTGTGCTGCAGTTCTCCCGATGAACTAAGGATGCCCGCACCGTAGGCCCGCAAGCCGTCCGCTTGCCGCACCAGGCCGAACTCAATCGTGTACCAGTACAGGCGCGACAGCTGCTCGCAAGCGCCCAGCGTGTGTGCCTTCAGGCCGCCCGCGCCATAGGCCTGCATGTGCTCGGCAAACACCGGGTTGAACAGCAGCGGCACATGGCCAAACAGGTCGTGGAACACATCCGGCTCGACGATGTAGTCCATCTCCTCGGGCGTGCGTATCCAGTCGGTCACCGGAAATTTGCGGTTCGCCAGCAGCGTGAAAAACGGCACTTCGGGAATCAAGCCTGGCACGGCCACCACCTCCCAGCCGGTGGCCGGAGTCAGCCGTGCGTTGATCTCCTCGAAGCGCGGAATCCTGTCCTTCACGCCCAGCAAGGGCAGGGCGGCGATGAATTCATCGCAGGCCAGACCCGGCACCAGCGCTGACTGGCGCTCGAACAGCTGGCGGTAGGTGTCGTGGTCTTGCGCGGTGTAGGCCGCGTAGTTTTGCGGGCAGGTGTAGTCGGCCAGCACCAGGCCGTCGCGGGCGTAGTCGCCCCGCGGTGGCCGGCTGCCCTCGCCGTAGACCACGGGCGCGGGTGGGGTGTTGGGCGCAGCCATTTTTAGTGCAACCATTTGTCGGTTGTCGCCTTGTATTCGCCAGTCGCCTGGGCCAGGTGCAGCCACTGGTCGACAAAGGCCTTCATGGCCACGTCGCCGCGCGGCAGCAGATAGGCCATTTCGCCGTATTGCAGCGGCTTGTCGGGGTTGACTGCGCACAGGCCGGGTTTGAGCTTTTGTTGCACCAAGGCTTCGGCGGCCTCGGTCACGAACACGTCGGCGCGGCCTTGCAGCACTTCGTCAAAAATCGTCAGGTTTTCCGGGTGGATGGTCAGGGTGGCCTGCTTGTAGTTGGCTTTGGCAAATTTTTCGTTGCTGCCGCCGGGGTTGGCCACGGCGCGCACCCCGGGCTTGTCGATGTCGGCCAGGGTCTGGAACTTGGCCACGTCGGCGCAGCGCACGATGGGCGTCTTGCCGTTCACCATGTAGGCGGTGCTGAAGAAGGCTTTTTTCTGTCGCTCGGTGGTGACAGAGATGCCGCCCACGCCGATATC
>NZ_JBDTEM010000075.1:0-10437 GCF_039922535.1 Rhodoferax sp. | reverse complement strand
GCAAGAAATTGTGGAGAAGCAAAATCGCGCGCTGGGCATGGTCGTGGCCGCGATGTGTTTGGGCATTTCGATCATCGTCGCCGCCGCCATTCACGGGTGAGTGACACGGTCGCAAGCGAAGCAGGTCAACCGGGCCTGAACGGGCGGCGCGCCCAGCCGCTGGAAGTCGCGCTGCTGGCCAGCGTCTTTGTGATCGCGGCCTGCGGGCTGGTGTATGAGCTGGCCGCTGGGGCGCTGGCCTCGTACACGCTGGGTGACTCGGTGCTGCAGTTCTCCACTGTCATCGGCACCTACCTGTTTGCCATGGGCATCGGCTCGTGGCTGTCACGTTTTTTTGAGCGCCAGCTGCCAGCGCATTTTTTGCGCATTGAGCTGATGGTGGCCTTAGTGGGCGGAACCCTGCCGGCGGTTCTTTTTTTGGCCAATGCCTACACACCGGGATCGTTTCGCTTTCTGCTCTATGCGCTGGTGTTGCTGGTGGGCGCGCTGGTTGGGTTGGAGATTCCGCTGGTTATGCGCATTCTCAAGCGCAATGTGGCGCTCAAAGACCTGGTGTCGCAAGTCCTCACTTTTGACTACCTGGGCGCGCTGGCGGTGTCGCTGGCGTTTCCGCTGCTACTGGTGCCGCACCTGGGCCTGGTGCGCACCGGGCTGTTGTTTGGCCTGATGAATGCCACCGTGGCGCTGTGGGCGCTGTGGCTGTTTCGGCACGACCTGCGCCAATTCAAGGCCCATGCGCTGGCTTGCCTGTTCACGCTGGCCGCGCTGGCCGCAGGCATGGCCGCCGCAGACCAGATCACCACTTGGGCCGAAGACAAGCTTTACCAGGACCGCGTGGTCATCGCCACCACCACGCCCTACCAGCGCATCGTGGTGACGCATGGCGCAGGCGATGGCAAGGCGGGCTACAGGCTGTTCTTGAACGGCAATCTGCAGTTTGCCCAACGCGACGAATACAGATACCACGAAGCGCTGGTACACCCCGTCATGTCTGCGCAAGGTGCACCCAAAAAGATAGCAGTACTCGGCGGCGGCGACGGCATGGCGGTACGTGAAATTTTGAAATACCCCAGCGTAGAAAGCATCACCCTGGTCGAGCTGGACCCAGCCATGACCACCCTGTTCAAGACGCAACCCGCGCTGGTGCAGCTCAACGGCGGCGCGCTGCTGTCTCCCAAGGTGCACATCGTCAACACCGACGCGTTCAACTGGCTGCAAACCACTACCGACACCTTCGACGTGGTCATCGTGGACTTCCCCGACCCGACCAACTTTGCCATCGGCAAGCTATACACCAATTCGTTTTACAGCCTGCTGGACCAGCGTCTGTCGGCCAGCGGCTACGCCGTCATCCAAACCACCTCGCCCCTGGTGGCCCGCCAAAGCTTCTGGACCGTGGCCACCACCATCGAGTCCGTAGGCCTGACCGCCACGCCCTACCACGCCCACGTGCCCAGCTTCGGCGAATGGGGCTACATCATCGCCAGCCGCAGGCCGTACCGCGTGCCTACCACGCTGCCCGACGGCCTGCGCTTTTTAAGCCCACACAGCCTGCCCGCGCTGTTCGACTTCCCGCTGGACATGGCCCGCGTACCCACCGAGATCAACCGGCTGTCGAACCAGGTGCTGGTGACGACGTACGAGGCGGAATGGGGCAAGGTGGTAGCGCGCTAGAGGCTGGCGATCACCACCCGCGCTGCGGCCAAATCCCACGCCGCCTGGCCCACGGTTTTGAACACCGGGGCCAGCGCGGACGACGGTATTGGCGCGGCCAGCACCGATGCCAGGCTGCGCACCTGGGCCCAGTCCACTTTGGCTTGTAGCAGGTCGCCCGCTTCGTGCCGGGCGCCGCCCAGGTCGTCCACCACGATCTGGCGGCTGTGCAGCAGGGCCGGGGGAAATTCCGCCATGTCGGGTTTGAACGCCCCCACGCCGATGGCCAGGGTGTGGGCGGCGATGTGGGCGGGAATCACCGGCGTGCGCGAGGTCGTCAGGGCCAGCACCAAGTCGGTGGTCGGCAAAGCATGTTCCAGATCGTCCACCAGCAACGCCACGGCATGGACCTGCGAATGTCGCATCTGCAGCGCCGTGCAAAACGCCTGTGCCGATGCCAGGCTGCGGCTCGCCACCCAAAATTGGGCAATACCCAGGTGCTCCACCAGCGCATCGGCGTGGGCGGCGGCCTGGGCACCGGTGCCGATCAACAAGGCAGACTTGGGCTTTTGCACGGCCAGCATCTGGATGCCCAGCAGCGTAACGGCAGCGGTGCGGCGTGCGGTGACGGTGGGGCCGTCCAGCAAGGCCAGGCGGCGGCCGGTGGCGGTGTCCATCACCACCACCTCGCCCTGGATGACTGGCAGGCCGTGCGCGGCATTGCGCGGGTGCACAGTGACCAGCTTGGTGACGCTGAGGTCGTGGGCCACGGCGGGCATGGCCAGCAGCACGCCGCCCTCGGCCATGGGCACGACTAGGCGCTCGGGGGCCTGGATCTGCTGCTGTGCCAGCTCCCGCGCAGCCTGGGCCACGGCGGGTACGAGCTGCGCGTAGGGCAAGGCTCGGGCGGTCTGTTCGGCATTAAGGATTTGCATAGCCACCTTTAGCGGAGAAAGAAGCCGGTGGGCATGGGGTCGGAATCTTCCAGCACCCACTGGTTGAAACCCATGATGTGCGCGCTGCCCGTGACTTCGGTCAGCGCGCCGTCGAAGTCGCCCACTTTTACCGCCTGCGTGACCTTGACCTCGAATTGGCTACCCACGATGCTGCCGTTCACATAGGTTTGCCCTAGCGGCAATTGCCCGCGCAGAAACAACTGCGCCGCCCGGCCCGAGGTGCCGGTGCCGGTGGGCGAGCGGTCGACCTCGCGGTCGGCAAACACGCAGACGTTGGACTGGTCTACCCCGGCGCAGTTAGGTACGCTGTCGATGATGCTGCCGTAGAGCTGGTCCAGTCCCGGCTCCAGCGGGTGCTGGATCTTCACCAGGGCGATGACCGCCGCCTTGGTTTCGGCCCCCAGCTGGATCAATTGGCGAACCAGTTCCGGCTTCACCGTCAGGCCGGCCTGCTCGGCATTGAGGTAGTAATAAAACGCCCCGCCAAACACGATGTCGCCGCGCAGCTTGCCAAAGCTGGGGGTGTCCACCTCCAGATCGCGCAGGTAGATGAAGGCCGGTACGTTCTTGAAGGTCACCTTGCCCGCGCGCTGGCCGTCCCACTCCACAAAGGCTTCGATAAAGCCCGCCGGGGCATCAAAACCAATGCGCGTCAGCGGCATGGTGCGCTCCACATGGCCCAGCTCCACCAGCACCTTGCCCAGGGCGATGATGCCGTGGCCGCACATGTCGCTGTAGCCCTCGTTGTGGATGAAGATGACCCCGAAATCGGCGGCAGGTGTGGTGGGCGGCAGCAGGTAGGCACCGTACATGTCGGCATGGCCGCGCGGCTCGTTCATCAGAAACTGGCGCAGTTCGTCGCGGTGGGCCTTGAGCCAGGCGCGCTGCGCCAGGATGGTGGTGCCCGGCACGGGCGGCATGC
Organism: Rhodoferax sp.; assembly: GCF_039922535.1. GTDB lineage: Bacteria > Pseudomonadota > Gammaproteobacteria > Burkholderiales > Burkholderiaceae_C > Rhodoferax_B. The sequence goes on along the minus strand of NZ_JBDTEM010000075.1, from coordinate 6,906 downwards.
CAGACAACAAAATACGCAGCGGCTCGCCACCGGTATGCGCGTCCACGGTGTGCAGGGTACGGACCAAATTCAACATGGCGGTTTCCAGAAAAAGGATGGGGAAAACTGCGATGTGGTTGCCAAGGCTGGGCACCACATCTGGTTTTATTTTAACCAAACTGGTTCTAAAATAGCTCCACTTTATGAAAAACCCCACGTCCACCGAAACCATCCAGCCACCGCTGCGCGTGCCGCAGCTGTACGAGCTGGTGGCCGACCGGTTAAAAAAATCCATCCAGGACGGCACCTACCAGCCCGGCTCGCGCCTGCCCGCCGAACGCGATCTGGCCACCACCCTGGGCGTAGGCCGCGCCACGGTGCGTGAAGCCATGGGCGAACTGGTCAACCAGGGCGTGGTGCAGACCAAGCCCAACGCGGGCTCCTTTGTGCGCGAAACCGCGCTGGAGGTGATGCGCAGCCCGGCCAGCGGCCCAGCCCACGCCGACACCAGCCCGCTATCCACCCTGGCCGCGCGCCTGGCCATCGAGCCGCTGGTGGCGCAGTTTGCCGCTGCTGTCGGTGGCCGCGACCCTGAAATGGAGCGCCTGCTGGACCACATGGAAAGCACCAGCGACCTGGGCGACCCCGTGCAGCGCCGCGCCTGGAACGAGGCCGACCGCCAGTTCCACCAGCGCATTGCCCACATGAGCGGCAACCCGGTGATGGCGGCCATCGCCCAGGTGGTGGCCGCGGCGGTAGACGAACCCCTGTGGCGCCAGCTGCGCGACCACGGCATCCACGACCCGGCCCGGGCGCGGCTGTACGTGTACGAGCACCGGCTCATCTATGAAGCCATCGCCACGGGCAACCAAGAGGCAGCTGGCTTCTACGTGCGGCAGCACCTGGAGCGGGTGCAGAAGGACATGTTGGCGGCCGCCTAGCCTCCAGAAAAAGACCGCGGCTGACAGGGTCATGCAGAGCGTAGAAAATGCCAGTTCACGCACTGGCGAGGGGCAGATTCCTCGCATGCCTTGCATTCCACAGGAGACCTCTATGCGACCATGGATCTACACCCTGGCAGCCACCTGCCTGCTCGCCTGCGGCGGCGCGCAAGCCAAAGACACCACCCCCACGCCCAGCGTGAACGAGCGCCTGCAAAGCGCCCAAAAAGCCATCCAGGTCAAGGATTGGCGCCGCGCGCAAACCGAGCTCAATGCCGCGCTGCGCGACGAGCCGCGCAACGCCGACATCCACAACCTGCTGGGCTACACCGCCCGCAAAAGCAGCCCGCCCCAGCTGCCGCAAGCCTTCGCGCACTACAAAACCGCGTTGGAGATCAACCCCCAACACCGCGGCGCGCACGAATACCTGGGCGAGGCCTATCTGATGGACAAACAGCCGGCCGAAGCCCAAAAGCAGCTCGCCGCATTGGAAAAAATTTGCGGCAACCAAAGCTGCGAAGAGTACGCAGACCTCGCCAAGGCCATTGCCGACTACAAAACCAGCAACCCTTGAACGGTCACGGCGTAGCCGGGACTGCCTTGTTGCCTAAATGATGGGGGCCGGCGCTTTGCCAAGCCTACCCAAACCGTACCGAGCGCATCGACAGCGTGGCCTCTTCAAAGCCCTGGAATGGGAAGCTGACGGGGTCGGTTTCGGTGCTGGCACCCAGGGCGTACAAAAGGGGCACGTAATGCTCGATGCTGGGATGGGCCATGCGCCACAGGGGGTGCTTGGCCTTGTCTTGCGCCAGCAGGGTCGGCACGTCGCGCTGGCGCAAGGCCAGGGCGGTCATGCCGTCGAACTCCTGCGCCCAATCGTAGACAGGCGTTTCGGGCGCATCGGTGGCCAGGCGCAGGTTGTGCACGATGTTGCCGCTGGCCAGCACCAGTACGCCCTCTGACCGCAGCGCCTGTAACTGGGCGCCCAGGGCGACGTGCTCGTCCATGCGGATGCGGGCAGCCATGGCCAGTTGGATGACCGGAATGTCGGCTTTGGGATACAGGTGGTGCAACACCGTCCAGGCACCATGGTCCAGGCCGCGCTGGGTGTCCACCGCCGCATGCGACAGAGTGCGGGCGAGCTGCTGGGCCAGCGCGGGCTGGCCGGGGCTGGGATAACGCACCTGGTACAGGGCTTGGGGGAAACCGCCAAAGTCGTAAATCGTCTCCGGCTGGGCCGTAGAGCTGAGCATGGGCTGCTCGGCCGCCCAGTGCGCCGACACCACCAAGATCGCCCGTGGGCGCGGCAAATCGCGCCCCAGCTGGGCCAGGTGGCGGGTAAACGGCGTGTCGCGCAGCGCGTTCATGGGCGAACCATGGCCGATAAACACCACCGGCATCTTGCCGCGCGCAGGCGGCTGGGCGGAGGCGGCAGCCGCCTGGGCCAAAGGGTGGGCGGCGATCAAGGCCAGGGCGGTTTGGAAGAAATTGCGGCGGGTCATGGGGCGATGGGAGTGCTGCTGTGAGAGATAGTTCCGAACGGGTGCTGCCTATACTGGCCGCCGCAATCCCACCCCCTCCATGCACCGCCGCCATTTCCTCGCCACCACCACCCTGCCCTTGCTGGGCTGCGCACCTGCCCGTGAAATCGTCGGCGGCTTCACCGGTATCGCGGTAGAACGCGGCCACCTGCTGCGAGAGGCGCGCACCTGGCCTGCGCCCAGCGTCACCCGCCGCACCGACGTGCTGATCGCCGGGGGCGGCGTGGCCGGGCTGGCGGCGGCGCGGGCTTTGCGGCTGAAGGGCGTGGAAGACTTCGCCCTGCTGGAGCTGGAAGACAGCGCAGGCGGCAACAGCCGGGGCGGCGCGGTGAACGGCATTGCCTGCCCGCTGGGCGCGCACTACCTGCCGGTGCCCAGCGACGACGCGCCGGATGTACAAAATCTGCTGGAAGAGCTGGGCCTGCGCCAGCGCGTGGCGGGCCGCTGGGAGTACGACGAGCGCCACCTGTGCCACAGCCCGCAAGAGCGTTTGTTCTTCAACGGCACGTGGCAAGACGGGTTGTTGCCGGTGCAGGGTGTGGGCGCGGGCACCCTGGCGCAGTACCAGAAGTTTGCGATGCTGGTGGAACAACTACGCCAACAGGCCCACTGGACGATTCCCATGTCAAATCGGCCTCTGGCGCAGGTACAACTTGCGCTGGCAGCTATCACTTTCGCAGCATACCTAAACCAGCAGGGTTTGGATGACCCGCACCTGCGCTGGTACCTGGACTACTGCTGCCGCGACGATGTTGGCGCGGGCACGGCCACGGTGTCGGCCTGGGCGGGCATCCACTACTTCGCCAGCCGCCACGGTTTCCACGCGCCGGGCGCAGACAACGGCGAACGCGACAACGTGCTGACCTGGCCCGAAGGCAATGCCTGGCTGACCCGCCGCCTGGCCGCGCCGCTGGGTGACCGGCTGCACACCGGGCAGGTGGTAGTGCGCATCGCCGAAACCCGCCACGGCGTGGAGGTGGATGCTTTCAACACCGCCACGCAGACGGTAGAACGCTGGCAGGCCAGCCGCGCCATCGTCGCCCTGCCGGTGTTCATCGCCGCGCGCGTGGTGCAGAACCCGCCGGACTTTCTGACACAGGCCGCCGCCCGCACCACCTACGCCCCCTGGCTGGTGGCCAACATCCACATCGACAAGCCCCTGCACGACCGGCCCGGCCCCGCGCCGAGTTGGGACAACGTGCTGTACAACGCGCCGGGATTGGGTTACGTGGATGCCATGCACCAAAGCCTGCTGCCTGTGCCCGGTGCCACGGTGCTGAGCTACTACCGGGCGCTGGGCGATGTGCCCCAAGGACGGCGCCTGCTGCTGGAGAAACCGTGGTCGGCGTGGCGCGACGACATCCTGGCCGAGCTGGCCGTGGCCCACCCCGACCTGGCGGCCAAAACCACCCGCATGGACATCACCCGCTACGGCCACGCCATGGCCATCCCCACGCCCGCAGTTTCAAGCCAAATCGGCCTCCAGCGCAGATTGCACCTGCGTGGGCAGCTACAAAAACCGCAGCGCCTGGCATTTGCGCACAGCGACTGGGCGGGGTACTCGGTGTTTGAGGAGGCGTTTACGCTGGGGCACCGGGCGGCCTGACCGGGTTGCGACCGGGCACCCGCCCGCGCATCCGTTTGAAGAGCATGGCCAGCGCCGCGGCCGCAGCGATAGGCCACAACGCTAGGCATCGGCTTTTCAGACCGGTGCGAGGGGCGCCAGCGCTGGGTCTTTAGAAGGCGTGGTTGATGCCGAACATGGTGCCGGTCTGGCTGCCGCCTGCCAGCGGGTTGCTGCCGGCAGCCCCGCCGCTGACCGACACCGCCGCCAGGCTCTGGTTGCTGATGTGGCCCAACTGGCCGTACACGGTGGTGCGCTTGGACAATTTGTACAGCGCCCGCACGGCGACCAGGGTGGAGTCGGAGTTGGCATAGTCCTTGTAGGCCAGGCGGGCGACCGTGCCGTCCACCGTCCAGGCCGGGCTGATGGCGTAGGACGCGGCCAGGTACCACAGATCGCTCTTGGGTTTGGTGGTGCTGCCTTCGTTGTTGCGCCGGATCACGCCTGCCGCCAACTTGGCATCGCCGAACTTGGCGTAGCCGTTGACGGACAGGCGGGCATCGGTGGTGGCGCTGCTGTTCAGGCCGTTAAACACGCTATCGGTGGCGCTGGTGAGCGTGCGGCCGTGCTGCAGGTCGTAGCCCAAAGCAGCACCCCAGGTGGACGTGTCGTACTTGGCCAGCAGCGACCAGGCGCGGCAGGCCTGGGCATCGCTGGCGCTTTCACCCGCGCAGTTGGTGGCCCCAGGGTTGAGGGGCGTTGCCGTGGCCGTATCGCGGCCCAGGCTGTAGCTGGCACCCAGGCTGAGGGCATCAAATTTGCCGCGGTAGGCGACGGCGTTGTCGTGGCGGGCATTGGGGATGTAGGAGTCCAGCGATCCCAAGCCAAACACGCTGGGGCCCACGATGTCGGCATCCAGCAGCGACCAGAACAGCATGCTGTACTGGCGGCCCAAGGTGACGGCACCCCAGTCGCCGCTCAGACCGACGTACGACTGGCGGCCAAACAGGCGGCTACCTTGCAAGGAAGCCCCGGTGTCGGCACCGATGCCCATCTCTAGCGTAAACACGGCGGACAAACCCGCGCCCAGGTCTTCTTTGCCGCGCATGCCGACGCGCGAGGCGGTGATACCGGAATTGGTGGGCATACGGGTGAGGTTGCCGGCGGCGGTGTTGCTGACCGTCTCGATGCCTGCGTCGATGATGCCGTAGAGGTTGACGCTCTGGGCCTGGGCCGCGCCGGTAGCGGCCAAGGCGCTGAGCGCGGCAAAGGCGGTGAGCGTGAGGCGGGTTGTGGTTTTCTTCATGTATGTCTCCAGGGACTCTGGGTGGTGGGAATAGTCTGCGCAATGCGCAGGCCAGGGTTAGGCGCACGTGCGCCTTCGCAGCAACACAAATGCTCCTAATTCAGTAGCTTCCAGCGCAGGTGCTAGCTGCGCTGGAGACCTTTTTTATATAAATTTTTAAGCGGCAGGCTTGGGTGCACCCCAGGCGGGTGCCGCACCGCCGGTGCCCGCCACCGAGTACAGGGCGTTGGGGGCGTTGCGGGTTTGCTGGAAGACTTCCAGCGTCTCGCCGCGCATGGCGGCGTAGATGTGCAGGTTGGACACGCCCAGCACCGCGCCCAGCTTTTCCAGCCCGAAGAAGATCGCGCCGTAATGGATCAGGCCGCGCCAGTCGCGCCGGGCCAGCAGGTCGCACTCTTCGTCGTTCAGGCCTTTTTCGCGCATGTAGACGGGGCCGTCGGCCAGGAATCGCTGGCGGTGCGCGGGCTCGGCCATGTCACGCAGGAAGCGGTTCAGCCGCAGGGTTTTCACGCTGCGCGCAAAGTTGAACGGATAGCAGCCTTGCAACTGCTCGGCACCGGCCATTTGCAGGGCCATGGCGGCGCGGTGCCGCTCGACCTCGCCCGCAATCACCGGGCCGGCTAGGTTCTCGTAGACCACCGCCGCAATGCCGGTCATGGACGGCAAATAGTAGGCCTGGTGCAGCTTACGCACCTGGGACGACAGCGCTCCGCGCATGGTCAGCCACATCATCACCTCCGCGCCTTCCATGCCGCCCAGCGTGGCCAGTTCGGCGTGGGTCAGGGAGGCCAGGCGCTCGGGGTCGTTTTCAAACAGCTCCAGAAACTGCATGTCCCAGGGCGTGTTGTTGAAGCCCGCGCGCTCGCCGTGCACCTGGTGCGACAGGCCACCGGTGGCGACGATCACCACGCGCAGGTCTTCGGGGTAGCTCTCAATCGCCCGGCGCAGGCCCTGGCCCAGCTTGTAAAAACGCCGCGCGCTGGGCAGCGGAAACTGCAACACGCCCATTTGCAGCGGCACCATGCTGACCGGCCAGCCATGCTCGTGCTCCCACAGCACCGACAGCGGCGAAAAGCAGCCGTGGTCCAGCGGTTTGTCCTGGAAGAAAGACATGTCGAATTCATCGGCCATCAGCGACTGGCCGATGTGCGCGGCCAGCGCGGGGTGGCCGTGGATACCGGGTAAATCACGGGCACCACCGCCCTCGTCGGCCACCTCGTAGCGCTCGCCAATACCCAGCGCAAAGGCCGAATAGTGGTCGAAAAAGAACGAGGTCACGTGGTCGTTGTAGGTCACCACCACCACGTCCGGCTTGGCCGCCGCCAGCCATTGCTTGACGGGCTCCATCGCCTCGAAGATGGGTGCCCACACCGGGTCGGCCTGCTTGTCGCGGTCAAACGCGAAGCCGATGGTGGGGGTATGCGAGACGGCTACGCCGCCAATGATTCGTGCCATGTGGCCACTCCAATATCAAGGTTTCAAAATGGCACACCCCCTGTCCGTCCCAATGGCGGTGCAGGGGGGCCTGGCAGCCTGCTTTACAGCGGGGCGGCTGCGTAGGGCGTGAACATGTCC